>NZ_JADBRS010000013.1:0-170507 GCF_014930775.1 Enterobacter cloacae complex sp. P38RS
CAAATCGTACCCCAAACCGACACAGGTGGTCAGGTAGAGAATACCAAGGCGCTTGAGAGAACTCGGGTGAAGGAACTAGGCAAAATGGTGCCGTAACTTCGGGAGAAGGCACGCTGATATGTAGGTGAAGCCCCTGCGGGCGGAGCTGAAATCAGTCGAAGATACCAGCTGGCTGCAACTGTTTATTAAAAACACAGCACTGTGCAAACACGAAAGTGGACGTATACGGTGTGACGCCTGCCCGGTGCCGGAAGGTTAATTGATGGGGTTAGCGGCAACGCGAAGCTCTTGATCGAAGCCCCGGTAAACGGCGGCCGTAACTATAACGGTCCTAAGGTAGCGAAATTCCTTGTCGGGTAAGTTCCGACCTGCACGAATGGCGTAATGATGGCCAGGCTGTCTCCACCCGAGACTCAGTGAAATTGAACTCGCTGTGAAGATGCAGTGTACCCGCGGCAAGACGGAAAGACCCCGTGAACCTTTACTATAGCTTGACACTGAACACTGGTCCTTGATGTGTAGGATAGGTGGGAGGCTTTGAAGCGTGGACGCCAGTCTGCGTGGAGCCGTCCTTGAAATACCACCCTTTAATGGCTGGTGTTCTAACGTGGACCCGTGATCCGGGTTGCGGACAGTGTCTGGTGGGTAGTTTGACTGGGGCGGTCTCCTCCCAAAGAGTAACGGAGGAGCACGAAGGTTAGCTAATCCTGGTCGGACATCAGGAGGTTAGTGCAATGGCATAAGCTAGCTTGACTGCGAGAGTGACGGCTCGAGCAGGTGCGAAAGCAGGTCATAGTGATCCGGTGGTTCTGAATGGAAGGGCCATCGCTCAACGGATAAAAGGTACTCCGGGGATAACAGGCTGATACCGCCCAAGAGTTCATATCGACGGCGGTGTTTGGCACCTCGATGTCGGCTCATCACATCCTGGGGCTGAAGTAGGTCCCAAGGGTATGGCTGTTCGCCATTTAAAGTGGTACGCGAGCTGGGTTTAGAACGTCGTGAGACAGTTCGGTCCCTATCTGCCGTGGGCGCTGGAGAATTGAGGGGGGCTGCTCCTAGTACGAGAGGACCGGAGTGGACGCATCACTGGTGTTCGGGTTGTCATGCCAATGGCACTGCCCGGTAGCTAAATGCGGAAGAGATAAGTGCTGAAAGCATCTAAGCACGAAACTTGCCCCGAGATGAGTTCTCCCTGAGACTTTAAGTCTCCTGAAGGAACGTTGAAGACGACGACGTTGATAGGCCGGGTGTGTAAGCGCAGCGATGCGTTGAGCTAACCGGTACTAATGAACCGTGAGGCTTAACCTTACAACGCCGAAGCTGTTTTGGCGGTGAGAGAGACGATTTTCAGCCTGATACAGATTAACAGAATTTGCCTGGCGGCTTTAGCGCGGTGGTCCCACCTGACCCCATGCCGAACTCAGAAGTGAAACGCCGTAGCGCCGATGGTAGTGTGGGGTCTCCCCATGTGAGAGTAGGGAACTGCCAGGCATCAAATAAGTGAAGAGGCCATCCGAAAGGATGGCCTTTTTGCGTTTCTGCGCTGCACAAACTAATCCCCCAACGCCCTGCTTATACGGTAAACTACCTGCGTTTTTGCATCAGGATAGCGTCTATGAACCACTCCCTTAAGCCCTGGAATACCTTTGGCATTCAACGTAATGCTAATCAAATTGTACGTGCCGATACTGCACAGCAGCTGCTGGATGCATGGCAAAGCGCAACAGAAAATAACGAACCCGTACTGATTCTGGGCGAAGGAAGCAATGTCCTGTTTCTCGACGATTTCGCGGGAACGGTGATCGTTAACCGCATCATGGGCATTGGTGTGGAAGAGCATGCCGATAGCTGGCATCTGCACGTGGGGGCCGGAGAAAACTGGCATCAGCTGGTGCAATTTACCCTCGAAAAAGGGATGCCGGGTCTGGAAAACCTGGCGCTTATACCAGGCTGCGCCGGATCGTCACCCATCCAAAACATCGGTGCCTACGGCATCGAACTGAAACATGTCTGTGAATATGTCGACTGCATCGAACTGGCGACCGGAACGGCTAAGCGCTTAACGGCAGAACAGTGTCGGTTTGGCTATCGTGACAGTATCTTCAAGCATGAATATCAGGATCGCTACGTGATTGTCGCCGTGGGCCTGCGTCTGCCAAAGAACTGGCAGCCGGTGCTGACCTATGGCGATTTAACGCGTCTCGATCCGGCAACCGTCACTCCCCGCGACGTATTTGACTCAGTTTGCCATATGCGAATGACCAAACTTCCCGATCCGAAAGTAAATGGAAATGCAGGAAGCTTCTTCAAAAATCCGGTTATTAGCAGCGAAAATGCAAAAGCCTTTCTTGAAGGATGGCCCACTGCGCCACATTATCCTCAGGCAGATGGCAGCGTGAAGCTGGCCGCTGGCTGGCTGATCGATCAATGCCAGTTAAAAGGCACGTCCGTAGGTGGCGCTGCCGTTCACCAGCAGCAGGCTCTGGTACTGATTAATCAATGCGATGCGACCAGCGATGATGTTGTCCAGCTGGCGCATTATGTTCGTCAACGTGTGGGCGAAAAGTTTAGCGTCTGGCTGGAGCCAGAAGTCCGCTTCATTGGCCGCACAGGTGAAGTGAATGCCGTGGAGACCATTGCGTGAAGGACAATACCATTCCGTTAACCCTGATTAGCATCCTTGCTGACGGGGAGTTTCACTCTGGCGAACAGCTGGGCGAGCAGCTGGGCATGAGCCGTGCCGGCATTAACAAGCATATCCAGACGCTTCGCGACTGGGGCGTCGATGTGTTCACGGTGCCGGGAAAAGGCTACAGCCTGCCGGAGCCAATTCAATTGCTGAATGAAGACGTCATCCGCAGCCAGCTTGGACACGGCAACGTTGCGGTGCTGCCGGTGATTGATTCGACGAACCAGTACCTTATGGATCGGCTGAGCGAACTCTCGTCCGGCGATGCCTGTGTTGCTGAATACCAGCAGGCCGGTCGTGGCCGTCGCGGTCGCAAATGGTTCTCGCCATTTGGCGCCAATCTCTATCTGTCCATGTACTGGCGTCTGGAGCAGGGGCCTGCCGCAGCCATTGGCCTGAGTCTGGTCATTGGTATCGTCATGGCGGAAGTGCTGCACGATCTGGGTGCCGATCGGGTCCGCGTTAAGTGGCCAAACGATCTGTACCTTAACGATCGTAAACTTGCCGGTATTCTGGTCGAACTGACGGGTAAAACCGGTGATGCGGCGCAAATTGTTATTGGCGCGGGCCTCAATATGGTGATGCGTACTGTCCAGGATGACGTGGTGAATCAGGCCTGGACCAATCTTCAGGAGGCGGGGATTGTCATCGATCGTAACACCCTTGCCGTGCGCATGATTAAAGAGCTGCGCAGTTCACTCACGCTTTTTGAACAGGAAGGCCTGGCACCGTTCTTGTCTCGTTGGGAAAAGCTGGATAACTTCATCAACCGTCCGGTGAAGCTGCTGATTGGTGATAAAGAGATTTACGGCATTTCCCGCGGTATTGACGCACAGGGCGCGCTGCTTCTGGAGCAGGATGGCGCGATCAAGCCCTGGGTGGGCGGTGAGATTTCCCTGCGAAGCGCCGAATAACCGGATGGAGTAAACGATGCGAAAATCCGTCTGCGCTACCCTGGCATTTAACGATGGGGCAGCCTTCCGTAGAGCCCGAAATCACCTCTAAAGACGACGACGATTCGGCAAGTCTGAAAATGCAGGTGTGGATTTCAGCGCAATAATGACGCACTGACTATCCCCTCTCCCCTGTGGGAAGAGGGGGAAATCAGTTACTGCGGATACGGTACCCAGTCCCCGCCGTTCAGGCGAACGTACGGTTTGTTCTGATACTGAATCACCACCGCGTTGGCGTTCTCGGAGACTTCTGCCGTTTGCGGCAGGTTGCTGGTGAGCTGATCCCAGTTCACGCTATCTTCCACAAACAGCTTCCCGTCAACGGCGCGGGCAACCAGTTCTGAAATCGCCAGATAGCTGCTTGGCTGGGTAATCTCAATTGGTGCGCCCTGGTGCGGTGCCTTCATACCAAAGAATTTAATGCCTGCAGGCACGTTGGTAATGGACGGGCTTGGGATATCGCGCAGACCGGATACCTGCATTCTGTCGCCTTTCAGCGCGCCACCGTGCTCAGGTACCACGACCACCATCACTTTACGGCCAGATTTTTCCAGCTCCGTGAAGAACGCGTCCAGCTCGTCGAAGAATTTCTGCGCCCGCACTTTGTAATCCGCCGTTTTACTCACCCCCGGGAAGTGGTTACCGTCGTGAAGCGGCAGGGTGTTATAGAACGTTGCACTGCGCGGATTACTGTCTTTTTCGATGGTCTGCAGCCAGCGCTGCAGCACGGCGGTATCGTCATAAACCGGCGAGCCATCGAAGCCCAGCAGCGTAACGGGAAGACCGGTTTGATCCATCAGTGGCGCCTGCATGCCACCCTGTTCACGTACCTCTTTCAGGAAGTTACCGAACTGACCGTTATGCCCCAGCATCAGGTGCTGCGTAAAGCCCAGCTTCGCGAGATTATCGAACAAATAACACTGGTTGCCAGCGGGCTGATACAGGTTTTTATGCGATGCCTGACCGCAGCTTGCTCGCAGCAGGCGGATTGCCGCCGGGCCGCTGTATGAGGTGGCAGAGTTAAAATCTTTAAACTGGATGTCAAAGTGGGACCACAGCGGGTGAGACATCAAACCGGCGGCATCCACGTCGGCCCAGGAGAGGGAACAGATGTTAATCACCAGCAGCTCAAACGGCTGCGCATCGGCTGGCAGCGCATCCGGGAATTTCGTCTGTCGCTTATCTTCAGCGGTATAGAAGCTGGAGAGCCAGGCATTAAGATTGGTGGAGGTCGGCGGTGCGGTCTGCGTTGGAATATCGCCCACCACCGGCGTATCGCCTGCCGTTGTAACGGTAGCCGCTGCGCTTCCTCCCGTCGTGGTCACCGTTGTCGTCGGCTGGCCGGCAGGCCACAGGGAAAAGCTTGGCCCCGCCAGCGTCAGCACGTTAAGCCAGATCATAATGGCGACGACAAACACCGTAACGCGGATCCACTGAGACAGGAACAGCCAGGCAACCAGCAGGACAAAGACGGCGCCAATCATCTGCCAGTTAATGAAACGCTCAACCAGGTCAAGCATATAGTCTGCGCTGAAGCCCGCGACCTGCGATCCCTGGCTCATTATGCTTTCCGGACCAGGCAGCCAGGTATCGTGCCAGAACAGCGCAAAGCCGATGGGGATGGCCACCCAATGGCGTAAACGATGCAGCCTGATGTTCGGCAGAGGCATCAGCAGGAAGGCCATAAACACCAGGTTAAGCAGGGGATGGAAATTCAGATAACCTGCCCAAAGCAGGCCAAACTTCACCAGAAAGTAGAAGTTCCAGCCGGAAAGGCCGCGCCAGTATTGCCAGAGCGGCGAGGGTGACGAAGCGGTATAGGAAGAATTAGTCATGTTTACGGTCTGCCTTGACGTGTGATGCCCGTGTCAGTGTTCCGGCTGGTTTTACATAGCGAGGTTTTACAAACATCACTCTGGCCGTATCACGGATACGGCGTATGGAATGGCGTGCATAGTAGCCAAGCGGGAAAAAGATCAGCGCGCAGAATACGACCAGTTGGATGATATCGCTGATATTCATGATGGTGCGTTCTCCCCGTTCTCAGTTAATAAGCGAAGGGGTTCCGGAACCCGACGCCAGACATGTCCGTCATGTCTGGCATTGAGGAGCGGTTTTACATCGCTCGTGATTGCGAGCGGTTTAACCCATTGTTCAGGCTGGAGAGCGCGCATTTGCACCAGCTCTGCGCTGATAGCATTATCTTCGAACCAAATCATACGGTTCGAGAAAATATCCCCGGTAGGCAGGGGGAAGATGTGGTTAAGCGCGGTATCAAGATCGTTGACCCGGCAAAACGACAAAAACAGCACCAGGCGATTGTCGCCAATGGTCATGATGTCCCCTGTACGGTTCGGGCGACACAGGGTGAGCGCCTGCTCAACGCGAATGCCCGGGACCGGCCGCAGGGCAACCATAACCCCTTTCCCGTCCGCCGGAAGTAACGTGTTGCTCATCATGTTGCCGACGGCATCGCAGAACGTATCCCATTTCTGGTAGCCACGCAGCTTCATCGGCTGGGTCATGGAGAGCAGCGTGGAGATATCTTCCGGTACATGGCGACTGAACTGCTGACCCTGAACGCTTTCAATAAGCGTCAGGCAGCGTGACAGTGGCGCATTCCAGGGGATAACCATATTTGCCCCGCAGCCCAGAAGCAGACGCTCATCGGTAGCGCGCAGGCTGGTATTATTTTCGCGTACCACAATTTTTAACGCGCTGCCGCGCTGGCGGCGCAGGGTGTGAATTTGTCTCGCCAGCGTTTCAATCTGATTATTCTGCATCAACGAGAAAACGAGGGTGGCTGCCTGGGTGGTGCGGGCTTCATGAAAAAGCGCTTCGTTAGACTCAAACAGTGACCAGTTTTCCGAAAGCGCGGGCGCGCCCTCTAAAACCGCAATATGGCTCAGGATGCGCTTTTCATCGCTGCGCGGCTGCACCACGGTTTCTTCCTGCTGTGCCAGGTGCCATTTCCCCTCAATATGTTTAAGAGTCAGCTGTTGCCTGGCGCTCACGCCCTTTTCATTGCACCAGAAGGCAATATCGTAGAGATAGCTGCCTGCCTGGTCACGAAGACTTGCCAGCCCGAACAGGGAGCGATATTCGCCCATCAAAAGTGAGAACAGCTTGTCGTTATTACTGCCGGGGTTGACGACCAATAGCGTGCAATTTTGAAACTTTGCCCATTTATTGATTTTTTCCAGCCACGACAGCAGTTTTTCCGCAGGAATATTTTGCAGTATGTTATTTGCACATTTAAGAATCACTAAATAGTGATCCGGATCTATAGAGCACTGAACGTCGCGGGACAAAAAGTATAGACTATCCGCTTCCGCTGACATAGAAAACAAACGTACTTTCTGGGGGCCGCTGTCGCTTTCCAGCGTAATTATTTTCTTCGGCTCTTCGCCCATGCTAATGACGGCCACGCGGGAATCCTTATCCTGAGCGGCAATTGTCTGGTTTACCAGGCTGATAGCGTCTTCATTACGATCCGTATTAATCCACCAGACTCCACCGACTGGCATGTGGCTCAATTCGTCCCATAATGACTGGATGCCAATAGAAAATATGGAGTCCACGATGTCCCTCTTTTCGTCTAATTTGCCTGTATCTCAGTTTACTAGCGAAAGCGTAGAAATAAACCTAACATTGAAATTAAAGAACATCAGATTTAGCATGTAAATGAAATTTGTCAGGGCAGGATGCCCCGCAACTTCCGAGCGTGCGATTTTCCTCAAAGGGATGGAATAAGAATGGATAATAACGAACCTGCAACCCCAGTCGACTCGACTCTGGGTTACACATTCCAAAACGATTTTCTGGCGCTGGCGCAGGCCTTTTCTCTACCTGAAATAGATTACACCGATATTTCCCAGCGGGAACAGTTGGCTGCTGCTATTAAACGCTGGCCGTTATTAGCTGAATTCGCCCATCAACATTAAGGGAGCCATTGATGGCCATACTCGGATTACAGGGCGTCCGTGGCGGTGTGGGTACCACATCTGTTACCGCGGCGCTGGCGTGGTCATTACAGCTTTTAGGTGAATCGGTGCTTGTGATTGACGCCTGCGCCGATAATTTGCTGCGTATGTCGTTCAACGTCGATTTCACTCGCGAAGAGGGCTGGGCCCGCGCGCTGCTTGATGACAAAGACTGGCGGGATGCGGGGCTACGCTATACCTCCCAGCTGGATTTACTGCCTTTTGGCCAACTGACCACCACAGAACGCGAGAATGAAGCCGCCTATCAGCGTCTGTTTTCGCAGTTCACGCTTGCGCTGCAGAGCCTGAAAGAAAAGGGGTACTACCAGTGGATCCTGCTGGATCTGCCGCACGGCGCCGGGACGCTGACCCGGCAGCTCATCGCCCAGTGCGATCATGTACTTTCCGTGGTGAACGTCGATGCGAACTGCCATATTCGCCTGCATCAGCAGGGGCTGCCTCAGAACGCGCACCTTCTGATTAACGATTTACGTATCGGTAGCCAAATCCAGGACGATCTCTATCAGGTGTGGCTGCAAAGCCAGCGCCGCCTGCTTCCCATTGTGATTCATCGGGATGAGGGGATGGCGGAATGCCTCGCCTCCAAGCAGCCGCTGGGCGAATACCGCAGCGACTCGTTGGCAGCAGAAGAGATCCTGACGCTGGCGAACTGGTGTCTGCTGAACTTCGCCAGCAAGGCGGAGCCTGCCGGGAGTTCGGTATGAGTCGACTCGCCAGCTGGCTTCTCATCCCGCCGGTCAGTTCGCGTTTGAGCGATCATTACCGGCACTTTCGCCGGCATGGTGCTCTGGCATTCAGCGCCGCGCTCGGCTGTTTCTGGCTGATTCTGGCCTGGACGTTCATTCCACTCGAGCACCCGCGCTGGCAGCGCATCCGTGCGCGTCACGGCGAATTATACCCACACATTAACCCCGACCGACCACGGCCTTTGGACCCGGCGCGCTATCTTATTCAGGCCGTCTGGCTGGCAATATCGTCATCCCGAACGGAGAAAATAACGCCGCACTGGCGCAGCTATTCCCGCGTACAGCAGTTACGTGAACGCTATCACCAGTGGCTGGATAAACTGCCCGCTAGCGTCAGCGATAAGACCAGCCATCTGGATAACCATAAAGAGCTTGGGCATCTCCAACCAGGCTTGCGGCGTTTTATTCTCGGCGTGATTGTCGTGTTCTCGCTCATTCTGGCGCTGGTTTGTATTACGCAACCTTTCAACCCCCTGGCGCAGTTCATCTTCCTGATCCTGCTGTGGGGCGTTGCGTTGCTGGTTCGTCGTATTCCGGGCCGTTTCTCGGCGCTGATGCTGATTGTGCTGTCGCTGACGGTTTCCTGCCGCTACATCTGGTGGCGTTACACCTCAACGCTGAACTGGGACGACCCGGTCAGCCTGGTGTGCGGTCTGGTGCTGCTGTTTGCTGAGACCTACGCGTGGATTGTGCTGGTGCTAGGCTATTTCCAGGTGATCTGGCCGCTCAACCGCCAGCCGGTTCCGCTGCCTAAAGACACCACGCAGTGGCCGACCGTCGATCTCTTCGTGCCGACCTACAACGAAGACCTGAGCGTGGTGAAAAACACCATCTATGCCGCGCTGGGCATCGACTGGCCGAAAGATAAGCTCAAAGTCTGGATCCTGGATGACGGCAACCGTCCGGCGTTTCGCCAGTTTGCGGAAGAGGTCGGCGTTGAGTACATCGCCCGCCCGACTCACGAGCACGCGAAGGCCGGGAATATCAACAACGCCCTGAAGTATGCCTCCGGGGAGTTCGTCTCGATTTTTGACTGTGACCACGTGCCGACGCGCTCGTTCCTGCAGATGACCATGGGCTGGTTCCTGAAAGAGAAAGAGCTGGCGATGATGCAGACGCCGCACCACTTCTTCTCGCCGGACCCGTTTGAACGTAACCTTGGCCGCTTCCGCAAAACCCCGAACGAAGGCACGCTGTTCTATGGGCTGGTGCAGGACGGGAACGACATGTGGGATGCCACCTTCTTCTGCGGCTCCTGCGCGGTTATCCGCCGTAAGCCGCTGGATGAAATCGGCGGAATTGCCGTTGAAACGGTAACGGAAGATGCGCATACCTCGCTGCGCCTGCACCGTCGGGGCTATACCTCTGCCTATATGCGTATCCCTCAGGCCGCCGGTCTGGCGACGGAATCACTCTCCGCGCACATCGGTCAGCGTATTCGCTGGGCGCGCGGCATGGTGCAGATTTTCCGCCTCGATAACCCGCTGATAGGCAAAGGGCTCAAGCTGGCGCAACGTCTCTGCTACGTCAACGCCATGTTCCACTTCTTGTCCGGCATCCCGCGGCTGATCTTCCTGACCGCGCCGCTGGCGTTCCTGCTCCTTCACGCCTATATCATTTACGCCCCCGCGCTGATGATTGCGCTGTTCGTTCTGCCGCACATGATCCACGCGAGCCTGACGAACTCGAAGATTCAGGGCAAATACCGGCACTCCTTCTGGAGTGAAATCTACGAAACGGTGCTGGCGTGGTACATCGCGCCGCCGACGATGGTCGCGCTGATTAACCCGCACAAAGGGAAATTCAACGTCACCGCGAAGGGCGGTCTGGTGGAAGAAGAGTACGTCGACTGGGTGATCTCCCGCCCGTATATCTTCCTCGTGCTGCTGAATATTGTCGGCGTGATCGCCGGTATCTGGCGCTACTTCTACGGCCCGGAAAACGAAATCCTGACCGTCTTTGTAAGTATGGCCTGGGTGTTCTACAACCTGATTATCCTCGGCGGCGCGGTGGCGGTGTCGGTAGAGAGTAAACAGGTTCGTCGCGCGCATCGCGTTGAAATCTGCATGCCTGCGGCGATCGCCCGTGAAGATGGTCACCTCTTCTCCTGTACGGTGCACGACTTCTCTGACGGTGGCCTGGGGATCAAAATCAACGGCCAGGCGAAAGTGCTGGAAGGGCAGAAGGTTAACCTGCTGCTTAAGCGCGGTCAGCAGGAGTATGTCTTCCCGACGCAGGTTGTGCGTGTGGCAGGCAGTGAAGTGGGTCTGCAGCTGATGCCGTTGACCAAAAAGCAACACATTGATTTTGTGCAGTGTACGTTTGCCCGTGCGGATACATGGGCTCTCTGGCAGGACAGCTTCCCGGAAGATAAACCACTGGAAAGCCTGCTGGATATTCTGAAGCTGGGGTTCCGTGGCTATCGTCACCTTGCAGAATTTGCCCCGTCGTCGGTGAAATTAATTTTCCGGTCACTTACTTCGCTGGTTTCCTGGGTCGTGTCGTTCATTCCTCGTCGTCCCGAGCGGGATGAGACGAAGCAGGCGGACCCGGTTATGGCTCAACAATGATGATAACGCGATGAAAACAAAACTTTCCTGGTTATGTGCAGTGGCAATGGGAGTGAGTGCACTTCCCGCAACAATGGCTAACGCAGCACCCGGTAACGCAGCGGCGACGCCTGCGCCGACGGTCCCTGTCGTCGCGCAGGCAACCGATCCGGTTGTTACGGCGGCACCCGGTCAAACAGAAAACATCATTCCGAACCAGCCAACGGAGGGGAACACCCTGCCGGTCGAGAATCCGGTCATCGGGCAGGTGATGCCGGGCGTGCGGGGGGCTAACGCGCCCGTTGTCGCGGATAATGTGCCGTCGCGGGACGTGAAGCTGACCTTCGCGCAAATCGCGCCGCCGCCGGGCAGCATGGTGCTGCGCGGCGTCAACCCTAACGGCAGCATTGAATTTGGTATGCGCAGCGATGAGGTTGTTTCAAATGCGGTACTGAACCTTGAATACACCCCGTCGCCATCACTGCTGCCGACGCAGTCTCAGCTGAAGGTCTACCTGAACGATGAACTGATGGACGTTCTGCCGGTGACCAAAGAGCAGCTGGGTAAGAAAACACAGGCGCAGGTGCCGATTAACCCGCTGTTCATCACCGACTTTAACCGTATCCGTCTGGAGTTTGTTGGTCACTACCGCGATGTCTGCGAAAACCCCGCCAGCAACACGCTGTGGCTGGACGTCGGGCGTAACTCCTCGCTGCAGATGACCTACCAGCCGCTGGCGCTGAAAAACGATCTGTCGGCGTTCCCGGTTCCGTTCTTCGACCCGCGTGATAACCGTCCACTCACGCTGCCGATGGTGTTTGCATCGTCCCCTGACGTGACCGAGCAGCTGGCGGCGACCATTGTGGCCTCCTGGTTTGGCTCCCGCTCCGGCTGGCGCGGTCAGAACTTCCCGGTGATGTATGACAAAATGCCGGACAGGAACGCGATTGTCTTTGCAACCAACGCGAAGCGTCCGGGCTTCCTGCGCGACCACCCGGAAGTCAAAGCGCCAACCATTGAGATGGTAAGCCACCCGGATAACCCGTACGTGAAGCTGCTGGTGGTCTTTGGTCGTGATGATAAAGATCTGGTCCAGGCCGCGAAGGCGATTGCTCAGGGCAACGTCCTTTTCCGCGGCAACAGCGTGGTGGTGGACGAAGTTAAGCCGCTGCTGGCGCGTAAACCTTATGACGCGCCAAACTGGGTGCGTACCGACCGCGCCGTGACGTTTGGTGAACTGAAAACCTATGAAGAGCAGCTGCAGGCCTCCGGCCTTGAGCCATCGCCGATCAGCCTGTCGCTGAACCTGCCGCCGGATCTGTATCTGCTGCGCACCAACGGCATTGATATCAATCTCAACTACCGCTATACCGCGCCGGCGACGAAAGACAGCTCGCGCATGGATATCAGCCTGAACAACCAGTTCCTGCAATCGTTCAGCCTGCAAAGTACCCAGGACACTAACCGTCTGATGCTCCGCCTGCCGGTGCTGCAGGGACTGCTGGACGGTAAAACGGACGTCTCTATTCCGGCGCTGAAGCTTGGCGCGATCAACCAGCTGCGTTTTGATTTCCAGTACATGAACCCGATGCCTGGCGGTTCGGTGGATAACTGCATCACCTTCCAGCCGGTACAAAACCACGTTGTGATCGGCGATGAGTCGACCATCGACTTCTCGAAGTACTACCATTTCCTGGCGATGCCGGATCTGCGTGCCTTTGCTAACGCGGGTTTCCCGTTCAGCCGCATGGCCGATCTCTCTGAATCCATTGTGGTGATGCCAAAAGCGCCAAACGAAGGTCAGGTGACGACCCTGCTCGACACCATGGCAACCGTAGGCGCGCAAACCGGATTACCGGCAGTTAACGTCACGTTGACGGACGATGGCAGTCAGATCCAGAACAAAGATGCGGATATCATGGTGATCGGCACCATCCCGGACAAGCTGAAGGATGAAAAACGTATCGACCTGCTGGTGAAAGCCACCGAGTCGTGGGTTAACACGCCGCTTCGCCAGACCGAGTTCCCAAGCATTATGCCGGACGTGAACGACCGTAAGGCCAGCGCGCAGACGGCCGTAACCTCTCAGGGGGCGATGGCTGCGGTGGTGGGCTTCCAGTCTCCTTACAACGATCAGCGTAGCGTGATAGCCCTGCTGGCGGACAGCCCGCGTGGCTATGAACTGCTGAATACCGCGATGAACGACAGCGGCAAACGTGCCGCGATGTTTGGTTCTGTGTCGGTGATCCGCGAGTCCGGCGTTAACAGCCTGCGCGTGGGTGATGTGTATTACGTCGGCCATCTGCCGTGGTTCGAGCGCCTGTGGTATGCGCTGTCGAACCATCCGGTTCTGCTCGCCATCCTGGCTGCGGTCAGCGTGGTCTTGCTGGCATGGGTGCTGTGGCGTCTGCTGCGCATCATCAGCCGTCGTCGCCTTAACCCGGATGAGTAAGACGTGATGAAAGCCTTTCGCTGGTGTGTAGTCGCAGCGTTGATGCTGGCGGCGATCCCTCTTCGCGCCGCCTGTACCTGGCCTGCCTGGGAGCAGTTTAAAAAGGATTACATCAGCGAGGGCGGGCGCGTCATCGATCCGAGCGACACGCGCAAAATTACAACGTCGGAAGGGCAAAGCTATGCGTTGTTCTTTGCCCTGGCCGCTAACGATCGCAAGGCGTTTGACCAGCTGCTGACGTGGACGCGCGATAACCTCGCCAGCGGCAATCTCAACGATCGTCTACCCGCCTGGCTCTGGGGACAGAAAGACAAAGAAAACTGGGGGGTGATTGACACCAACTCCGCCTCAGATGCCGATGTCTGGATTGCCTGGTCGCTGCTCGAAGCGGGCCGGTTATGGAAAGACCCGGACTATACCCAAACGGGCAAGGCACTGCTAAAACGCATTGCCAGCGAGGAAGTGGTGAAAGTGCCGGGGCTCGGCTCAATGCTGCTTCCCGGTAAAGTCGGTTTTGCCGAAGAAAACGCCTGGCGCTTTAACCCCAGCTACCTTCCTCCACAGTTAGCGAGCTATTTCACCCGCTACGGTGCCCCGTGGACCACGCTGCGTGAAACCAATCTGCGGCTGCTGCTGGAAAGCGCGCCGAAGGGATTCTCGCCGAACTGGGTGCAGTATCAGAAAAACAAAGGCTGGCAGCTACAGCAGGATAAAACGCTGGAAGGGGGCTATGACGCCATCCGTGTCTATCTTTGGGTGGGCATGATGAGCGATAAAGATCCTCAAAAAGCCCGGCTGCTGACGCGCTTCCAGCCGATGGCGGCAAAGACAATCAAACAGGGCGTGCCGCCGGAGAAAGTGGATGTGGCGACGGGTAAACACAACGGCAATGGCCCGGTCGGGTTCTCTGCCGCGATGCTGCCGTTTTTACAGCAGCGCGATGCCCAGGCGGTTCAGCGCCAGCGCGTGGCAGATCATTTTCCCGATAACAATGCCTACTACAGCTATGTATTGACTCTTTTTGGTCAGGGATGGGATCAGCATCGTTTTCGCTTCACCGCTAAGGGTGAATTAATACCGGATTGGGGCCAGGAATGCGCAAGTTCACAGTAAATCTACTCACTCTATCGCTTGGGCTGGCACTGATGCCGCTGGCGCAGGCCGTTAACTCTCCGCAGCAGAAACAGCTGCTGGAGCAGGTTCGGCTGGGCGAATCGACCCATCGCGAGGATTTGGTTCGTCAGTCGCTCTACCGTCTTGAGCTGATCGATCCGAACAACCCTGACGTCATTGCCGCCCGCTTTCGCTACCTGCTGCGCCAGGGCGATAACGCCGGAGCGCAAAAAGAGCTGGACCGCCTGAAGGGGATCGCCCCTGACTCCGGCGCGTACCAGTCCTCACGCAATACCATGCTGCTTTCCACCCCGGATGGCCGCCAGCAGCTTCAGCAGGCGCGCTTACTCGCTACGACAGGGCACACGCAGGAGGCGATTGCCGCCTATGACAAGCTCTTTGGCGGCAACCCGCCGGGCGGCGACGTGGCGACGGAATACTGGAATGTGGTGGCGAAAGATCCTGCCCGTCGCAATGCGGCCATTAACCAGCTGAAAAAAATAAACAGCAGCAGCCCTGGGAATACGCAGCTCCAGACGACGCTGGCCCAGCTTCTGTTCCAGAGCGGACGCCGTGATGAAGGCTTTGCGGTGCTGCAGGAGATGGCTAAATCCACCGGCGGCCGCGGCCAGGCCTCTGACATGTGGTATGAGCAGATCAAAGACCAGCCAGCCAGCAGCGCCAGCGTCACCGCGCTGCAAAAATACCTGACCGTCTTCAGCGACGGCGATAGCGTCGCGGCGGCGCGCGCCCAGCTTGAGGCACAGCAAAAGCAGCTCGCTGACCCGGCGTTCCGCGCGAAAGCGGAAGGGCTGGCGGCAGTGGATGCCGGGCAGGGGAGTAAGGCGGTGGCGGAGCTGCAAAAAGCCGTCAGCGCCAACCATGCCGACAGTGAAGCGGTGGGGGCTCTGGGGCAGGCCTATTCCCAGAAAGGCGACCGCGCCCGCGCGGTGGCACAGTTTGAAAAGGCGATTGCCCTCGATCCGCAGAGCGATAACCGCGGTAAATGGGACAGCTTGCTGAAGGTTAACCGCTACTGGCTGCTGATCCAGCAGGGGGATGCGGCGCTGAAGGCGAATAACCCGGCGCAGGCGGAGCGTTACTATCAGCAGGCGCGCAACGTCGACAATACCGACAGCTATGCGGTGCTGGGGCTGGGAGATGCTGCCGCCGCGCGTAAAGATAACGACGCGGCGGAGCGTTATTACCGCCAGGCGTTACGTATGGACAGCGGCAACAGCAATGCGGTTCGCGGCCTTGCCAATGTTTACCGCGTGCAGTCCCCGGAGAAAGCCTCGCAGTTTATCCAGTCGCTCTCTGCCAGCCAGCGCAGGAGTATTGATGATATTGAGCGTAGCCTGACTAACGAGCAGCTTTCCGCCCAGGCAGAACAGCTGGAGAGTCAGGGGAAATACGCTCAGGCGGCAGAAATTCAGCGTCGCCGTCTGGCACTCTCGCCCGGTGACGTCTGGATAACGTATCGTCTCTCGCGCGATCTCTACAGCGCGGGCCAGCGCAGCCAGGCGGATACCCTGATGCGCCAGCTTGCCAGCCAGAAACCGTCTGACCCGGAGCAGGTGTATGCCAACGGGCTCTACCTGTCCGGAAACGATCAGGACCGGGCCGCGCTGGCGCATCTGAATACCCTGCCGCGCAGCCAGTGGAACGGCAACATTCAGGAACTTGCCGACCGTCTGCAAAGCAATCAGGTGCTGGAAACCGCCAACCGCCTGCGCGACAGCGGCAAAGAGCAGGAGGCGGAAAATCTTCTGCGTCAGCAGCCTGCCTCCACCCGCATCGACCTGACGCTGGCGGACTGGGCGCAGCAGCGTGGCGATCTGAACGCGGCGAAAACGACGTACAGCGCCGTCCTGCAGCGTGAGCCGCAGAACGAAGACGCGATCCTCGGTCTGACCGAAATTTACAGCGCGGAAGGTAACAAAGATGCCGCCCGTGCGGAGCTCGCGAAACTGCCCGCCGCGCAAAACGGCCAGCCGCTGTCGCTCAATATGCAGCGCCGGATCGCGATGGCGCAGGCAGGTCTGGGCGATTCCGCTGCCGCAGAACAGACCTTCAGCAAAATCATTCCGCAGGCTAAATCGCAGCCCGCCTCCATGGAAAGCGCGCTGGTGCTGCGTGATGCTGCCCGCTTCCAGACGCAAAACGGCCAGCCGCAGCAGGCGCTGGAGACGTATAAAGATGCGATGGTGTCGTCCGGCATCACCACGACGCGTCCGGTGGACAATGACAGTTTCACCCGTCTGACGCGTAACGATGAAAAAGATGACTGGCTGAAGCGCGGCGTGCGCAGTGACGCCGGTGATTTGTACCGTCAGCAGGATATTAACGTCACGCTGCAGCACGACTACTGGGGCTCCAGCGGCACGGGCGGCTATTCCGACCTGAAAGCGCATACCACCATGCTCCAGGTGGACGCCCCGCTCTCTGACGGGCGCATGTTCTTCAGAAGCGATCTGGTCAACATGGACGCCGGCACCTTTGATAACAATAACGGAACCTACGACCCTAAATGGGGGACCTGCTACGACACGCCGTGTAGCGGCAACACCAGCCAGAGCGACAGCGGCGCCAGCGTCGCCGTTGGCTGGCAGAATAAAACCTGGGCGATGGATATTGGTACCACGCCAATGGGCTTTGACGTCGTCGACGTGGTGGGCGGTATCAGCTACAGCAGCGATTTAGGCCCCATCGGCTACACCGTCAACGCCCATCGTCGGCCTATCTCCAGCTCTCTGCTGGCGTTCGCCGGGCAAAAAGATACCAATACCGGCACCACCTGGGGCGGCGTGCGCGCGACGGGCGGCGGGGTAAGCATCAGCTATGACAAAGGCGAGGCGAACGGCGTCTGGTCAAGCCTGAACGCGGAAACGCTGACCGGTAAAAATGTGGAAGATAACTGGCGCGTCCGCTGGATGACGGGTTATTACTACAAGCTCATTAATAAAAACAACGAGCGCCTGACGGTCGGTGTCTCCAATATGCTCTGGCACTACGATAAGGATCTGAGCGGCTATTCCCTCGGTCAGGGCGGCTACTACAGCCCGCAGGAGTATGTCTCCTTCGCGCTGCCGGTGACCTGGCGTAAGCGTACGGAAAACTGGTCCTGGGAGCTGGGTGGCTCGGTGTCCTGGTCCCACTCCAAAACCAAAGACGAGCTGCGTTACCCGATCCAGAGCCTGATCCCGACCGATGAGCCAGGCCGCTATACCGACCGTGGCGCGATGGAAACCGGCAGCTCCTCCTCCGGGACGGGTTATACCGCGCGGGCAATTATCGAACGCCGGGTCACCTCCAACTGGTTTGTGGGCATGGGCGTGGATATTCAGGAAGCGAAAGATTACACCCCAAGCCATGCGCTAATTTATGTGCGCTACTCTGCTGCAGGCTGGCAGGGCGATATGGACTTACCGCCGCAGCCGCTTATTCCTTATGCGGACTGGTAATCGGATTTTCCTTAATCCATTTGTAAGTCTCTCTTAATAGCGCGGCAATCGGGTATACTCAGGCGCGCCAGGTTTACACCCTGGCGCGCCCTGCGCTTCGAGTTTTGTGGAGAGTCATTTTGCGTGTCAGCCGTTCCTTAACGATCAAACAAATGGCGATGGTCTCTGCCGTCACTATGCTGTTTGTACTGCTCTTCTGCGTAATTTTGCTGTTTCATTCCGTACAGCAGAATCGCTATAACACGGCTTCGCAGTTAGAAAGTATCGCCCGCTCGGTGCGCGGCCCGCTCTCCGCCTCAATCCTGAAAGGGGACATTCCCGAAGCGGAAACCATCTTAAAGCGCATTCAGCCTGCCGGGGTCGTTAGCCGCGCCGATGTCGTCTTACCCAACCAGTTCCAGGCGTTGCGGATGAGTTTTATCCCGGAGCGTCCCGTCCCGATGATGGTGATGCGCCTGTTTGAGCTGCCGGTGCAAATTTCTCTGCCTCTCTATTCGCTGGAACGTCCTGCCAATCCGCAGCCATTGGCCTACCTGGTTCTGCAGGCGGACTCGTACAGGATGTATAAATTCGTCATGAGTTGGGTGGTTACGTTAGTGACCACTTGCTTACTTATGACCCTGATCATCAGCGTAGCGCTGACGTGGTGTATAAACCGCCTCATTGTTCACCCGCTGCGCCGTATCGCCCGCGAGCTGAACGGGCTTTCGCCGCAGGATCAACTGGGGCACCAGCTTGAGCTGCCGCGTCTGCACCAGGACGATGAGATCGGTATGCTGGTGCGCAGCTACAACCTCAACCAGCAGCGCATCCAGCGTCATCAGGATGAGCTAAACAACAGCGCCACGCGCTTCCCGGTGTCGGAGCTACCTAATAAAGCGTTTCTGATGGCAATGCTGGAGCAGACCGTTGCGCGGCAGCAAACCACGGCGCTGATGGTGATTGCCTGTGAAACCCTGCAGGACACGGCGGGCGTGCTCAAGGAGAGCCAGCGTGAAATGCTGCTGTTGACGCTGGTGGAAAAGGTGAAGTCTGTCCTTGCCCCGCGCATGGTGCTGACCCAGGTCAGCGGTTACGACCTGGTGGTGATTGCCAACGGCGTGAAAGAGCCGTGGCACGCCATCACATTAGGTCAGCAAGTACTCACTGTCATAAATGAGCGGCTGCCCGTGCAGGGCATCCAGCTTCGTCCGAGCGCAAGTATCGGTATCGCCATGTACTACGGTGATTTAACGGCGGAGCAGCTGTACCGCCGCGCGTTCTCGGCGGCGTTTACCGCCCGGCGCAAAGGGAAAAATCAGATCCAGTTCTTCGACCCGGAGCAGATGGAAAAGGCGCAGCAGCGCCTGACGGAAGAGAGCGATATCCTGACCGCGCTGGATAACCGTCAGTTCGCCCTCTGGCTACAGCCGCAGGTGAATCTACAGACGGGGGAAGTGAAAAGCGCCGAGGCGCTGCTCCGCCTGCAGCAGCCGGATGGCTCCTGGGAGCTGCCGGAGGGGCTGATTGAGCGCATCGAATCCTGCGGCCTGATGGTCACCGTTGGCTATTGGGTACTGGAGGAGTCCTGCCGCCAGCTTGCCGCCTGGCAGGAGCGCGGCGTAACGCTGCCGCTGTCGGTCAACTTGTCTGCCCTGCAGCTTATGCATCCGACGATGGTCTCCGAGATGCTGGAGCTGATCCACCGCTACCGGATAAAGCCTGATACGCTGACGCTGGAAGTGACGGAGAGCCGGCGCATTGACGATCCTAACGACGCGGTGGCCATCCTGAAGCCGCTGCGCAATGCCGGCATTCGCATCGCGCTGGACGATTTTGGTATGGGGTACGCCGGGCTGCGCCAGCTTCAGCACATGAAAGCCCTGCCGGTGGACGTGCTCAAAATCGATAAATCGTTTGTCGACGGGCTGCCGGAGGACAGCAGCATGGTGCAGGCCATCGTCCAGATGGCGCGCAGCCTCAAGGTGCACCTTATTGCCGAGGGGATTGAAACCGAAGCGCAACGCGTCTGGCTGGCAGAGGCGGGCGTCGAGAGCGGCCAGGGCTACCTTTTTGCCCCCGCAGTGCCGCCGGATGTCTTCGAGCAGCGATACCTTTCTGGCGCTGACCATAACGCAAAAGTGTAATTTTGTTGCTGGCTTGTGCGAGCCAGTTCAAAGTTCTTAACATTTGTGTTTCAAATTTGAATCGGGTTTATTTCTGTCCTGTTATACGGGTGTTATTTTAGAGCCGCAGGTTAACCATAACCTTACAAAGCCTGTGGTTTTTCTTCCCAAGGACACCCTATGAAAACCTCACTCTTCAAAAGTCTTTATTTCCAGGTCCTGACAGCCATCGCCATCGGTATTCTGCTGGGTCACTATTACCCGGAGCTGGGCGCGCAAATGAAACCGCTTGGCGACGCGTTCGTTAAGCTCATTAAAATGGTCATCGCCCCGGTGATCTTCTGTACGGTGGTAACGGGCATCGCTGGCATGGAAAGCATGAAGGCGGTGGGCCGTACCGGTGCAGTGGCGCTTCTCTACTTTGAAGTGGTCAGTACCCTTGCGCTGATTATTGGTCTGGTCATCGTCAACGTGGTACAGCCTGGCGCGGGTATGAACGTTGATCCCTCTACGCTGGATGCCAAAGCGGTTGCGGTCTATGCCGAACAGGCGAAGGATCAGGGCGTGGTCGCCTTCCTGCTGGACGTCATCCCTGGCAGCGTCATCGGCGCCTTCGCCAGCGGAAACATTCTGCAGGTGCTGCTGTTTGCCGTGATGTTTGGCTTCGCCCTGCACCGTCTGGGCAGCAAGGGCCAGCTTATCTTCAACGTGATTGAAAGCTTCTCGCAGGTCATCTTTGGCATCATCAATATGATCATGCGCCTGGCGCCGATCGGTGCCTTCGGTGCGATGGCCTTCACCATCGGCAAGTATGGCGTTGGCACGCTGGTGCAGCTGGGTCAGCTGATCATCTGCTTCTACATCACCTGTATTCTTTTCGTGGTGGTGGTGCTGGGCTCCATCGCCCGTGCGACAGGCTTCAGCATTTTCAAATTCATCCGCTACATCCGTGAAGAGCTGCTGATTGTTCTGGGGACCTCCTCTTCAGAATCGGCGCTGCCGCGTATGCTCGACAAGATGGAAAAGCTGGGGTGCCGTAAATCGGTGGTCGGCCTGGTGATCCCGACGGGGTACTCCTTCAACCTTGACGGTACCTCGATATACCTGACGATGGCGGCCGTGTTTATCGCCCAGGCGACCAACAGCCATATGGATATTTTCCATCAAATCACCCTGCTGGTGGTGCTCTTGCTGTCGTCTAAAGGGGCTGCGGGCGTGACGGGCAGCGGCTTTATCGTGCTGGCGGCCACCATTTCTGCGGTGGGGCATCTGCCGGTGGCGGGTCTGGCACTGATTCTTGGTATTGACCGCTTTATGTCTGAGGCGCGTGCCCTTACCAACCTGGTGGGTAACGGCGTGGCCACGGTGGTGGTCGCGAAATGGGTGAAAGAGCTGGATCACAAGAAGCTCAACGATACGCTGAATAATCGCGCGTCTGATAGCAAAAATCCTGGTTTAACCTCCTAATCTTGTCACAATTGCCCGCATTCCCTTGTCGGGATGCGGGCTCCTGCGCATAATAACTGTTCATACCTGTCATAATTCGACAAGATTTTTTTTGGGTATATTTCACTTCGGACCGTGACGTTTTGCCGAACGCGCGGTCTAATCGACGTGTTTTCATCGTCATCTTTTAGAGTGCAGCGCGTCGCGAGACACTCTTTTTAACCAGGAATGTTGATCAGGGGTTCACATGCAGGGCACAAAAATTCGACTCTTAACCGGCGGTTTGCTGATGATGGCAGCAGCCAGTTATGTGCAGGCAGATGCGCTCCAGCCAGACCCGGCCTGGCAACAAGGCACGTTAGCGAACGGTTTTCAGTGGCAGGTGTTATCTACTCCACAGCGTCCCAGCGATCGTATTGAAATCCGTCTGTCCGTAAATACCGGCTCCCTTACGGAAAGCACTCAGCAAACCGGTTTTAGCCATTTTATTCCCCGTCTGGCGCTCACGCAGAGCGGCAGCTTGCAGGCAGTACAGGTGCGTTCGCTGTGGCAACAGGCCATCGATCCGAAACGTCCCCTTCCTCCGGCTGTGGTCTCCTATGACTACACCATGTTTAACCTGAGCCTGCCAAATAACCGTAACGACCTGCTTAAAGAAGCCCTTACCTATCTCTCCGATGCCTCTGGCAACCTGGCGATTACGCCGGACACCGTGAACTATGCGTTGAGCAACGGCGACATGGTGGCGACCTGGCCTGCGGATACCAAAGAGGGCTGGTGGCGTTACCGTCTGAAAGGCTCAACGTTGCTGGGGCACGATCCGGCAGAGCCGCTGAAGCAGCCGGTGGACGTCGAACAGGTAAAATCGTTCTACCAGAAATGGTACACCCCGGACGCGATGACGCTGATCGTCGTCGGCAATGTGGATAGCCGCGCGGTGGTTGAGCAGATCAACAAAGCGTTTGGCGATCTGAAGGGCAAACGCGAAACGCCAGCCCCTGTCCCGACGCTCTCTCCGCTGCGCGCCGAGCCTGTCAGCATTATGACGGATACCGTGCGCCAGGACAGGCTCTCCGTGATGTGGGATAACGCCTGGCAGCCTATTCGCGAGTCTGCGGCGCTGCTGCGCTACTGGCGTGCCGATCTGGCGCGTGAAGCGTTGTTCTGGCACGTTCAACAGACGCTCAGCAAAAACAACGTGAAGAACATTGGCCTTGGCTTTGACTGCCGCGTGCTGTTCCAGCGTGCGCAATGTGCCATTAACGTTGAATCACCGGGCGATAAACTGAATGCGAACCTGGGTGTGGTGGCGAAAGAGTTGGCAAAAGTGCGTAAAGAGGGGCTCTCTGAAGAGGAGTTCAACGCGCTGCTGGCCCAGAAAAAACTGGAGCTGCAGAAGCTGTTTGCCACCTACGCTCGCGCCGATACCGACATTCTGATCAGCCAGCGGATTCGCTCCCTGCAGAATCAGGTTGTCGACATTGCGCCTGAGCAGTACCAGAAGCTGCGTCAGGACTTCCTGAACGGTCTGACTGTGAATATGCTGAATCAGGATTTACGTCAGCAGCTGTCGCAGGATATGGCGTTGATCCTTCTGCAGCCGAAAGGCGAGCCGGAATATGACATGAAGGAGCTTCAGAAGACCTGGGATTCCATTATGGCCACCGCGTCGCAGCCGGCGCAGGCTGCAACGGCTGATGATCTACACCAGGACGCGTCGGATATTCCGCAGGGGCAGTAACCCCCTCACGCTGACCCTCTCCCGTTTGGGGAGAGGGTTAGGGGAAACTAAACAGGCATCGCCTCGCGCGGAATAATCGCCCCGCGATACTGAATCACGGTGCTGGCCGTCAGGTGCCCACGCTGTGCCGCCGCTTCCGGCGTTCCCCCCGTCAGGCGTACCGCCAGGTAGCCCGCGCTGAAGGAATCTCCCGCCGCAGTGGTATCAATCACTTTCTCTTTGGCCAGCCTCACCGCAGGGACCTCAACCACCGCTTCACCCGCAATCGCGACCAGGCACGACTCCGCGCCGCGCTTAATCACCACTTCGCTCACGCCTGCTGCGTGCGTGCGGGCAATCACGTCCTCTACCGGCTTCTCACCCCACAGGGCGTCTTCATCATCGAGCGTCAGGAAGGCGATATCCGTGCACTGCAGCATCTGCTGATAAACCTGCTGCGTCTCTTCGCGGCTGGCCCACAGGCGCGGGCGGTAGTTGTTATCAAAAATCACCTTCCCGCCGTTGGCGCGGCATTCGCGCAGCAGCGAGAGCAGCTTTTCGCGGCTGGTCGGGCTTAAAATCGCCAGGCTAATGCCGCTCAGATAGAGATAGTCAAACGTCGCCAGCTCTTCGCAGATGGCCGCAGCTGCGTCGCTCTCCAGCCAGAATTTGGCCGCGGCTTCGTTACGCCAGTAATAAAACGTGCGTTCGCCGGTGCTGTCAGTTTCGATGTAGTACAGTCCAGGCAGGCGGTTTTCCATACGCTGTATAAGCGAGGTGTCAACATGTTCACTTTGCCAGGCTTCCAGCATCTGCTGGCTGAAGCTGTCCGTACCAAGGGCGGTGACGTAGTTCACGGCGAGTGCCTCAGGCGCAACCTGACGGGCAATGTAAACCGAGGTGTTTAACGTATCGCCACCAAATCCGCGGCTGACTTCCGCGCCTTTTTGTGACAGCTCAATCATGCATTCGCCAATCACGGCAATTTTTTTGGACATAGTCGTGAACCTGAACAGAAGAATTTTCAGCAGTGTGCGCCGAGTGAATTAGATGGTCAACTATATTAAAACGGTGTTCCATTATTTTATTTGAGCCAGCGCGTGTTCCGGCAAATTTCTGTCATCTTAATTTCATTTTCACGGTGAATTGAACATAAAGTTCTCAATTATCGCGCCGATAATCCTGTGACGAGTCCAGAAAGGCTATCCCAACAACAGGACATCTGAAATGAAGTCAGAGCAGGTTATCCAGCGGCTGAGCACTACGCCTGAGGCAAGTATTGAGAACTTGCAGGAGCATCGCTACTGGCTGCAATGTGAGCGCGCGTACACCTGGCAGCCGATCTATCGAACGGACGGTCGGCTGATGGCAATTGAGATTTTGACCGTCGTTACGCATCCCTCAAACCCTACTCAGCGCATCGCGCCGGATCGCTATTTTGCCGAAGTTGCCGTTCGCCAGCGTCTGGACGTGCTGGAAGAGCAGCTCCGTATGCTGGCGACGAAACAGGCCTTTTTCGAGCAGCATACGATCCTCGCCTCGGTGAACGTGGATGGCCCAACTCTGCTGGCGCTGCGTCAGAACGCGAAGCTGCAGGAGCTGATCGCCACCCTGCCGTGGCTGCGCTTTGAGCTGGTGGAGCACGTGCGCCTGCCGCAGGATTCCTCGTTTGCGTCAATGTGTGAATTTGGCCCGCTGTGGCTGGATGACTTTGGCACCGGTATGGCGAACTTCTCGGCCCTCAGCGAAGTGCGCTATGACTACATCAAGGTGGCGCGCGATCTGTTCATCATGCTACGCCAGACCCCAGAAGGGCGGAATCTGTTTACGCTGTTATTGCAGTTGATGAATCGCTATTGCCAGGGGGTGATCGTTGAAGGCGTGGAAACGCTGGAAGAGTGGCGTGATGTGCAAAACTCTCCCGCAGCGGCGGCGCAAGGCTATTTCCTCTCTCGCCCCGTGCCAATGGATCTCCTCGAAAGCGCCAGAACGACCCTCTGATAGCCCCGTTTCCCTTTGTCTGGACTATAGTTTTACAGGACAGGTCATCAGGAAAGGGGATAACAATGACAAAAACAACCAGGGTCATTTCCTGGATTACAGGGATTTTCTTGTTGTTGATCGCGATCGTCGTCATCATTATCGCGACGTTTGACTGGAACCGCCTTAAGCCGACCATCAACCAGAAAGTCTCAACTGAGCTGAACCGCCCCTTCGCCATTCGTGGCGATCTGGGTGTGGTATGGGAACGTCAGAAAGAGGAGACCGGCTGGCGAAGCTGGATCCCCTGGCCGCACGTCCACGCCGACGACATTATTCTTGGCAACCCTCCGGATATCCCCGAAGTGACTATGGTGCATCTGCCGCGCGTGGAAGCCACGCTGGCGCCGCTAGCGCTCCTGACCAAAACCGTCTATCTGCCGTGGATCAAGCTCCAGCAGCCCGATGCGCGCCTGATCCGCCTCTCTGAAAAAAACAATAACTGGACGTTTAACCTTGCCAGCGACGGCGAAAAAGATCCGAATGCCCAGCCTTCTTCGTGGTCATTCCGTCTGGACAATATTCTTTTCGATCGCGGGCGGATCGCCATCGACGATAAGGTCAGCAAGGCAGACGTGGAGATCCTGGTCGATCCGCTGGGTAAACCGCTGCCGTTTAGCGAAGTCACGGGCAATAAAGCGAAAGGCGATAGCGCCAAAGCGGGTGATTATGTCTTCGGCCTGACGGCAAAAGGGCGCTACAACGGTCAGCCGCTTAACGGGAAAGGGAAAATCGGCGGCATGCTGGCGCTCCGGAGCGAAGGCACGCCATTCCCGGTGCAGGCGGATTTCCGCTCGGGGAATACGCGCGTGGCGTTTGTGGGGACGGTCAACGACCCGATGAATATGGGGGGCGTCGACCTGCAGCTCAAGTTCGCCGGTGACTCGCTTGGCGAACTGTATGAACTGACCGGCGTACTGCTGCCGGATACCCCGCCGTTCGAAACGGACGGGCATTTGGTTGCCAAAATTGATACCGAAAAATCGTCCGTTTTTGACTACCGGGATTTCAACGGCCGCATCGGCGACAGCGATATTCACGGCACGCTGACCTATACCACCGGAAAACCACGGCCAAAACTGGAAGGGGATGTCGAATCCCGCCAGCTGCGTCTGGCCGATCTTGGCCCGCTGATAGGCGTGGATTCGGGTAAAGGGACAAAGTCAAAAGAGGTCAAAAAGGACGTTCAGCCTGCGGGAAAAGTGCTGCCTTACGATCGCTTTGAAACCGATAAGTGGGACGTGATGGATGCAGATGTGCGCTTCAAAGGACGCAAGATTGAGCATGGCAGCACGCTGCCGCTGAGCGATCTCTCGACGCATATCATCCTGAAAAATGCCGACCTGCGCCTGCAGCCGCTGAAGTTTGGCATGGCGGGCGGGACGATTTCCTCTAACATTCACCTGGAAGGCGATAAAAAGCCGATGCAGGGGCGGGCGGAGATCCAGGCGCGTCGATTGAAGCTGAAAGAGCTGATGCCGAACGTGGAGCTGATGCAGAAAACCCTCGGTGAAATGAACGGCGATGCGGACATTCGCGGGGTGGGGAATTCCGTGGCGGCACTGCTGGGCAGCGGCAACGGTAACCTGAAACTGCTAATGAACGACGGTCTGGTCAGCCGCAACCTGATGGAGATCCTGGGGCTGAACGTCGGTAACTTTATCATCGGGCAAATCTTTGGCGATGACGAGGTGCGGGTGAACTGCGCGGCGGCGAATGTGGATCTGGTTAACGGCGTGGCGCGTCCGCAGATTTTTGCCTTCGACACGGAAAACGCGGTGATTAACGTGACCGGTACCGCCAGCATGGCCTCCGAGCAGCTGGATTTGACCATCGATCCGGAAAGTAAGGGGATTCGTATTATTACCCTGCGCTCGCCGCTTTACGTGCGTGGGACCTTCAAAAATCCGCAGGCGGGCGTCAAGCCCGGGCCGCTGATTGCGCGTGGCGCGGTGGCCGCAGCCCTCGCGACGTTGGTCACCCCGGCCGCCGCGCTGCTGGCATTGATTTCGCCGTCAGAAGGCGAGGCGAATCAATGCCGGACGATTTTGTCGCAGATGAAGAAGTAACGCCTTTCTCCCTCTCCCTGTGGGAGAGGGCCGGGGTGAGGGCATCAGGCCGCAATGAATTACAGCGCCTGATGCTTAGTCTCATGCGTCAGCAGCAGCGCAATCAACGTCAGCGCCGCCATGGCCGCCAGATAAACGCCCACGTAGAACAGACCATAATTTGCCTGCAGCCAGGTGGCGATATACGGTGCCACGGACGCGCCCAGAATAGACGAGACGTTATAGGAGAACGACGCGCCGGTATAACGCACTTCCGTCGGGAACAGCTCCGGCAGCAGCGCGCCCATCGGGCCGAAGGTCAGCCCCATCAGGCTCAGGCCAATCAGCAGGTACGCCATCACCAGCGCCGGGCTACCTGAACTCAGCAGCGGCGGGAAGACGAACAGAGCAAACAGAATGATCAGCGTGGTGATCGTAATCATGCTCGCACGACGACCAAACTTATCCGCCAGCAGGCCGGCAATCGGTACCATCACGCCAAACCCAATCACCGCCATCATCAGCATCCACAGCACTTCGTTACGCGGCAGGCCCAGCCCAACCGGCGCGGCGGCGGTACTGTAGGTCATGGAGTACACCGTCATGATGTAGAACAGCGTGTAGGTCGCCAGCATGATAAACGTGCCCAGCACGGTCACGCGCACGTGTTTGGTCAGCAGGGTGCCCAGCGGCACTTTTACCTGTTTTTTCGCCGCGGCTACTTTTGCGAACACCGGCGTCTCATGCAGGGAAACACGCACATACAGGCCAATCAGCACCAGCACGGCCGAGAAGACAAACGGGATACGCCAGCCCCAGCTCATGAACTGTTCATCCGTCAGCAGCCAGGAGAGCAGCAGGAAGGTCCCGTTGGCAAAGAAGAAGCCAATCGGCGCGCCAAGCTGCGGGAATGAACCGTACAGCGCGCGTTTACGCGGCGGGGCGTTCTCGGTCGCCAGCAGCGCCGCGCCACCCCATTCACCGCCCAGCCCCAGACCCTGACCAAAACGCGCCAGCGCCAGCAGGACCGGCGCCAGAATGCCGATGGTTTCGTAGGTCGGCAGCAGGCCGATCGCCACGGTGGAGATGCCCATCGTCAGCAGCGAGGCCACCAGGGTGACCTTGCGCCCAATACGATCGCCGAAGTGTCCAAACAGCGCGGAGCCAATCGGACGCGCCACAAATGCTATAGCAAAGGTCGCCAGGGACTGTAGCGTCGCCGCCGTCGGGTCTCCCTGCGGGAAGAAAATATGCGGGAAAACGATGACCGCTGCGGTGGCGTAAATGTAAAAGTCGAAGAACTCAATGGCGGTGCCAATCAGCGATGCGACGACAACTTTATTGCGCGAGTTTACCGGGACGTTTTCCGCACCAGAGTCGAGTGTTGTGGCTGTTGATTGCATAATATTTTCTTATTTTTTGTCGAACGAAAGGCCATATTACGCACAGCAAAAGCGACATTTCAATCTGTAACAAAATAGCTTCCTGATTATAAAATCAACAAAAAGCGGATAATTTTCAGGCCAGCCAAAATGCTTCCATGAAATGCTTCACGTTTTTTAAATATTGGTGGATAAAACTGGTTTTCGGTTAAATAAAAGTTACGGACTGGATTTATATGCTGAAATGATGAGTCGGGCTGAAATATCAGCCCGAGAGCGGAATTAACGGTGTGTTTTTCCGGGCATTCGCGTGTCGCCTTTGTACTCGGCGGTGGCAATCCACGCCGCGCAGAACAGGGTTAAACGCGCGAAGAAGTAGAAGAACGCCATCAGCCCCAGCACCGAGCCAAATGCCGCGCCGGACGGGGATTTCACCAGCGACGGCAGGGTGTAAGTCATCACGATCTTAATCACTTCAAAGCCGATCGCCGCAATCAATGTGCCGCGGAGCAGCGCCTTCTTACGCGGACGATGCCGAGGCAAGCGCCAGAAAATCCAGAAGAACAGCAGGTAGTTGGCGAAGATAGAAATCGCCAGTCCGATGCCGCGCCAGGCGGGCTTCAGCCATTCGATGTAATCAAGATAGAGCGCAGAAATAATCATCTGCTGCGCGGAGCCCGCCACGGAGGTAATGGAGAGCGTGACGACGAGCGCGATAAGCAGGCCAATCAGCGAAATAAAGTCGCGGAAATATTTAACCCAAATTTTCTCCTGATCCTGCGGTTTACGCTCCCACACCTCGCGCGACTGGGCGCGAATAGCTTCGCGGAGGTTGCCCATCCAGTTAACGCCGGAGTAAAGGGCGATGAGCAAACCGACGATCCCGACGGTGGTGCGCTGCTGAACGGCGGTGTTAATCGTGCTTTTCAGCGTGGTGGCGAGGGTTGGGTCACTGACGTTATTCAGGATCTTATTGAAAATATCCTGCAGCAGCGTTGGATGTGACGCGAGTACAAAACCGGCCGCAGCAAACGACACCATCAGGATAGGGATCATCGACAGGAACGAAAAATAGGTGATCGCGGCACCGAACTGGTTCCCCATGCGGTCATTAAAGCGCTCGGTCGCACGTATAAGATGCGCAACCATGGGAAACTGCTGAATTCTCTCCGCCAGGCTGGTGACGGTGCCCAGCGCCTTGCTGGCGGTACCAGGGGCTTTAGCCTCTTCCGGCTCGGTTTCCATCTTCTTGATGGGTTCATAATCTAAATGTTGGGTGGGTCGTTGCGGGTTATTTTCCGGCGTCACGCGTCTTTTCCTTTTCGTTTGGCTGGATGTTATTGAATTATAGCTTGCGACTAGTCCACGTAAGCTTTTGTGAGTTCGGTTAGCCACTCCATAAACAGATGAACCCGGCGAGAGAGGTTGCGCCGGTGGGGGTAAATCAGGGAGACAGGCATCGCTTCCGCGCGATACTGCGGGAGGATCTCAATCAGTTTCTTTGCGCGCAGCAGGTCGCGCACCCCAACGCGCGGGGCCTGAATGATCCCCAGCCCGGCAAGGCAGGCGGCCTGGTAAGTTTCCGTGCTGTTGACGGTTAGCACCCCGCCCGTTTTTATCCACTGCGTCGTGCTACCGTTATAAAATTCAAAGCCCTGAGGGCGGCTTCCCAGCATCGCGGCATAATGAATCACGGCGTGCGAGCCTAAATCGTCCAGCGTGTCAGGGTAGCCAAAACGCGCCAGATAATCCGGGCTGGCGCAGTTGATCACCGACAGCTTGCCCAGCGGACGGGCTATCAGCCCTGAGTCCTTCAGGGAACCCACGCGGACGACGCAATCAAACCCTTCCCGGACCACATCCACCAGACGATCGCTGCTGCTGAGCTCCAGTTCGATACCCGGATACTGCTGTAAAAACGCAGGCAGTTTGGGGATGACGACATTTCGAGCAACGCCAACGGGCATATCCACGCGCAGCCTTCCGCTGATGCTGGAGGGATCGTGCTGAAACATACCGTCCAGCTCATCCAGGTTCGCCAGCAGATCTTTTGCCCGTTCGTAATAGACCATGCCGTCCTGCGTCAGGCTGACGCGGCGCGTGGTACGGTGCAGTAGCTGGGTGCCAAGCCGGTTTTCCAGTGCCTGAATTTGCCGGGAAACGCTGCCTTTCGGCAGCGTTAATGTCTCTGCCGCGCGGGAAAAACTCTCCAGTTCCGCGACGCGAACAAACAGCTGCATTGCGTGAATTTTATCCATAGATGAAGCTCATTGTTGTTTGCACTGAAACAGTGAAGCGTTATTACCCATCTTTATTGATCTTCTATCACCTAATAAGCTCTTTCTCAATCTCCATAACAGCCAAAACGAGGTTTATGATGACTGAACGTATCGCATTAGTGACGGGTGGTAGCCGCGGCTTAGGTAAAAACGCTGCGTTAAAGCTGGCTGCTGACGGCACGGGAATTATCCTGACCTACAATCGTAGCCAGCAGGAAGCGCTGGAAGTTGTGCGCGAAATTCAGGAAAAAGGCGTCAAGGCGGCGGCATTAAAGCTCAACGTCGGGGATATCGCAAGTTTCGAAAATTTTGCTCAACAGCTTCAGGAGATCCTGAAGAGCGTCTGGCAGCGCGAAACATTTGATTATTTATTGAACAATGCCGGAACGGGTTTATACGCACCCTATACCGAAACGACGGAAGCCCAGTTTGATGAGGCGCTGAACATTCACTTCAAAGGGCCTTTCTTCCTGACGCAGCGCCTGCTGCCTCTGCTTAACGACGGGGGGCGGATCCTCAATGTCTCCAGCGGACTGGCCCGCTTCACCCAGCCAGGTTCAGGAACCTACGCGGCCATGAAAGGGGCGATGGAAGTGCTCACCCGCTATCAGGCGAAGGAGCTTGGAGCGCGCGGTATCTCCGTCAATATTATCGCACCAGGCGCGATCGAAACCGACTTTGGCGGTGGGCGCGTGCGCGACAACGCGCAGCTTAACCAGATGCTGGCGTCGCAGACGGCGCTGGGGCGGGTAGGTTTGCCGGACGATATCGGGGATGCCATTGCGGCGCTACTTAGCGATAAGCTTGGCTGGATGAACGCGCAACGTATTGAAGTGTCAGGCGGTATGTTCCTGTGATGTCTGATGTTAAGGGGAAGGAACCCCTTAAGGAAATCCTTAATATGGATGTGTCAAAATGCGGGTAAATATAAAAACCACTGGCGGATTTGTAACCTCTCCATTCATTGAGTTTTTTCTTAAATAGCGCCTATGTAGAATCCCCCTTCGCTATTCTCAGAGGGAGAAATACGATGCGAGTAATCATGTTTGACAGGCAGTCGATATTTATTCATGGAGCGATACACGGTTTGCAGAAATTAATTCCTGAAATAAATATAACGGGGGCTTGTCAGGCAGACGATTTATGGACGCAAATATCCGCGTCACCGTCTGCTATCGTCATGATTGACGGCAATTTAATTCAGGATGAGGGGAGTTCTTTCCTGGATGAAATCATGCATCGCTTCCCGTTGGTACGGGTGATGATGGTTCTGGCAAAAAAAGAGACCCGATGGGTTGAACAACTCATGCAGCGAAACGTGATGGCTATTATCCCCCGTAACGCCAACCCTGAGCGGTTTGCCGCCGTGCTGGATTCCGTGTCCAGAGGGATGGTCTGCTTTCCCGCTGAGTGGGTCAGCCAGCAATCGTCAGCGCAGGCGTTACTTTCCTTAAGCGAGCGTCAGCGTGAGGTGCTGAAGCTGCTGGCGGCGGGCGAATCAAACAAAGAAATTGGTCGCAATCTCAACATCAGTGCGGCCACGGTAAAAGCGCATCTGGAAGCGCTTTTTCGCAGGCTGGAGGTAAAAAACCGAACCCAGGCAGCCATGTATTACACCCGGGCGACGGCCTGAAGCAGCGCTTTCGGGAGTGAAGACGTCACGCCGAAACTCAGTATCATCAGTACCAGCGCGTCATGCTGCTGCTGGGTTAATGGATGTATACACTTTTCCCGCAGCAGCGTTTCACACAGCTGAATATCTTCATGGAGTAAATATTCCGCCTGAAGAGGCGTGATAAGGCCGTGAAAATTTTCCCGTTCGCGGATCACATGCCCATAGCCGATAACCCATACACCCTTTTCATCACGATATTTCTCCAGTGAAAGCCCTTGATGTTTCTTTATTAATTCTATGGCGGCAGAAGATATATTTAGCGCATGACCGTTCATATTCGTTTCCTCTTAATGGCGATACTGTAGAGGAATCGTGGTACGAGCAATATCCGCCAAATGGCTATTGATCAGGAATTATTGTTCAGGTATTCCTGCCGTAATAACCCAAATAACCAGTCATTTTGCCAGCGACCGGAAAGGTAATAGCTTTCACGTAGCTCGCCTTCCAGCTGGAAGCGAGCTTTTTCCAGCAGGCGCCTGGAGGCGACGTTTCCCGCGGTGACGGTGGCGGTGAGCCGACGAATACCGCCCTGATGAAAGGCGTAATCACAAAGCGCCTGCAGGGATTCGAAGCCGTAACCTTTGCCCTGCGCCTCGGGGGCAAAAAGAAAGCCCACTTCGGCGCAATCTTCTTCCCGATGAATATACCCGGTAACGCCCAGCGGGGCCTGTGAGAGGGCATCACGTACGACGAGGCACAGCCAGTGCGCGCTGCCTGGCGTCCAGGGCGTCAGGCGCGAATCAAACGCCTCCCGGATCGCTGCGACGGGGCGGTTCTCCGCCACAAAGCGCATGACTTCGGGGTGTTGCTGCAACGCCAGAAAAAAGGGCCAGTCTTGTTCCTGCAGGGGCGAGCAGTTCAGGCGTGAGGTCATTAAAACTGGCATTAAGATTCTCCTGAAGCATTTTAAATGATTTTAGGGTTGTCACTTTATTTCAACAGAAAGTCAGGTATGGTTAAGCGCGTATAAATAAAAAGAAAAACGGCCGTTAATGCCCATTCCGGATGTCTTCGCTGTCGCTTAAGGAAAACAATGACTCTCAGCACATCACATCATATCCGCGAACAGTTTGAACACTGTCTGGCGGTCATTCGCCAGGCGTCGGTGGAAATCTTGCTTCTTCTGAATGTACATGTTTCTGAGGGGAAAGATCCACGCTGGTTTCTGGAACAGCTGGACAGCGCGCGTTTAGGCCTCGGGGGATGGGCTACGGTTGCGAAGAAGCTTAACCTGAATGATGCCGAGATGTCGGAATTTACGCTGCAGCTGCGCCTGCTGCAGCAGCGCGTCCCGCAGTACGAAAGCGGGCAGGATGTCAGTGAAAACCAGCTTATTGCGGCGATGCGGTTTGTGACTACGCTGGAACATCTTCGTCTGCAGCAACCGCTTCTGACCTACAGCACCGAGCTGGCCCCGGGAAGCGAACTCCAGCAACAGCAGGCGCACAAGCAGGTACGCGCAATTGAGTTAATGATTAAAGGCCTCATTCAGCAGGCCTGGCCCGATCAGGTGCGGCTCAATAATCATCTTAAAACCTTATTTAACGCTGACCGCGTACGGCGCTGGCTGAAGCATGGCGAAATCAACGATGTCCTGAGCGGCATGATGTTCAGTGAACTGGCGCAAATGCTGGTGGATAAAAAAGAGTTCAGCCGCTATTACGCCTCGCTGTTTAACGACCCGTCCATGCTGACGCTCCTGGTGGAGCCGCGCAAAACGCTGCAAACCTTCCTCGACGACATTCGACAAATTCGCAACAGCATTACGGTGCAGAAAACGTTAAGTTCGGCGCAAATTCAGCTGCTGGATAACTACTACATGCAGATCTCCCGTCCGGTTCAACGCGCGTTTGAGGAGGGGAGAACGCGCGTCAACCCGGCCGGATTCATGGCGGTGGATGCCAGCGAGCTGCACGCGTTCTGGGAAAGGGCGCAAAAAATGGATCGGGTTACCGGTGGGGATCTGTTTGAAGTCCGCGACACGATTGAAAAGCCGACCCAGCGCGCCCCGCGCACGCCCGAACAGCGTGAGCAGCTTATCTCCGGTGCGCTATGGGGAGCGGTCGGCGTGATGGTGATTGCCATCGTGGTAGGCGGCTTCTGGCTGGTGACCAGCAGCAAACCGCAGCCTGCGGCCGAAAATACGGCGCAAGCGGCGGCTCCGCCGCAGGAGATGCGCGAAACCCCTTCCTCGCGCGAGACGCTGACGCGCATGGGAGTGACCTGGGACGAGAGTAATTTCCGTTCGGCGATTAACCGCAACGATACCCGCGTGGCGCTGCTCTTTTTGCAGGGTGGGATGGACTGGAAGCTGTCATGGACCGAAGAGGCGATGTCGGCAGGCTATGACGACGTTCTGGAGCTTATGCTGCGCTATCGGCAGAACATGGCAGAAGAGAAGCCGTGTCGTCGTTTCATCAATACGCTCAGCCACGCCATGTCAAACGGCGAGTCCCTGACGTCAATACGTAAAGAGTATCTGAAAGCGTTCTGCACCGTGCCGGCCGTGGTGAAGCGCCAGAAGCACGATCTTGAGATGGCAACGCGACGCGCGCAGTCACAGCCGGATGCCACCACAAAAAAATGGCAGTCTATTCAGACCGCCATTTATGAGGTGATTCGCTAACGTTTTCCCCCTCTCCCCAGAGGGGGAGAGGGCCAGAACGCACCCCTCTCAAGGCTCCCCATACAACCCAATCAACCGTCGCACCACGCCGTTCGTCCAGCCGAAGCCATCCTGTAGCGGATACTCCCCGCCGCCCCCTTCGCGCGGCGTACTGCTGGCGATGTGGTACTTCTCAATCAGCTTGTGGTGCGTCTTGTAGAAGTGGTTCACCGTATGCAGCCAGCTCCAGGCGATTTCATCCCCCAGCGAGTCGTTGCCGTACTGCTTGAACCCCTGGATCGCCATCCACTGCAGCGGCGCCCAGCCGTTGGGTTTATCCCACTGCTCGCCGGTTTCGTATTCGGTTGCCAGAATCCCACCCGGCGTCAGCAGACGCGCTTTTACCGCGTCAGATAAACGTTCTGCCTGCTCGTGCGTCGCCATTCCAACATACAGCGGCACAATGCTGGCGGCAGAAAACAGCGCCATCTGCTCGCGTCGCCAGTCGTAATCGCGGTAACAGCCACTCTCCTCGTCCCACAGATAGCGGTTCACCGCCGCGCGGCGATCGGTGGCCTTCTGGCGGAACAGCTCGGCCGTCTCTTTATCCCCTTTCGACGCCGAGATATTGGCAATCGCGCTCTCCAGCTTAAACAGGAAGGCGTTCAAATCGATGGGGATAAACTGCGTCGTGCGGATGCTGGCGAGCCGTGCCGGATCGCGAAGCCAGCGGGAGGAGTAATCCCAGCCAGACGCTGCACCCGCACGCAGATCGCGATAGACCTCATTCGGCGGACGACCCGAGTGGCGGGCGGTTTCCACGTCCTCAATCCACGATTCGTCGCGCGGGGTGTCACGGTCGTCCCAGTAGCGGTTCAGCAATGAACCGTCCGGCATGCGCACCGCGCTGCGGTAGGCCTGATTAAGCAGGAGCGACTCCGCGCCGTCCATCCAGAAGGCATGCTCCATTTTGAGATGGTCGAGGTAACGCTTCGCGCCGCGCACGCCGTCCTCTTCAAACAGCTCCACCATCAGGGCAAAGACCGGCGGCTGCGAGCGGCTGAGATAATAGGTGCGGTTGCCGTTAGGGATATGGCCGTAGCGTTCGATCAGCCACGCGAAGTTATCCGCCATGCACTTCAGCAGATCGTTACGGCCACTTTCCGCCAGCCCCAGCATGGAGAAGTACGAATCCCAGTAGTAGGTCTCGCTGAATCGCCCGCCGGGCACGATATAGGCCTGCGGCAGCGCCAGCAGGGACGACCAGGGAATATGGTCCTGCGGTTCGCGCGTCAGGACGGGCCACAGGCTATCAATGTGCTCTTTCAGCGACAGTCCGGGGTCGGAGACATATTCCGTGCTGTAGGTTTCAGGCAGCCAGAAGTGGTTCTCAACGAACTGGCGCAGGTCGAAATCCCGGTGCCGTCTGACCTTACGGTAGCGGATCAGAATATCCAGCGGATCCATCTTCGGCGCGCAGTCGGGGAAGGTTTTGCTGTCCGCAAACAGCCGCGTCGACTGGACGTGCTCGAACAGTTCAAGGTAGCGATCGGCGGGCGTCAGGGCATCGGAGGCGGGTAGCCCCTCGATCATTTCGGGTTCCGGCTCCGCCTCAATCATCTCATCCAGTTTTAACTCGCAGGGATCGGTCTCGTAGCGCAGCTCTTCTGCAATCTCGAATTCGATGTTCTCGGTAGCCTGTAGTTTCTGGTTGAACATGGTGATAGGGACCTCCGGTTGTGTGTTCTGAAGACAGGTTTCTCCGGGCGTCCTATAAGCGTAGACATTCGCTTCGGTAGATGTGGAGGGATATGTGCGGTAGATCACTCTTTTCGGAGCATTCGTTTTGCAACGATTTATGTATGTGAATAAAAAAAGCCCCTCCGGAGAGGGGCTTCTGCATTATCGCATGGTGACAAACTCTTCCGCCGCCGTCGGGTGGATTGCCACGGTGTTGTCGAAGTCTTTCTTGGTCGCACCCATCTTCAGCGCCACCGCAAAGCCCTGCAGGATCTCATCCATGCCGAAGCCGATGCCGTGGATACCGACAATCTTCTCTTCCGGGCCCACGCAGACCAGCTTCATGCGGCACGGCTGACGGTGAGAGGTGACGGCGGTATACATCGCGGTGAATGCGGATTTATACACTTTCACCTGGTCGTCGCCGTACTGCTCACGGGCCTGCGGCTCGGTTAAGCCGACGGTGCCGATTGGCGGGTGACTAAAGACCACGGTCGGGATGTTGCTGTAGTCCAGATGCTCGTCCGGCTTGTTGTTGAACAGACGCTCGGAGAGACGACGGCCTGCCGCAACGGCCACCGGCGTCAGCTCAACCGCACCGGTGTTATCTCCGACGGCGTAAATGCCCGGTACGCTGGTATTCTGGAACTTATCGACGACGATGTAGCCTTTTTCGTCGGTTTTCACGCCGGTCACCGCCAGGTTAAAGCTGTCGTTCGCCGGTTCACGGCCAATCGCCCAGATCAGGCAATCAACGGTCTGGCTGCGGCCATCTTCCAGCTCAAGGGTCAGGCTGCCGTCCGTGTTTTTAACGACCGCTTTTGGCACGGCGTTGGTGTGCAGGGTTGGGCCTTCGGTGTTCATCACTTCAACCAGCGTATCGACGATCAGCGGGTCAAAGCTGCGCAGCGGTGCGTGTTTACGCACGAACAGGTGCGCTTCTGCACCCAGGCCGTTAATCACGCCAGCCAGCTCAACCGCGATGTAGCCCGCGCCCACCACGGCAACGCGCTCAGGCAAGGCAGGCAGCTCGAAGAAGCCGTCGGAGTCGATACCGTATTCCGCGCCCGGAATATTCGGGTGGCTCGGACGGCCGCCGGTGGCGATCAGGATATGATCGGCGGTGATCGTCTCGCCGTTCACTTCGATCGTTTTCGCGTCCACAAAGCGGGCGAAGCCGTGAATCACGTCGACGTTATTTTTGCCCAGCACGTTGTCGTACGAGGTGTGAATGCGGTCGATGTAGGCGGTACGGCTTGCGATCAGCTTGTCCCAGTCGAAATTGTTGATGGTGGTGTCAAAGCCGTAGTCCGGACCGTACATATGGATCGCTTCACGGATTTGCGCCGCGTGCCACATCACCTTTTTCGGTACACAACCCACGTTCACGCAGGTGCCGCCCAGCGCTTTGGCTTCAATCAGTGCACATTTCTGGCCGTACATGGCCGCGCGGTTGATGGAGGCGATGCCGCCGCTGCCGCCGCCGATTGCGATGTAGTCATAATGCTTAGTCATAGCTTTTGTCCTTAATCGTGAATTGCCGCGATTGTATACCTGAAATCAATAGTTTCCACCGATGGCTGCAATTACTCCGGCACGATCCAGCTGACGGTGGCGTGGCCCGTTCCGGCTGGCACCAGCGTTTTGTGCAGCCACGGCAGCACGTTGTTCATCTGCGCTTCGAGCTTCCACGGCGGGTTAATGACGATCATGCCGGAAGCGGTCATGCCGCGCTGGTCGCTGTCCGGGCGTACCGCCAGCTCAATCTGCAGGATTTTACGAATGCCGGTCGCCTCAAGGTCTTTGATCATGCGCTTGATCTGAGCGCGCAGCACCACCGGGTACCACAGGGCATAGGTTCCGGTCGCAAAACGTTTGTAGCCTTCGTGAATGCCGGTCACCACCGCCTGATAGTCGGTTTTGATTTCGTACGGTGGGTCGATCAGCACCAGGCCGCGACGGGAAACCGGCGGCAGCTTGGCTTTCAGTTGCTGGTAGCCGTCGGCTTTGTCGACGCGGGCGCGGTTATCTTTCTGAAACTCCGAACGCAGCAGCGGAAAGTCGCTCGGGTGCAGTTCGGTCAGCTGGAGGCTGTCCTGCTCGCGCAGCAGCTGGCGGGCAATCAGCGGTGAGCCAGGGTAGTAGCGCAGCTGGCCGTTGCGGTTGAAGTGATTCACCACGCCAATGTACGGCTCCAGCTCGGCAGGCAGGTCGTCCTGCTGCCAGATGCGGGCGATCCCTTCCAGATATTCGCCGGTACGCTCGGCATGCTCGCCGCTCAGCTGATAACGGCCCGCGCCCGCATGGGTGTCCAGATAGAGAAACGGCTTCTCTTTCTCTTTAAGCGATTCAATGATCAGGCTCTGAACGGTGTGTTTGAGGACGTCGGCATGGTTGCCAGCGTGGAAGCTGTGGCGATAACTGAGCATGGGTAATGGTATTCCGCTGAATTGACGATTTGCCACAGTTTACAGCAGAACGGCACAGATTACCCGCAGGCCCGGTAAGCGCAGCTATTGAAATCCTCTACACTTAACCCCATTACTGAAAACAATATGCACAGCGCCGGATGCGCGCTTCATTCACCTATTTCAACAGGACAGCGTTTATGACCAATCCATTACTGACGCCTTTTTCGTTGCCACCGTTTTCTAAAATCCTCCCTGAGCATGTGGTTCCAGCCGTTACCCAGTCGCTGGACAACTGCCGCGCGGCGGTAGAAAGCGTGGTTGCGCAGGGCGCGCCGTACACCTGGGAGAATCTGTGTCAGCCGCTGGCCGAAGTGGACGACGTGCTGGGGCGTATCTTCTCTCCGGTAAGCCACCTGAACTCGGTGAAAAACAGCCCGGAACTGCGTGAAGCTTACGAGCAAACCCTGCCGCTGCTCTCTGAGTACAGCACCTGGGTCGGCCAGCACGAAGGGCTGTACAAAGCCTACCGCGACCTGCGCGACGGCGACCATTATGCCGAACTGAATACGGCGCAGAAAAAATCGGTTGATAACGCCCTGCGTGATTTCGAACTGTCCGGTATCGGTCTGCCAAAAGAGAAGCAGGTTCGCTACGGTGAAATCGCTGCGCGCCTGTCCGAACTGGGTAACCAGTACAGCAACAACGTCCTTGACGCCACCATGGGCTGGACGAAGCTGATTACCGACGAAGCAGAGCTGGCGGGTATGCCGGAAAGCGCCCTGGCGGCGGCTAAAGCCCAGGCCGAAGCGAAAGAGCAGGAAGGCTTCCTGTTAACGCTGGATATCCCGAGCTATCTGCCGGTGATGACCTACTGCGACAACCAGGCCTTGCGTGAAGAGATGTACCGCGCCTACAGTACCCGTGCCTCCGATCAGGGGCCAAACGCGGGTAAATGGGACAACAGTCCGGTGATGGCAGAAATCCTCGCCCTGCGTCACGAGCTGGCCCAGCTGCTGGGCTTCGACAGCTACGCGGATAAATCCCTCGCTACCAAAATGGCCGAAAACCCGCAGCAGGTGCTCGACTTCCTGACCGATCTGGCGAAACGCGCCCGTCCGCAGGGTGAAAAAGAGCTGGCCCAGCTGCGCGCCTTCGCGAAAGCGGAGTTTGGCGTGGACGAGCTGCAGCCGTGGGATATCGCGTACTACAGCGAAAAACAGAAGCAGCACCTCTACAGCATCAGCGACGAGCAGCTGCGCCCGTACTTCCCGGAAAACAAAGCCGTCAACGGCCTGTTTGAAGTGGTGAAACGCATTTACGGCATTACCGCTAAAGAGCGTACTGATATTGACGTCTGGCATCCGGACGTGCGCTTCTTCGAACTGTATGACGAGAAAAACGAACTGCGCGGCAGCTTCTACCTCGATCTCTACGCGCGTGAGAACAAGCGCGGCGGGGCGTGGATGGACGACTGCGTGGGCCAGATGCGTAAAGCAGACGGTTCCCTGCAAAAACCGGTCGCCTATCTGACCTGTAACTTCAACCGTCCGGTAAGCGGCAAGCCTGCGCTGTTCACCCATGACGAAGTGATCACCCTGTTCCACGAGTTCGGTCACGGCCTGCACCACATGCTGACCCGCATCGAAACCGCCGGCGTCGCCGGTATCAGCGGGGTGCCATGGGATGCGGTCGAGCTGCCAAGCCAGTTTATGGAAAACTGGTGCTGGGAGCCGGACGCGCTGGCGTTTATCTCCGGCCACTATGAGACCGGCGAACCGCTGCCTAAAGAGTTGCTGGATAAAATGCTGGCGGCGAAAAACTACCAGGCGGCGATGTTTATCCTGCGTCAGCTGGAGTTCGGCCTGTTCGATTTCCGCCTGCACGCCGAGTTCAGCCCGGAGCAGGGGGCGAAAATCCTCGAAACGCTGGCCGAGATTAAAAAGCAGGTTGCCGTTATTCCAGGGCCAACCTGGGGCCGATTCCCGCACGCGTTCAGCCACATCTTCGCGGGCGGCTACGCGGCGGGCTACTACAGCTACCTGTGGGCCGACGTGCTGGCGGCGGATGCCTTCTCTCGCTTCGAGGAAGAGGGGATCTTCAACCGCGAAACCGGCCAGTCGTTCCTTGACAACATCCTGACCCGCGGCGGTTCTGAAGAGCCAATGGTGCTGTTCAAACGCTTCCGTGGCCGCGAGCCGCAGCTGGATGCGATGCTTGAGCATTACGGGATCAAAGGCTGATTGTTACGTGAAGATCTGCTTAGTGGATGAAACGGGCGCCGGAGACGGCGCCTTATCTGTTCTGGCGGCCCGCTGGGGGCTGGAGCACGATGAAGAGAACCTGATGGCGCTGGTAATGACGTCAGCACATCTCGAATTACGCAAGCGCGATGAACCGAAGCTCGGCGGGATTTTTGTCGACTTCGTTGGCGGCGCGATGGCGCACCGGCGTAAGTTCGGCGGCGGTCGCGGCGAAGCGGTGGCCAAAGCGGTCGGCATTAAGGGGAGCTATCTGCCGGACGTGGTGGATGCCACCGCGGGGCTGGGGCGCGATGCGTTTGTGCTGGCGTCTGTCGGCTGTCATGTGCGGATGCTGGAGCGTAATCCGGTTGTCGCCGCGCTGCTCGACGACGGGCTGACGCGAGGCTATGCGGACCCGGAAATCGGCCCGTGGCTGCAGGAGCGTTTGCAGCTTATCCACGCGTCAAGCCTGACGGCGCTGACGGACATCACCCCGCGTCCGCAGGTGGTCTACCTCGACCCGATGTTCCCGCATAAGCAGAAAAGCGCGCTGGTGAAGAAAGAGATGCGGGTATTTCAGTCGCTGGTGGGGCCGGATTTAGACGCAGATGGCCTGCTGGAGCCGGCTCGTCAGCTCGCGACGAAGCGGGTGGTGGTGAAGCGCCCGGATTACGCGCCGCCGCTGGCGGACGTTGCTACGACCAACGCGGTGACCACGAAAGGGCATCGGTTTGATATTTATTCGGGGACGCCGGAATAAAAAAAGCCGGGTGGCGGCTTCGCCTTACCCGGCCTACTTTCAGTGCCGCTTTTTTTGCACTTACTCGTCTTCTTCGTCGCGTAGCGGAACAATCAGCATGTCCACGTGAACGGTGTTAATCAGCTGGCGTGCTGAAGACATCAGCTTGCTCCAGAAGTCCTGATGGTGACCGCATACCACCAGATCCATATCGTATTTCTTAATCGCATCAACCAGCACCTGACCCAGGTCGCCGCTGCCGCTCAGGGTTTCGGTGATCGGATAGCCCGCGTTGGTGGAGAGCTCGCTCAGCGCGTGATGCGTTTCTTCAGAGATGCGTTTCTGCATATCGCCCAGATTGACGTCGATCAGACCGGTGTAGAGGTCGGAGTAATTCACATCAACGTGAATCAGGGAGACTTTCGCGTTGTAGGGACGTGCCATAGATACCGCTTTATCAACCAGCACTTTGCTCTCCGGGGAGAGATCTACCGCGATAAGAATGTGTTTGTAAGCCATAGTGTTACTCCTTCCTTAAGTTATCGATGACTAAATGGGAAAGCCGTCGTCTGATGCTTTCATTACGGCCCAGTTAAACATATTTTTCAAGCTTTGGTGTTGATAACGATTAACCTTGTGGCAAAAAAATTAACGGATCTCCTACACTATTTAATGAGCCGTTCGGATATTAAAACGCGAACCGGATCGACTTTTAGTCATTCTTTCACTGAACTGTCTGTCAGGGCATTGGGGTGCGGTAGCTCAGGAGCCTTGCTTCGTGGGCGGACGCCGGGGAGGATGTATGATTAGCACCGTCGCATTGTTTTGGGCGTTATGCGTAGTTTGCATAGTGAATATGGCGCGCTACTTCTCATCGTTACGTGCGCTGTTAGTGGTACTTCGTGGTTGCGATCCGTTGCTGTATCAGTATGTGGACGGTGGAGGGTTCTTCACCTCGCATGGACAGCCCAGCAAGCAGATGCGTCTGGTGGGGTATATCTACTACCAGCGCTACCGCGATCATCACGATGAAGAGTTTATCCGTCGCTGCGAGCGTCTGCGTCGTCAGTTCATTTTAACCAGCGCCCTGTGTGGGCTGGTCGTGGTCAGTATGATTGCGTTGATGATTTGGCACTGAGTACCTCAGCAGGCGGGGATAACCCCGCCTGCTTTCCTCTGGTTCAGGGCTTCACTGAGAACCGCAGATTTGAGATATTGGTCTCAATCGAAATAACCTTCCCGCTATAGGCGATATTAACGTGTCCGTTTGTATCAATGCTGGCCGCAGTGATTGTACCCGTACCTTCAATGACAGGATGCTTCATTGCCAACTGATGGATAATGTCGGTGTCTTTCCCTGTTATCTTTTCCGAGAGATAGTAACGGTAGATTGTGGGTACGGTGGCGCCACCCTGATTGTTCACGGTCATATAGAGCCAGACGCTGTCAGATAATTTATAAACGCGTTGAAGTTTATCGCCCTCTTGCTGGTTGGGCTGGTGGTTGAGCCACACAAATCCAATGACCAGAGCCAGAAGCGAAACAGTAACAAGGCGATGAATCCATTTAGTAGCCGTTTTGAATGGCATACGCTATTCCTTCTCTGATATTGCGTTGGTCCGTTGGATCGTCCCCGTAAGGCGGCTTTTCGTGCCATTTTCCCCATTCAGGTTTTGACGTGCCAGCACGGCCTTGAGCCCAACCAGCGCCCATAAGAAGGATGTTTGCAGGTATGCCTGCTGCAGTTCCGGCGGCTCCGAAGTTGAAATTACCAAATGCAGCAAAATAAGGGTCGAATTTTTTGTAATCCCAGGGACCACCATTTCGGACTTTTTGGTAGAACCAGTAATACGTTGAGGGAGTGGCCATGTTACGCGACATGCCATGGAGACGTGCTTCACGCATATTATTTGCTATAACTATTGAGCCAGGTCCTGAAATTGGGACAGAAGCCATACATTCTCCTTTGCCTGGTTTTTCTTCTGGCCGTCATCATAGTGTTATTTTCGCAACTCTTTTGAGCAAAAAATGTTCAGAAAATCCTAATGTTATAAACTGTTGGATTGCAAATAACAGCCATAAAAAAACGGGTCAGTTTCCTGACCCGCTTTTTGTCGCCTTCAGCCAATCAAATCAGCTTCAGCGAAATCCAGTACAACCCGCCTGACAGCAGGATAGAAGCCGGAAGCGTAAACACCCAGGCCATCAGAATGTTGGTCACGGTTTTGCGCTGCAGACCGCCGCCGTCAACAATCATGGTACCTGCCACGGACGAGGAGAGTACGTGGGTGGTGGATACCGGCATACCGGTGTAGCTCGCCAGACCGATAGACACTGCCGCCGTCATCTGCGCGGACATACCCTGCGCATAGGTCATGCCTTTCTTACCGATCTTCTCGCCGATGGTGGTCGCCACACGACGCCAGCCAATCATCGTACCGATACCCAGCGCCAGCGCGACGGCCATGATGATCCAGATTGGCGCGTACTCAATGGTATTGAGCATATCGCTTTTCAGTTTCTTCAGCAGACGCTTGTCGTCACCATTCACCTCTGGCAGCTTCGCGACTTTATCGGTCACGTCGGAGATACAGAGCATGATACGACGCAGCTGACCACGCTGTTCAACGGCCAGTTTATCGTAGCTTTCGATGTTGCCCAGCATACCTTTGGCTCGTTCCAGCGCGTTAATCGCGTTAGCCGGATGGCAGTGGAATTCGCCAGGCGCGGTGGTGGCACCGGCTTCCGGAGAAGGGATCAGCTGGTCAACGCCGGTCGCTTTTTTCAGCAGCTCAGGGTGCTGCTGGAAATAGGTTTCAACGTTGTTGACCGCATCACGGGTACGGGTGATTTCGTAACCCGAGGCGTTCATATTCACCACGAAGCCCGCCGGTGCGACACCGATCAGAACCAGCATCACCAGACCAATGCCTTTCTGCCCGTCGTTCGCGCCGTGAGAGAAGGCCACGCCGATAGCAGAAATGATCAGGGCGATACGCGTCCAGAACGGCGGCTTTTTCTTGCCGTCTTTCTTCTCACGCTCTGCTGGCGTCAGGTGGATACGCGCACGTTTCTTCGTGTTGCTCCAGTAGCGACGCAGGATGAAAATCAATCCACCCGCAACCACCAGACCCACGATAGGGGAGACGATGAGAGAAGCGAAAATGCCCAGTACTTTAGGCAGATTCAGCGCATCAACAACCGATGTCCCGGTCATCAGGGCGTTGGTTAACCCGATACCGATAATCGCGCCGATGAGGGTGTGAGAACTGGATGCAGGCAGGCCAAAATACCAGGTACCGAGGTTCCAGATAATGGCAGCAAGCAGCATTGAGAACACCATGGCGAGGCCATGACCGGAACTCACGTTAAGCAGCAGATCCGTTGGCAGCATATGCACGATCGCATACGCAACGCTCAGTCCGCCCAGGAGGACACCAAAAAAGTTAAATACCGCCGCCATAACAACCGCAAGCTGCGATCGCATTGCGCGAGTGTAGATAACCGTTGCTACTGCGTTTGCAGTGTCGTGGAAGCCGTTGATCGCTTCGTAAAACAGTACAAAAACCAGAGCAAGCAATAGTAAAAGCCCGGTATGTAAATCCAGGCCGGCAAACAAATGTAGCATAGGACGTTACGCCATTTTGAGGACATGAACGCGGCGCATTATCCAGGACAAATGCGCAACGGGCAAAGTGAAATATAGACTTTTTTTGACATACCACCTGATTTGGGAAAAGTGCCTGAAAGGATAATCGTTAAATTTCAATGGAATGGCTTTGTAATATCTTTTTACGCTGGTGTGACCACAGAGGAAACTTTACAATCCGCGGCAGTTAACGAAGAGGGTTTTGACGTGGAAAGGTTTGATGCCGTGGTTATTGGCGCCGGTGCGGCGGGTATGTTTTGTGCGGCGATGGCCGGACAGGCGGGTCGTCGCGTGCTGTTGCTGGACAACGGGAAAAAGCCTGGCCGCAAGATCCTGATGTCAGGCGGCGGGCGCTGCAACTTCACCAATCTTTATGTCGAACCCGCGGCCTATTTGAGCCAGAACCGTCATTTTTGTAAATCTGCGCTGGCGCGTTACACCCAGTGGGACTTTATCGACCTGGTGGGTAAGCATGGCATCGCGTGGCATGAAAAGACGCTCGGGCAACTCTTCTGCGACGACTCCGCGCAGCAAATTGTCGATATGCTGGTGGCCGAGTGCGAGAAGGGCGGCGTGGTCATGCGCCTGCGCACCGAGGTGTTGGAGGTGGCCCGCGACGAGCAGGGATACACGCTGCAGCTGAACGGTGACACCGTCAGCGCCGATAATCTGGTGATCGCCAGCGGCGGTCTGTCGATGCCGGGGCTGGGCGCGTCACCGTTCGGCTACAAGATTGCCGAGCAGTTTGGCCTGAAGGTGCTGCCAACCCGCGCTGGGCTGGTGCCGTTCACGCTGCATAAGCCGCTGCTGGAGCAGCTTCAGACGCTGTCCGGCGTCTCTGTTCCCTCCGTCATTACCGCCGAAGACGGGACGGTATTCCGCGAAAACCTGCTCTTTACCCACCGCGGTCTCTCCGGCCCGGCGGTCCTGCAAATCTCCAGCTACTGGCAGCCGGGGGAATTTGTCTCGGTGAATCTGCTGCCGGACAGCGATCTGGACGCGTTCCTCAACGAACAGCGTACCGCACACCCGAATCAGAGCCTGAAAAATACCCTGGCGATGCAGCTGCCGAAGCGTCTGGTGGAGTGTTTGCAGGGGCTGGGGCAGATCCCGGATGTGTCGCTCAAGCAGCTTAACAGCCGCGAGCAGGAGACGTTGGTGGATACGCTAACGAACTGGCGCGTTCAGCCAAACGGTACCGAGGGGTATCGCACGGCGGAAGTGACGCTGGGCGGCGTTGATACGAATGAGCTTTCTTCACGCACGATGGAAGCGCGTAACGTACCGGGGCTCTACTTTATCGGCGAAGTGATGGACGTGACCGGCTGGCTCGGCGGATATAATTTCCAGTGGGCGTGGTCGAGCGCCTGGGCGTGCGCGCAGGCGTTGCAAAATGCGCAATAAATTGCCGGGGAGTCTCCTCCCCGGCGGTGTTGCCCATTCAGATGATGTAAGCATTAATCCGGTATAGCGTAATCCGCAATGCGGAAGGTGACCTTACCCGTCCAGGTGTTATCACGGTAAGAACCAATGGCGAGACTGTCCTGAGTGAAGCCATTGAAGCTCCCGGCCGCAATGGACGCGCCGAATTTTTCATACTGATTTTTACCCCAGTAGACTTTCGCAACGCCTTCTCTCACCAGCGTATTAATATTGATCATGCCTTCTTCATCGTCAGCGTAGTCATCCAGGCTTTTACCGCCGTTGATGACATACACGGCACCCACCTGCGTGCCGCTGCCGTTCACCGCATTCGGATCGCCGATCACCAGGTCTTTTTTACCGTCGCCGTTCAAGTCCACATTACCGAGAATGCTGTTCCCGAACCCTGCCAGCTTGCTGCCAGGCCTGTCGGCGTAAATAGCATAGCCATCGTGTACGCTAAATGTTTTGTTGTAGTTCAGCCGGGTGTGCGCCGCATCGAGGAACAGAGACGATGGCAGCTTACTGCCGTCGGCCTTACCTTTAATAATCCAGACCAGCCCGGAACGTTTTTTATCAATACCCATGTCGGCAGGGGCGCTAATCGCAAAAGCGTTAGCGTGAGCATTCAGGAAATTACCTAATGGCGTAATGGTGCCGTTATTGGGCTTATCCTGCGTATACGCGCTATGATCGTTACTTCCTTCACCTCCGCCGGACTGACCACCCAGGAAAGCCGCCCCCATACCGTGAATGCGGGTTGCCTGCGTCGCGTTTAGCGAGGCGATGTCGAGATTCCCCTGGTTGAAGCTGCTGCCGTAGACGAGATAGGCCGTGCCGCGTCCATCAGTGCCGCTGTTCTCTGATTTACGGCCTTCATTGACCGATTCCGGGTCGACGATCAGGTAATCACTGAAGCCGTCGCCGTTAATATCCCCGACATCGCTGATCTGCTGCCCAAGGTTGTAGTTAAGGGGTTTATCCGGACCGTTGGTGGCGGTCATCTGCGGACGAATATAGGCACCGGTCGCGGCAGGGATCTCCCAGTCGCCCAGGTTGTTGCGCTTAATATCAATGTTCTGCCACTGATCGCCTGGCTTTTGAGCACCGTAGATAATGACGGCGCCGCCGCGTCCGCCCGTGCCTTCGATATCGCCGATAGCAAGATCGACCATCTTGTTAGCCACGGCAGAATTTTTATATTTAATTGGGCCTACCGCGGCGCCAAACCAGCCGCCGGTATTCGCATTGCCTGAAGAATTCACCGTACGGATGCGAATACCCAGGCGAGCGTCGCCGTTGTCGATATCATTGAGGTCAATCTGATTAGAAAGACGCGCGCCGGTACGGTGATGCGGTCCGCCCCAGATAATATAGACCTGATCATGCCAGTGGGAGGCGATGACTAAATCATCATATCCATCGCCGTTAATATCACCTATTTTACGTACCGCGACGCCCATCCATTTTGTCGTCACTGAGCCAGGCTTATTCGCTTTATTGCTGTGGATAATTTTAAGCGCGTTTTGCGGATCGAATTCACCTACGTTATTGACTTGCTGCATGGGTTTCCCACCGGAAGTCCCGAAAATGACGTACGCGATCCCTTTTGCGCCATCCCCCCAGGGGGCCGTAATGACAATATCTTCACCCGCGATATGCGAACCATTGTCCTTATCGGAAAACTTACCGATCGTGGTCATCGTCATACCGAAATAGTCTTTTTGTTTTTCACCCTTAATAGATACAGGGACAGAATAAGGCTCGATATCGCTGGCGATAACCTGTGATGCCGTGATGCCAGTACCTGATAAAGCTGCAACGCAAAGCGCTACACGCGTTTTCGTTTTGAGTTTCATAGTATATATCCTTATACAAATCCATTTTTCATACCCGGCAACTCATTTGTATAGCGCTATGTGTTGCCGGGAAATAAGAGGTTTCTACGCTGTATTAAGTTTTTTCTTTATTTAAACTCGAAATCCAGCGTGGATGTGGCTTCAAATTTTCCCGGTTGTGGAGACTTTTCTCCTTGTTGGACAGGTGTTGCTATAATAGTGACATTCCCCTCCTGCGTTGGTACGGCCGAACTGCTGCCATCAATTTTATTCCCGTTGTGTTCAAGTTTTATCCCTAAATCATTGCGCTCACCTTCATCATTATGGGTCTTGATAAAACCAGAGCCATTAAAATCGGACGCGCGAAACTTAATACTCACCTTGCTTTCATCTTCAGGATTTTTGCAAGTCACACGAATATCCACGCTTTTTTGCTTACCGGTGGCCTCGGGCTTAAATTCATTCGCGGTAATACTGCCAAACGGGACCTTGATGGTTTGCCCGTCATTAATCATGCATTGTGGTGGAATATCAATTGACAGTTGGAAATTAAGTGTGACAAAAGGTCTGGAGGTGTCATAACTCCCCGTCTGTTTTTTGGCAAAAATGGTCACTAATTCCTGCATAGGAATATCAATGCGGCCTGAAGGAAGCGGTTTAGTTAATTCCAGAGAGACAGTCCCGCTGGAGCCGGTTGCGAACAGAGTATGGTCGTTTTTATCATCACAGTTATTTGTCGCAGGACGTCCATTATCAACACCGGCGGTATTACTCAAATCAACCGGGATATACCGCAATTCATCCTCGCCACCAAGAACGACATTTATACCGATATTAATACCCTTTTCCGCATCCAGAGGATAATAGATAAAGTCTGCGTTACGTTTGCCGCCTCCTGTGCCCAGTTTCGTACTGGTAAATCGAAATAAGATACTTTCTGGCACGCTGGAGTCCTGACAGAGGCAGATACCATTAAAATTACCTTTATTATTCCATGTGGATTGGGTTGTGCCGGGTACGTCGTCGGCAGTAAGGTTTTCGATAATATCAAACTTGTGCGCCTGGCCAGATACGGTTGATGTTGGCCAGCAGCTTCCTACAACATCAGCATAAGCTGGCGCGCCCATCAATCCCCCTGCTGCCAGGCACGCGAGTAACGTTAATTTTTTCATTTTTAATTCCTTTATTTATTAACGGATGATTTGCAGGTCTGCGTTAACTGCACAATTCCGCTAATCGTGGGTTCCTGGCCAGAAAGCTGATAGTGAACCTGGCAACGCTGATCGGGTTTCTTACCCCAGCTCACGTCTAACGTCCCTTTTTCCGCCATCCCGGTGAGGAATACGCTGCCTTCATCACCCACAATGCTGCTGGTGGTATTCTGAGAAACAATGGCACCGAACGGAACGGGTTTGCCCTGCGCATCTTTCAGCGTCATCATCAGGCGTTTACCCACCGCCGTGGTGAAACGTGCCCGAACGATAGCCCCCCGGGTGGGAACGACTTTATGGCTGTTACTTTCCAGCTCGACATCGTCAGGTAATGTATCGGGACGCAGCTGGATATTGCTCTCCTGATAAGGTGTCAGGTAAGGCACCACCGCATAGCCCCAGGGGTCGGTGCGCACGCCAGTGTGGTTACGGACGCTGACACCTGCGGCATCCGGCGCTTCAACCAGAGCGACCGTTTCACCCAGCGACTGCGCCAGCGTGACGCCATGAGGATGAACCAGCACGCCCCCGCGCAGGCTGTAATTCAGCCGCTGCGCGTCCCGGCTATAGCCATACCCGGCGCCAACCTGCGCATAGCGTCCGTTATAGCTAAGCGAGGCATCGCTGCTGTTTGCCTGGCTCCCTGGGTTGATATTCTGCTGTACGCTCCAGTTCAGGTTATTGTCCTCAAGGGCGCTGCCGCTCAGGGAAACACTGTGGCCTGGCGAGCGTTTTTCCGCCGCAGAGAAGGTGTAACCGGCACGTGTGGAGCGGAGCCATTTGTCCAGAGGGACGCTCACGCTCAGGCTGAACAGATTGTCCTGGTTATAGAGACGCTGGTTATCCTCTTTTGTCACGTTCAGATAGTGGTTGTAATTCAGGCTATAGCTGATCCCGTTCCAGCTGTTGCCATAGCCCAGCGTGGCGGAGGTCGTGCGTTTTTGGCTCGTGTGGTAGTCCTCGCTGACCAGCATGGCGGAGAGATAGCCGAGGTTTTCTCCCAGGTTTTGGTTTAGCGTCAGTTCTGTACGGCTACGGCGTCGATCCAGGCGCGAGGGTTGCGAGTGATAGCTGCTCAGGGTTTCACCGAGCGTGTAGAAATCGGACGTCGAGTAGCGATAGCCCGCAATCGCAACGTTAGTGCCGGTAGACAGCAAATTTTTGTTATAGCGCAGGCGTAGCGACTGTCCCCGGTTTTTCTCTGCCTGTTTAGTGGTGGCCCAGGCCTGGGTAATATCAAATGACAGTGCGCCAAAATCGCCCATGTTTTTACCCATGCCAAAAAGCAGGGACTGATATTGACTGGCGGCCTGCATGCCTCCGTATATCGAGGTTTCCCACGGCAGACCGTAAATCAGGCTCCCTTGTGAAAACAGGGCATTCTCAGCATCGCTGCTGCTGGAACGATAGCTGCCGCTAATGACTTCATATTTGTATTGCCCTTCCCGCTGCATAACCGCTAACGACGCGTAAGGCACTAAAGAGACTTGTTCGCTGCCATCCGCCTCTTTCACCACAACTTTCAGCTCGCCGCTGCTGCCGAGGTAAAGATCGTTGATGACAAATTCACCGGGCGGGACATAGCTTTGATAAATGCTGTAGCCGTTCTGAAAAATAGTGATCTGGGCATTAGTACGAGCAATACCGCGGATCACCGGCGCATAGCCTCGCAGGCTGCCCGGAAGCATCTGTTCATCCGAGTAAAGCTGAACGCCGCGAAACGGGGTGCTATCAAAGACTTCTGTGGTAGAACTGTTATCCCCGACAATCAGCTGGCTATTCAGGGCGCTGATATCACGCTGCAGATAGGTATAAACCGATTCCCAGCGCCCAGCTTGTCCCTGGCTGTTACTCCAGGTCGAGAAATTGCGTAAACGCCAGGGTCCAACGTTCAGTCCCGGACGCAGGCTGAGGTACTGGCTATCGGTTCCCGTCCCGTTGTGCGAGGTCCACGTGGCGCCGCTGTAGTTGTAGCTGAGCATCAGGCCCGGAATACCCTGTTCCCGACGCGCAGGATCGATGTAGCCGTGAGCGTGGCTGTCCAGGGCCGCCTGGGGAATGCTGAGCCTTAACGCCTGCTCGCTGAAGTCAAATTCGCTGCTTGCGAGAGGGATCGCCGACAGATTCGCGCAGCCCTGGGTATCGTCCCGGAGCAACGGGAATGCCGCCGTTTTAACACCAAACGACTGAAGCGTCTCCTCGCTGAGGCACGGTGCGAGGATATTTTTATGCTGCGCGTTCTCTTCGAGTCGAAACGTGATATCGCGCGTGTCGAACATTTTATTGTTAAGAAACAGGTCAACACGATAAACGCCGGGTGTCTGGCTCTCTTTGTTCTCAAAGAGAGAAAGATCGACGGCGGTACGCGGCGCGCCACCCGTTTCCAGAAAGGCCGGGTCGAAGTAATCACTGGCGTATAATGCGCTGGGTAATATCCAGGCAAAGCAAAGCGCTGGACGAATGCCCCAAAATATAGTCATGAAAAAATACCCCTGTGAGGTTATTGTTTTAAAATCGTTATTCTATTTTTTGTGTGATTAACTGGCTGTTGCCGCCATAATCATTGATATATTTCCATTGCACGGTGGCATTGTTTTTCAAAAGCGTGTTCCTGAGCGTGAATGTTGTGCTGCTTTTAGGCGCGAGCATGTCAATCTCTGACCATGCTTTGTTATTGATCTTCACCTCCGCAAAGGAAATGTAATAAGACGAGTTGTTGCGTACAATGAGTTCGTTATTTTTAACAGACCATTGCACATTCTTACTAATATCCGTGGGTTCATCCATTAAATTTGACGGACGATAAAATAATTTGATCCGGGTATTTACCGCTATCTGCAGTTTATTAATATCCTCTCTGGAAGAGGAGGGGATCGATTTTACGTTGATCCAGAAAAGCGACTCGCGATCCTGCGGTAAAGGCGCGCCGTTATAGATAATACGGAGCGCGTTGGACTTACCTGCATCCATGCGAAAAAGCGGTGGCGTCACAATAAACGGGGCTTTGGTGCCCTGTGAATCTTTGCCCTGTACCCAGCTCTGTACCAGGAACGGGCTGGCAGTATTATTTCTGACTGTAATATTGCTCTCTTTCTTGTCCGCATGATATACCACCCGCGTATTGGATAAGGTCACACTGGCGTGTGACATACAAGAGCCAAAGAGCAGAGCCAGCAGCGTCAGATAGCGTTTCCTTAACATAAAACGTCCTTGCGTTCCGGGCTGTTATTCATTGCCCGGAACTGAGTTGAATGATTTATTTATAGATAATGGTGTAATCCGCAACCGCATCTGCCTTACCGGCGGTCACAGCATCCAGGGATGATTTATAACGGGCTGAATACAGCAGGGTGGCTGCCCCCGCGGTGCCATCACCGGTAATAGGAACAAATTTATTCGGGTTGTCGCCCAGTTTTAACGATGTTCCATCTTCATTCAGGAATTCAATACCCAAACCCGTTGCGGCGTCGCCACCGGTTTTAAGCGCGAGCAGATTATTATCATTAGCATCATAGGCACCGCCAAATCGTGCTCCGGCTGATTTAAGGACGGCGGTATCGCAGTTAGACAGTTCTATCTGGATACGGTGAATACCCGCAACGTCACCTTTTTCTTTAAATGCTGAAGACGAGATGGTACCCATATCGATCGTTGGGTTCCCCCCCTGACCGTTAATATCGACATCACAGGTGCTCGCGGTAATCATACCCGTGAATTCAATGGTCCCTGCGCCTTTACCTGGCGCTGCATGGCTGGAAGGACTGGCAATTGCAGCCAATAAAAATCCCATGGTAATAACGGATTTATTCATTTTTAAAATATTCCTCAGTGTGTAAAAGGTAGAACAGTATTATTTCGGGTTAGTCACTCGAAAGCGTTGTTGTGGTCACGGGATGTGGATATTCCGCTAATATGAAACATTAAGGTGGATATTCATCATCGCTTACCAGTCCATGTGAAAAACTTCCATTACAAGAAGTCTGAATATTTTTCTGGGTCAGGTTAACAAGCGTTTAAAAAAAATAAAGTGAGAACGTCATGATTTGTCTTTGGTGGCTTTAAAATCAATGAGTTAAGTTGTTTTTATCAGGGTTTTATCAGCAATTCAGTGTGAGAATTTTACGGCTTATTTACTACTTACCGAATGTCAGGGTCAGCTCAGATAATAAAACTTTCATAATAATGAAAGAATAATCTCCGGAAGAACACGTTGCCTTCCCGGAAGACGTAAGAGAAATCCTGGCACTTTTAACATCACATTTACATTGCCGGGCTGGCGTCAAGAAGTGTTATTATTATTCTCTTGCCCGGTGATACGGGCGTTTTCTTTTTTTTGTTGCAAACGTTGCCTCTGCCAGCGCGCAGATGAAGGTTAAGGATAGATTCATGGCTTCTGCTCATCTCGGTTTCCCGACTGAAACCGTTGTTGTCTTTGTGGTGATGGCCGTTGGGGCGATGTTTATCGACCTCTTCATGCACCGTCACGATAAACCTGTTTCGCTGAAAAGTGCGGCCATGTGGTCCGTTTTCTGGTTCTCGATGGCGATGGCCTTCGCCGGTTTTCTGTACATCCACCACGGCGCCGAGATGGCGAGCCTGTTCCTCACCGGTTACGCGCTGGAAGAGGTGCTCTCCATCGATAACCTGTTCGTGATGATGGCGATCTTTGCCTGGTTCGGCGTGCCGGATAAGTACCGTCACCGTGTGCTCTACTGGGGCGTGCTGGGGGCGATTGTCTTCCGCGGTATTTTCGTGGCGATCGGCACCAGCCTGCTGAGCCTGGGGCCTTACGTGGAGGTTATTTTTGCGCTGGTCGTCGGCTGGACGGCGGTGATGATGCTCAAGCGCAATGAAGAGAGTGACGAAGTGGAAGATTACTCGGGTCACCTTGCCTATCGCCTGGTGAAACGCTTCTATCCCGTCTGGCCCAAAATCAGCAGCAACGCGTTTATCCTGACGCAGAAAGAGGTCGATGCGGAGCTTGAAAAGCCGGAAAACCAGGACGTAACGGTTGGCCGCGTGAAGAAGGCGAAGCGCTACGCAACGCCGCTGCTGCTCTGCGTGGCGGTGGTGGAACTCTCTGACGTGATGTTCGCGTTTGACTCCGTACCGGCGATTATTGCGGTAAGCCGCGAGCCGCTGATTATCTACAGCGCCATGATGTTCGCCATTCTCGGCTTGCGTACCCTCTACTTTGTGCTGGAAGCGCTTAAGCAGTATCTGGTGCACCTGGAGAAAGCGGTGGTGCTGCTGCTGTTCTTCGTGGCGTTCAAGCTGGGTCTGAATGCGACCGATCACTTCTGGCACCACGGTTACAGCATTGGCGCGACGGCCAGCCTGTTTGTGGTGTTAGGTGTGCTGGCGCTGGGGATTATTGCGAGCGTATTGTTCCCGGGGAAACGTGAGGCCTGATGCACCGCTTTTCTCCCTCTCCCTGTGGGAGAGGGCTGGGGTGAGGGCAACAGACCGCACCTAACCCTTAATCGGTGAATTCCGGCGCTTGCGTGGGTGATGGAAGTGCCGCCAGTGAGGATCCTGCGCCGCGGCCAGCAGTTCGTGGTCGCCGCGGGTGTCGCCCCAGGCTCGCAGATGATAGTCGTTCAGATCGCCATACACCTTCTCCAGCCTCGCCACTTTCTGGGCGCAGCGGCAGTTATTGCCCGTAATGCGTCCCGTCAGCTTGCCGTCCTTCACTTCCAGCTGCGTGCCAATCAGCTTAATGCCGAGCCTGTCCGCCCACGGCTGGAGCACCAGCGCCGGCGACGCAGAGCAGATCGTCACTTCCGCGCCGGAATTCACCTCAGCCGCCACCGCCAGAACCCCTTCGGGGCGCATCAGCTTGTTCCAGTATTTTTCGCAAAAGGCTTCCGCCTGCTGGCGTAGCCAGTGTTCGTCCACGCCTGTCAGGAACGTTTTAATCAGCACTTCCTTCAGCTCATCACGCGTCAGCTTGCGGCGCACGCAGTGGAGCGTGGGCAGCGCCATGCGCACCAGACGACCCGCAAAGTAGCGTTTCCCAAAGGCAAAACGCAGGAAAGGGATAAAGCTGTCGTGGTGCGTGAGCGTCCCGTCAAAGTCAAAGACAGAGAGCACGCTGGATTTCGCCACCGTCTCGTCGGCAATCATATTGGTCATAAATACGTCTTAGCTGAATTACACATTCTGTCGATCAGTTTACCTGCTTTATCTGAACAGTCCTTACATCACCACCTTTTTTTTTCTCAATCTTGCGATCTGAAAGTGAGTCCAATTTTGGCCTCAATAATGATTGGTGAAAAAGTGAGCAGTCTATATTATCGCCACATCGAAAGATATTTCGGGGGAACGTTGGCCCCCACAGGTAAGGATAAATTCACTCTTAGCTCCTGTTTAGATATGACATTCAGATCGCTTATTTCAATCCTCACGTTAAGTTTTGCTTCGTTTTCCGCACTGAGTTTTCAGTTGCCCGCATCGATGATCTCCGCCGATAGCACATTTGCGGAATCGCCGGTGAAGTCGGCCCTGCTTCACCAGGAGACAGGCCCACTCCGCTCCCGGATACTGGATCAATACCAGAAATGGAAAGGGACTCACTATCAGTGGGGCGGCACCACGCACCGCGGAGTGGATTGCTCCGCGCTTATGCAGCATCTGTTCAGCGATGCGGCGCATCTTTATCTGCCGCGCACGACGAGTGAGCAGATCCATCGTGGTGTACAGGTAGCGCAATACCGTCTGAAGGCGGGAGATTTGGTCTTCTTCCAGACGGGACCGAACCGCAGGCACGTTGGCGTGTATATCGGTAACAGCCAGTTTATTCATGCCTCCAGCAGCCAGGGCGTAACGGTCTCAACCCTGACTGATGACTACTGGCAGGATCGTTACATTACCGCCCGTCGTGTCGCGGGCAGCGCCGCCTGACGACATTAAATAATGTCATCCACCACGCCACCATCGACGCGCAATGCCGCGCCTGAGGTGGCGGAGGCCTGCGTCGAACAGACATAAATCACCATATTAGCCACCTCTTCAACGGTGGCGGCGCGCTGGATAACCGAGCTGGGGCGGTTGGTCATGACAAATTCTTTCGCCAGCTGCTCCAGCGATTTACCGGTTTTCTCGATCTCATCTTTCATCATTTCAGCGAAACCGTCGGACATCGTCGGGCCCGGCAGCACGCTGTTCACCGTCACACCGCTTCCCGCCACGAACTTCGCCAGCCCGCGCGCCAGCGAAAGCTGTGCCGTTTTGGTCACCCCGTAGTGGATCATGTCTGCCGGGATATTGCAGGCTGACTCGGAGGAGATAAACACCACGCGGCCCCAGCCTTTTTTCACCATGCCCGGCAGCAGGGCGCGGGAGAGGCGCACGCCGGACATCACGTTGGTCTGCCAGTAGCGCTCCCAGGTTTCATCGTCGGTGCCATAGAAATCCTGCGGGCCGTAAATCCCGGCGTTGTTCACCAGAATATCGACGTCGCTCGCGACCTTCAGCAGCGATTCAACCCCTTCCGCGGTGCTGAGATCGGCAATGGCTGCACGCACCTGCACGCCAGGCACAACCTGCTGTAGCTGCTGAATACCTTTGTTCACCGAGTCGGTGCTGCGGCCATTAACGATCACTTCCGCGCCGCTTTCTGCCAGGCCTCTGGCAATGGCAAACCCGATCCCGCCGGTTGAGGCGGTGACCAGGGCCACTTTCCCCGCAAAGTCGATTTTCATCATCAGCTCCTTATCGTTTTAACGTTCGGACCTTAAAGCGTAGCAGGTGATGATGACGGCTCCTGGCTAAAAAGGCGCAGCAGGGTTTCAACCTGCTCATCCAGCGGGGCGAGGGTGCGCTTCACTATCAGATGCAGCGGCGTGGCCCGACGAACGCCGTGGCTCAGCGGGAGGAGTTTCAGTACGCCTTGCTCCAGCTGGGGCTGAATGCGTTCCTCTGGCAGCCAGCCGTAGCCGACCTGCGAGACGACCGCCTCTATGGCAGCGTCGATGGTCGAGAACGTCCACGACTCGCCGGCAGACCGCGCGGCGTTCTGGCTGTCCGCAATCTGGATTAGCGGCCACGGGCGCAGCATCTCATCATTCAGCGGCGCGTCGAGGCTAAAGAGGGGATGCTGATGATGCGCCACGGCGACAAAGTCAATGTTCATCAGCCATTCGCCGAGCCCGGTAATGTCCTGGCGGCGGGTTAAAACCATCACATCGGCCTCGTTGTTCATGGCATCGGCGCGGGTATTTTCCAGCACCTCCGTGAGGCGGACCTGAGTTTGCGGATACTGCTGCTGGAACTGACGCAGAATGGCGAACAGGCGGCGGCGTGGGAAAATCGAGTCCACCACCAGGTCCAGCCGCGTGCGCATCCCGTTACGAAGGGTCGCCGCGCGCGTCTCGACATACGAAAACGCTTTCAGCAGCGGTTTCACCTGGCCGAGAAGCAGTTCTCCGGCCGGGGTCAACACCGCCCTGCGCCCCTCCGGCGCCAGCAGCGCCACGCCCAGCCGCTCCTGCAGCAGCGACAGGTTATAGCTCACCGAGGACTGACTGCGGTGGGTTTCTTCTGCAGCTTTGGCAAAGCTGCCCGCATCCACCACTTTTTCCAGTAAAGCCCACTGTTCCAGCGTCGTCTTGTGCATAATTTATCTAAAATTTGGATGAATTTGATTAAAACATAGCGTTATTCATTCATTTTTTGAAGGCTTAAGATCGTCTCATCAAAACGAAGGAGACATCTTATGAACACATTCGACAAACACGACTTAAGCGGCTTCGTTGGCAAACATCTGGTTTATACCTATGACAACGGCTGGAATTACGAAATTTACGTCAAAAACGAGACTACTCTCGACTACCGTATTCACAGCGGTCTGGTGGCGAACCGTTGGGTTAAAGATCAGCAGGCTTACATCGTGCGGGTAGGGGAGAGCATCTATAAAATCTCCTGGACCGAGCCAACCGGTACGGACGTTAGCCTGATTGTGAACCTGGGCGACAAACTGTTCCACGGCACCATCTTCTTCCCGCGTTGGGTCATGAACAACCCGGAAAAAACCGTCTGCTTCCAGAACGACCATATTCCGCTGATGAACAGCTATCGCGATGCGGGGCCGGCATATCCAACAGAAGTGATTGACGAATTTGCCACCATCACCTTTGTACGCGACTGCGGTGCGAACAACGAAAGCGTGATTGCCTGTGCAGCCAGCGAGTTACCGAAAAACTTTCCCGATAACTTAAAATAAGCGCGACAATTAACTAAAAAGAAAAGTTCCCGGTTATTTCTGCTTTTACAGAAATAACCGGGATTTTTTTTGTTTGTTGATGTTCGGTTTAAAATAACATTTTGTAAAAATTGAGTTTGATCACGAAATAAATAATTCATAATTACATAAGTTATTGTTTATAAATGGATTAATATTGATTTGGTTACATCTTAATTACGCATCTTAATTTTTCCCTAAGAAATGAACGATACCTTGATATGAGTTTATGGTTCGTTGAAATAAACGAAAAAGTAATTGGTTAATATCAAGCGCGTGCCATTCTTATTGCAAGGAAATTAATGATGAGTGATTTTTTGCCTTTTTCCCGCCCGTCGATGGGTAGTGAGGAATTAGCGGCGTTGCAGGAGGTTTTAACCTCCGGCTGGATCACCACCGGGCCTAAAAATCAGGAACTTGAAGCGGCATTTTGTCAGATGACGGGGAACCAGCACGCGATTGCCGTCTGCTCGGCGACGGCGGGCATGCACGTCACGCTGATGGCGCTGGGTATTGGTCCGGGCGATGAGGTCATTACCCCCTCCCAAACCTGGGTCTCCACGCTGAATATGATCGTGCTGCTGGGCGCCACGCCGGTCATGATCGATGTGGACAAAGAGACACTGATGGTGACGCCGGAAGCGGTTGAAGCCGCCATTACCCCGCGTACCAAAGCGATTATTCCCGTGCATTACGCCGGCGCGCCGTGTGATATCGACGCCATTCATGCCGTCGGTGAACGTCACGGTATTCCGGTGATTGAAGACGCGGCCCATGCCGCCGGAACGTACTACAAGAACCGTCACGTGGGCTGGAAAGGCACGGCGATTTTTTCCTTCCACGCCATCAAAAACATGACCTGCGCGGAAGGTGGTTTAGTCGTCACGGATAACGCCCGGCTTGCCGCGCGGATCCGCAGCCTGAAATTCCACGGCCTGGGCGTGGATGCCTATGACCGCCAGACGCACGGCCGCGCGCCGCAGGCCGAAGTGATCTCCCCGGGCTTTAAGTACAACCTCGCAGATATCAACGCCGCGCTGGCGCTGGTACAGCTGGGTAAGCTGAAAGAGGCCAACCTACGCCGCGAGGCAATCGCGCAACGCTACCTGCGCGAGCTTGCCGATACGCCGTTCCAGCCGCTGAGCATTCCGTCATGGCCACACGTTCACGCCTGGCACCTGTTTATTATTCGCGTTGATGAAGCGCGCTGCGGGATCTCACGCGACAACCTAATGGCGGCGCTTAAGGAGCAAGGCATCGGCACCGGCCTTCATTTCCGCGCGGCGCACACCCAAAAATACTACCGCGAGCGTTTTCCTGATGTATCGCTTCCGAATTCGGAATGGAACAGCGCGCGTATTTGTTCTCTCCCTCTTTTCCCGGACATGACTCATGACGACACAACCCGCGTCATTACCGCGCTCCATCAGCTTGCAGGACATTGATATGTTCAGCGCACCGCCTGTACAAAAAGTTTCTGTGGTCATCCCTGTTTATAACGAGCAGGAGAGCCTGCCCGAGCTGATCCGCCGCACCACGGCAGCCTGCGATACGCTGGGCAAAGCCTATGAAATTTTGCTGGTGGACGACGGCAGCAGCGATGATTCCGCGCTGATGCTGACCGAAGCCGCCCAGGCCGAAGGCAGCCATATTGTCGCCGTGCTGCTTAACCGTAACTATGGCCAGCACTCCGCCATTATGGCCGGGTTCAGCCACGTTACGGGCGATCTGATTATCACCCTGGACGCGGATCTGCAAAACCCGCCGGAGGAGATCCCGCGCCTGGTGGCGAAAGCCGACGAAGGCTATGACGTGGTCGGCACGGTGCGTCAGAACCGCCAGGACAGCCTGTTCCGCAAGCTGGCGTCACGCACCATCAACCGCCTTATTCAGCGCACCACCGGTAAAGCAATGGGCGATTACGGCTGCATGCTGCGCGCCTACCGCCGCCATATTGTCGACGCCATGCTGCACTGCCATGAGCGCAGCACTTTTATTCCGATCCTCGCCAACACCTTTGCCCGCAAGGCAACGGAAATTCCGGTCCTGCATGCCGAGCGCGAGCACGGGGAATCGAAGTACAGCTTTATGCGTCTCATCAACCTGATGTACGACCTCGTCACCTGCCTGACCACCACGCCGCTGCGCCTGCTGAGCGTGTTCGGCAGCATCATCGCCCTGGCCGGCTTTACGCTGTCCGTCCTGCTGGTGGTGCTGAGGCTGGTCTTTGGCCCGCAGTGGGCGGCGGAAGGGGTCTTCATGCTTTTTGCCGTGCTGTTTATGTTCATCGGCGCCCAGTTCGTCGGAATGGGCCTGCTCGGTGAATACATAGGCCGTATCTATAACGATGTTCGCGCACGTCCGCGCTACTTTATTCAACGTGTTGTCCGTCAGGAACACAAAGCATCTCAAGAGGAAAACCACCCATGAAAGCCGTTGTATTTGCCTATCACGATATGGGGTGCGCGGGCACGCTGGCCCTGCTGGAAGCGGGCTATGACATTGCTGCAATCTTTACCCATCCGGACGCGGCGGGAGAGAATCACTTCTTCGGCTCCGTGGCGCGTATCGCCGCCGAGCGCGGTATTCCGGTGTATGCCCCGGACGACGTCAACCACCCGCTGTGGGTGGATCGCATCCGCGCCCTCGCACCTGATGTCATCTTCTCGTTCTACTATCGCAACCTGATCTGCGACGAGATCTTAGGCCTGGCCGCAAAAGGGGCGTTTAACCTTCACGGCTCTCTGCTGCCCGCCTACCGTGGACGCGCGCCGCTGAACTGGGTGCTGGTCAACGGCGAAACGGAAACGGGCGTGACGCTGCACCGCATGGTGCGCCGCGCGGATGCCGGGGCCATCGTCGCCCAGCAGCGCGTGGCAATCGACGCGGATGAAACCGCGCTTGAGCTGCATCAGAAACTCTGCACCGCGGCGCAAAGCCTGCTGCGTGACGCGCTGCCAGCCATCCTCAACGGCACCTTCAGCGAGACCGAGCAGGACGAAAGCAAGGCCAGCTGCTTTGGCCGCCGCGCGCCGGAAGATGGTCGCCTGGACTGGAATAAACCCGCCCGCCAGCTGCACAACCTGGTGCGCGCCGTGACCGACCCGTGGCCGGGCGCATACAGCTTTGCGGGCGTAAGCAAATTTATCGTCTGGAAATCCCGCGTGCGTGACGATATCCCGGCCGCTAAGCCGGGCACCGTCGTCTCCGTCTCTCCGCTGATTGTGAGCTGCGGCGAGCAGGCGCTGGAGATCGTCACCGGGCAGACCGACAACGGCCTGTACGTTCAGGGCACGCAGCTGGCGCAGTCTCTGGGGCTGGTGGCTGGGGCGCTGATCACCAGCGCGCCGGTGGTTGCCATCAAGCGCCGCACGCGCGTGCTAATCCTCGGCGTGAACGGCTTTATCGGGAACCACCTGACCGAACGTCTGCTCAAAGACGATAACTACGAGATTTACGGTCTGGATATCGGCTCTGACGCCATCAGCCGTTTCCTCAACAACCCGCGCTTCCACTTTGTGGAAGGGGATATCAGCATTCACTCCGAGTGGATCGAATATCACATTAAAAAATGCGACGTGGTGCTGCCGCTGGTCGCCATCGCCACGCCAATCGAGTACACCCGTAACCCGCTGCGCGTGTTCGAGCTGGATTTCGAAGAGAACCTGAAGATCATCCGCGACTGCGTGAAATACGACAAGCGCATCATCTTCCCGTCCACCTCTGAAGTGTACGGCATGTGTACCGACAAAAACTTCGATGAGGATGCCTCCAGCCTGGTGGTCGGGCCGATCAACAAGCAGCGCTGGATCTACTCTGTCTCCAAGCAGCTGCTGGACCGCGTAATTTGGGCCTACGGCGAGAAAGAGGGTCTGCGCTTTACCCTGTTCCGTCCGTTTAACTGGATGGGCCCGCGTCTGGATAACCTGAACGCAGCGCGAATCGGCAGCTCCCGCGCGATCACCCAGCTGATCCTGAACCTGGTCGAAGGCTCGCCTATCAAGCTGATTGAAGGTGGGAGTCAGAAACGCTGCTTTACGGACATCAGCGACGGTATCGAAGCCCTGTTCCGCATCATTGAGAACAAAGATAACCGCTGCAACGGTGAGATCATCAACATCGGTAACCCGGACAACGAAGCGAGCATTCGCGAGCTGGCCGAGATGCTGCTGGCCAGCTTTGAGCGCCACCCGCTGCGCGATCGCTTCCCACCGTTTGCCGGTTTCCGCGAAGTGGAAAGCAGCAGCTACTACGGAAAGGGCTACCAGGACGTCGAGCACCGTAAGCCAAGCATCCGCAACGCGAAGCGCTGCCTGAACTGGACGCCGACGGTGAAGATGGAGCAGACCATTGATGAAACGCTCGACTTCTTCCTGCGCACCGTGGAGCTATCGGAACAGGCCTCATGAAAAAAGTCGGTTTACGCATTGATGTCGACACCTTCAGGGGAACGCGTGACGGCGTGCCCAGACTGCTGGAACTGCTGAGCAGGCACGGCGTGCGTGCCAGCATTTTCTTCAGCGTGGGGCCTGACAACATGGGACGCCATTTATGGCGTCTGGTTAAACCGGCATTTCTGTTCAAAATGCTGCGCTCGCGCGCGGCATCCCTCTACGGCTGGGATATTTTGCTGGCCGGCACCGCCTGGCCCGGCAGACGCATCGGCGCGGGTAATGAAGCGGTTATCCGCGCGGCGGCGCAGCAACACGAGGTCGGCCTGCATGCCTGGGATCATCACGCCTGGCAGGCGTGGGCGGGCGTCTGGGATATCCCGCGCCTGTCCCGTGAGGTCGAGCGTGGAATGCTGGAGCTTGAGGCCATCATCGGTCAGCCCGTGCGCTGCTCCGCCGTGGCGGGATGGCGTGCCGACCAGCGGGTGGTCAAAGCCAAAGAGCATTTCGCGTTTCGCTACAATAGCGACTGTCGTGGAACCGGGCCGTTTTTGCCGCTGTTGGGCGAAAATCGCTACGGTACGGTGCAGATTCCGGTCACGCTTCCTACGTGGGATGAAGTGGTGGGGCGCGAGGTGAAGGCGGAAGCATTTAATCGCTACATTCTGGACCGCATCCATCGTGACGCCGGAACGCCGGTCTATACCATCCATGCCGAAGTGGAAGGGATTGCGTATCAGCGTGATTTCGACGAACTGCTGGCCATGGCCGCTCGGGAGGGCATCGAATTCTGCCCGTTGAGCGAGCTGCTGCCGGACGACCTCAGCACCCTGCCCGTGGGTAAAGTCGTCCGTAATGAACTGGCTGGCCGGGAAGGCTGGCTTGGCTATCAACAAACCGTGAGTCCGGTCCCATGAAAACAGCCCGTTATGGCGTAGCGCTTTTCGCACTGTTTATCGTTTATTACTTCATTCCGGTCGATATTCGCCTGCTTTGGCAGCCTGATGAAACGCGCTATGCGGAAATCAGCCGCGAAATGCTGGCATCGGGTGACTGGGTTGTCCCGCATTTCCTCGGGCTGCGCTACTTTGAAAAGCCGATTGCCGGCTACTGGATCAACACTATCGGACAATGGTTGTTCGGGCACACGAACTTTGCCGTACGCGCCGGGTCGATCTTCTCCACCGGGCTCGCGGCGCTGCTGGTGATCTGGATGGCCTGGCGTCTCTGGCGGGATAAGCGTACGGCCATTTTCTCCGGCCTGATCTTCCTGACCCTGTTCCTGGTGTATGGCATCGGCACCTATGCGGTGCTGGACCCCATCGTCACCCTGTGGCTGGTGGCGGCGATGTGCAGCTTCTGGCTCGCCTCACAGGCGCGCACCGTGGTCGGAAAAGCGGGCGGCTATGTGCTGCTTGGGCTGGCCTGCGGCATGGGGGTGATGACCAAAGGCTTCCTGGCGCTGGCGGTACCGGTGATCGGCGTGCTGCCGTGGGTGATTGCCCAAAAGCGCTGGAAAGAGGTGCTGATTTTTGGCTGGCTCGCGGTCCTGAGCTGCGTGCTGATTGTTCTGCCGTGGGGGCTGGCCATTGCGCACCGCGAGCCTGATTTCTGGCGCTACTTCTTCTGGGTTGAGCATATTCAGCGTTTTGCCCAGAGCGACGCGCAGCATAAAGCTCCGTTCTGGTATTACCTGCCGTTCCTGCTCGCGGGCAGCCTGCCGTGGCTGGCGCTGCTGCCAGGCGCGCTGCGTCTTGGCTGGAATGACAGACAAAACGCGGGCGGCGGGTTCTACCTGCTGGGGTGGGTGGTGATGCCGCTGCTGTTTTTCAGCATCGCTAAAGGCAAGCTGCCGACCTATATCCTGCCCTGTTTTGCCCCGCTGGCTATCCTGATGGCGCGCTATGCCTGCCTCGCGGCGGAAAAAGGGGCCAGAGCGTTGCGCATTAACGGCGGCATTAACCTGGCGTTTGGCGCTATCGGCGTGGTGGCGGCGCTGGCGGTCTCGCCGTGGGGGCTGGCTAAGCATCCGGTCTGGACGTCGGTCGAACTGTATAAAGTCTTCTGCGCGGTGGTGGCGTTCCTCATCTGGGGCGCGGTAGGCTGGTTTACGCTGCGGCAGAGCCAGCGGCGCTGGTGGCTGGCGGCGCTGTGTCCTGCGGGTCTGGCGTTGTTGATTGGTTTTGCCATTCCGAACCTGGTGGTGGATTCCAAACAGCCGCAGTCGCTGGTGGATACCGTGCGCGAGCCGCTACAGGGCAGCCGCTTTGTGCTGACCAATAACGTTGGCGTGGCCGCGGGCCTGGCGTGGGAGCTGAAGCGCAGTGACATCACGCTGTTTGCTCAGAGCGGCGAGCTGCGCTACGGGCTGGATTATCCCGATGCGAAAGATCGCTTTGTCAGTGAAGACGACTTCGCGCAGTGGCTGGCAACGCATCGTAAGCAGGGAAGCGTGTCGCTGGTGATGCTGCTGTCTAAACGTGACGATATTGCAGAGGCGAATTTACCGCAGCCGGACAATCTCTATATCCAGGGGCGTCTGGCCCTGCTGGAGTATCTGCCGAAGTGATGACCTGGACCTGGCTCATACTGGCAAGCCTGCTGAGCTGCGCGGGACAGCTGTGCCAGAAACAGGCTACCCGTCCGGCGAAAGGCGGACGGCGTGGCGCGCACATCATGCTGTGGCTTGGCCTGGCGATGCTGGCACTGGGCTGCGGAATGCTGGTCTGGCTGGTGGTGCTGCAGAGCCTGCCCGTCGGCGTAGCTTACCCTATGCTGAGCCTCAATTTTGTCTGGGTGACGCTGGCGGCGAAGGTCTTCTGGCGCGAGCACGTTGCTGTGCACCACTGGCTGGGGGTCGGGTTCATTATCATGGGGATTATCGTGCTGGGAGGAAGCCTGTGAAAGGCGCGTTCTGGGCGTTATGCAGCGTGCTGTTAGTCAGCGCCGCACAGCTGTTGCTGCGCGATGCCATGCAGGCTCTGCCGCCGGTCAGCGATTTTCTGACGTTTATCTCCGCGCTGTGGCACGTTTCGTCCGGCACGGGCGCGCTGCTGCTGGGGTTAACGGGATACGTTGCCTCCATGGGCTGCTGGTATCTGGCGCTGCATCGCATGGCGCTCAGCAAAGCGTATGCCTTGCTGAGCCTCAGCTATATCCTGGTGTGGGGCGCGGCAATCCTGCTGCCCGGCTGGGGGGAGCACTTCTCCTGGCATGGGCTGCTGGGCGTCGCGTTGATTATGCTGGGTGTACTGGTGATTTTCCTGCCCCGACGTGAATAATCGACTCGGTGGTCAGGGTGTAAGGGGTCGAGGTACAGACGGCAAGGCTCAGAGAACCGAGCTGCAGCTGGCTGACCGAGTGCGACTGCGCCGTGCTGTCGATGCTGACAATCTGCCAGGCGCTGCCGCCGCGCTGTTTCACAATCGCTTCTTTGCGCGTCCAGATACGCCAGAAGGCAGAAAGCTGTTCCTCGGGCGCTTCACGCTCCAGCTCGTCATGCTCTGTCAGGCTGAAAACGGCGTTGGCCAGCGCCTGCCAGTTCTTGCGGGGGCGAATCACTTCGATATCGCAGCCCACTTCGCCTTCATCGCTCATCAGCAGGGCGATATCATCACCGCTATGGCTCAGGTTGAACCACAGCGGATCCCCCTTCGCAAAAGCCGGCTTCCCCTGCTCGCCGTAAATGATGTCGGGGAGCGGGTGAGGGGATAATGTTCTGGCGAGCAGCGTCCGGCCAGCCAGCCAGGAGGCCTGTCGTGCACCCTGAGGTGCCTTATCTGCAAGCGTTGACGCCAGCGGGTCCGCGCACAGGGTGGAAATTTTTCCCAGTACAAACCGGTACATAGTTACGCCCAGCGTTTAATGATAATCGAGGTATTGATGCCGCCAAACGCGAAGTTATTGCTCTGCAGATACTCGCAGTCAATCTGACGGGCTTCTCCCATAATATAATCTAAAGCCCCGCATTGCTCATCCGGCTGCGTTAAATTGAGCGTCGGGGCAAACCAGCCTTCGCGCATCATCTGCAGGCTCATCCACGCTTCCAGCGCGCCGCAGGCCCCCAGCGTGTGGCCAAAATAGCTCTTCAGCGAGGAAACCGGCACGCTGTCACCGTAGATGGCGGCCGTGGCCTGGCTTTCGGCGATATCGCCGCGGTCGGTGGCGGTACCGTGCGCGGAGATATACCCCATATCCCGGGCGCTTAACCCCGCCATCGCCAGCGACTGCTCCATGCAAATCTGCATGGTGTCACGCTGCGGCTGGGTGATATGGGCCGCGTCACAGTTGGTGGCAAAGCCCACGATCTCACCGTAGATGGTGGCCCCGCGCGCTCTGGCGTGCTCCAGCTCCTCCAGAATGAGTGTGCCTGCGCCTTCCCCAATCACCAGACCATCGCGCTGCGTATCGAACGGCGAGGGGGTGGTTTTGGGTTCGTCGTTGCGCTGGCTGGTGGCAAACAGCGTGTCAAACACCGCCGCTTCAGACGGACAAAGCTCTTCCGCGCCCCCCGCGACCATCACGGTCTGATACCCGTGGCGAATTGCCTCCCAGGCGTAGCCAATCGCCTGGCTGCCGGAGGTACAGGCGCTCGACGTTGGGATCACGCGGCCACGTAGTCCAAAGAACAGGCCGGTATTCACCGCGGTGGTGTGCGGCATCATCTGGACGTAGGTTGTCCCGGTGATGTTATTGGTGTGCTTTTCGGTAAGCATGGTCGCGAATTCGCTGACCGGGCCGGTGCTGCCTGTCGAAGAACCGTAGGCGATGCCGGTTTGCCCGTTGGTGAGCACCGCTTCGCCAATCAGCCCCGCCTGCTCCAGCGCCAGCTCGGTGGCGCGGGTCGACATCAGCGACACGCGGCCCATGGCGCGAATACGCTTGCGGGTATAGTGTTCCGGCAGCGTGAAATCGTCGATCGGCGCGCCCAGCAGGGTGTGCAGGCCATCATAAACCTGCCATTCCGGCATTTTACGCACGGCGTTTTCATACGCCAGCAGCCGGCTGGAAACGGACTGCCAGTTCTCGCCAAAGGCGGTGACGCCGCCCATGCCCGTAATCACCACGCGACGCGTCATAGCATTCCTCCGTTAATCGAAATGACCTGGCGGGTGACGTAGCCCGCGATATCCGACATCAGATAGCTTGCCAGCCCGGCGACCTCATCAGCCTGGCCCATACGTTTCATTGGGATGATGGACATCGCTTCCTTCAGCGCGGCCTCCTCCATTTCAATCATGCCGGTATCAATCAGCCCTGGCGCAATACAGTTCACGGTGATTTTGCGTTTTGCCAGCTCGATCGCCAGCGCTTTGGTGGCGCCGATAATGCCCGCTTTGGCCGCGCTGTAGTTCACCTGGCCGCGGTTGCCCATCACGCCGGAGACGGAGGATAAGGTAATAATGCGCCCGCCCTGACGGGTGCCGATCATGGGCATAATGCAGGGGTGTATGACGTTATAAAAACTGTCGAGATTGGTGTGGATCACGCTGTCCCAGTCATCTTCACTCAGTGCCGGAAAGGCACCGTCGCGGGTAATTCCGGCGTTGCTAACCACGCCATACCATGCGCCATGGGCATCAATTTCCTGCTCAAGCACTTCACGGCACTGCTCGCGGTTGCCTACGTCAAACGAGAGTAAACGGCCGCTGCCGCCCGCCTGCGTGATGGCGTCCAGCGTCTCCTGCGCGCCTGCGGCATCACGATGGTAATGCACGCCGACGGTAAACCCGTCAGCGGCAAGCTGGCGGGCGATGGCGCGACCAATGCCTTTGCTGGCCCCTGTGACCAGTACGGAACGACTCATGCGTGGGATCCCTGATTAAAAAGCGATGTTAATTCTTCTGCACTCGGCTGGAAGGTATTGACCCGGCCCGTGGCCAGCGTCTCTTCACCTGCGCAAATCGTGCATTCAAAACTGCCGAAGCGTTCGTCCTGCATCAGCAGCTTAACGGTAATGTCCAGCGTTAAGCCTTTGGCGAAACGCCCGCTGGCGCAGACCAGCTCGCGCGCGCCGAGCACCATGCCCAGCGCGATATGTTCCTGCCCCTGCTGCTGACGATGCCAGCCCGACCAGACGCCAACGGTCTGCGCCATTAGCTCGAGCGCGTACCAGCCCGGCAGGTCGCCATCGGCATTGAGAAACGGCGCCAGCACGCTTTGCCTGTCAACCGCCACGTGGCAGACCGCCATGTCATCCGTCACATTTTCAACGGACCCCAGCAGCATCATGGGCGCATCGTGCGGCAAATAGGCTTCGGGTGATAGATAGCTCATGACGTTCTCCCCAGCAGAATGCTGGCGTTATTGCCGCCAAACGCGAACGAGTTAGACAAAATCACCGGCTTTTTCAGGGCGGTGCTCTGGTGCAGCAGGCCGCACGGCGCCAGCGTCTCGTCCGGAGCGTAGCGGGAAAAATCCTGCGGCGGCAAGGGCAGATCGCGCGTCAGGATAAGCCAGCTCAAAGCCGCTTCGGTAATGCCGGCAGCGCCCAGCGTGTGGCCGGTAAGGTGTTTGGTTGAACTGCACGGCACGCTTTCTCCGAAGAGATCGTGAACCACCTGTGATTCAATCTGATCATTGAGCGGCGTGGCCGTGCCGTGCAGGTTGATGTAGCCGATGTCGTCCGGCTGCATGCCCGCTTCGCTGAGCGCCTGAGTGATAGCCCTTATCGCCCCGTCGCCCTGCGGATGCGGGGCGGAAATATGGTACGCATCGCTGGATTCGCCCGTGCCGAGCAGCGCCACGTCCGCGGGCTCCCGGCTTAATACCATCAGCGCCGCCGCTTCACCGATGGTGATCCCCCGGCGGTCCCGGCCAAACGGCTCGCAGAGCGTGGGGGAGAAGGATTCAAGACTGTTAAAGCCGTTCACGGGCATCCGGCTCAGGGTGTCTGCTCCGCCGACAATGGCGATATCCACCAGCCCGGCTTCGATCAGGCGTTTGCCGCCGATCATCGCCCGCGCGCTGGAGGAGCAGGCGGTGGAGATCGTATAGGCCGGGCCTTCAAGCTGCAGCCAGTTGGCGAGAAAGCGGGAAGGATCGCCCAGCTCCTGCTGCGGATACTGCCAGAGCGTGCTGGTCTCGCCGTCGGTCATGAGACGCACGTGCTCATCGCCTTCATCCAGCCCGGAGGTGCTGGTTCCCAGCACCACGGCCACGCGGTCGCGACCAACGCGGGCGATGGCCTCGTCAACGGCGGGCTGAATCTGCGCCAGCGCGGCCAGCAGCAGCTGGTTGTTGCGGGTGCGGTGTGCAGAGAAGGTGTCCGGGATGAGCGGCAGTTCGCCTTCCACCCCGCCCAGTACCGCTTCGGGCATTCCCTGCAGCCAGCCGGTCCGGGCGTGCATGCCCGGCGCCACGCCCGCAGCCAGGTTGGCGGCAATTTCATCAGGCGAGTTGCCCAGCGCGTTGACCATGCCAACAGCGGATATATAAATCATCTCAGTCACCCAGATATTGAATGGTGATGTGGTATTTGAATACGTGTTGCTCGATGCTGATCGGCTCGCGCTTGCCTTTGCGCTGGAGGTAGACAATCTCCGTCACCAGCTTGCCGCTGGCGTTGCGCAGCTCGCGCCGATCGCCATTGTCCGTTAACGTCCAGCCCTTCGGCAACTGCGGCTGCCAGGCGCTAATCGGCCAGTGGCTGAGCATTACGTCGGCCAGCACCTGGCTGGCGGGCGGCAGCTGCGGCACGACGATAGACTGCTCGGTATGAATACCGCTCTCGTCGTACGTTGCCAGGAACAGGCGAATGCCCACGGAAGAGAGGCCGGCCAGCGTGACCTTATGCGCATCCGCGTTGAGCATCACCAGCAGGGACTGCGTTTGCCCGTTAAAGCTGCCGGTCAGCAGCTGCTGGGAGCTTACTGCCGGGCTGATGCCGGGCGGCGGCAGAGTGACTTTGGTGCCAGGCTGAAGCCAGGCCTGAGGCCGCGTCTCTTTGGTATCGGTCGAATGGCTGCAGCCTGCCAGCAGCAGCGCCGCGGCCAGCGCGACGGCGCGATAAACAGCGTTCATTTACGTTTTCTCTCTTTCTTATCCGGCATCGCCAGCGGTGCCAGCAGGAAGGCGGTGAAAATACCGCTCACCAGCACAATACCAAAGCTGCTGATAGCCTGGGTGGCGCTGAAGACGAGCATGCCCAGCGTCAGCAGGGTGGCCATCATGGCCAGGGTAATCGCCAGCATCGAAGTCAGCGGCGTACCGCGCGGGTTGCTGAAGAACAGCGTGTAGTTAATGCCAATGCCGAGCACCAGTACCAGCGCCAGCAGTGAAAACAGATTTACCGGGTGGCCCGTTGCGGCCAGCGCGGCCAGCCCGCAGCTTAGCGACAGTGCGGACGGCACCAGGCTTATCAGCCCTTTGCGCCAGCCGAGGCGCAGTATCGCCCCGCAGGCTATCACCGCCAGCGCCGCAAACAGTAGCCCCGTCAGCAGCGTGCGGTAGAGGGCAAACAGGCTGTCAAAGCTGGCCTTGCGGTCCACCCAGACGACGCCGTCATAGCGCGCGGCCAGCTCACCGAGAGCCGCGCTGTTTTTTGCGCCGTCCACCGGCACGAGCACGCCGCTTTCCCCGCCCGGCAGTGTCAGCCAGAGCAGACGCCAGCCCTCGCTGGCCGGACTTTCAAGCCACGCGTCCACGCTGACCGGCATGGCGTCCAGATTGGGGGAAACGGCGTTGAGCCCTGCGCTTTTCAGCACGTTCGTCACCGCAGGCGCGGCGTCCCGCAGCAGCGCAAGGTCGCTTTTCTGGCGGGCCAGCGAGTTCAGCGGCAGGGTGCGCCAACGGGTGAGATCCCCCGCCTTTTGCGCCTCGGCCAGCGCGGGAGTAAAGGCTTCCAGCCGCTCCAGCGTTTGCTGGGGCGAAGCGCCATGCACCACAAACCATTTCTGATCGACGCTTTGGCCGGTCAGGGCGGTAATGGTTTTCTCCTGCGCCAGAATATCTTTCGGCAGCGCCTGCAGCTGGGCGATGTCGTCGTCCACCTTCAGGGTGCTCATTCCCACGGCGGAGAGCAGCGCCAGCGCGACGGGCAGACCAACGGACAGTTTTTTACTGCGTCGCCAGGCGGCCAGCCAGCGCAACATCAGGACCATAAAGGGAACCGGGCGCACCGGCAAACCCCGGCACAGCCACGGATGCCAGAAAATCACCGTCAGGCAGGAGGCGCTCAGCCCCGTCGCGGCAAATACCGCCATCTGGCGGATCCCGGGGAAGGGGGCCAGCATCATAATCAGGTAGGCGGCGACGGTCGTCAGCAGCGCCAGCAGCAGCGCATTGCGCACTTTGGCCAGGCTTTGCCAGGGAGAGAGCTCCGCGCCGTGCACCATCCGTTCGGTCAGGTAGTAAAGCGTATAGTCGGCCGAAATACCGATGATGCTCATGCTCATCACCAGCGTCATCAGGTGCAGTTCGCCAAAGAGCAGCAGCGTCACCACCGTGCCCGCCAGCGCGCCGATTGCAATGGAGAGCACGCTCAGCAGCAGCGGGCGCAGAGAGCGGAACACCGCCACGATCAGCAGGAACACCCCAAGCAGGGTGGCGATGCCCAGCGTTGAGACGTCGCGTTTAGCCTGCTGGCTGGCATAATCGCTGTAGAACACCGTCCCGCGCGAAAGCAGCTGCGCCTGCGGGTAACGCACTTTCAGCGTCTGTTGCAGCGCGTTAAGCGTCGTCACGAGCCGGTGGGTCTGCTGCATATCAAATGACGAGCCCGCCAGTTCGCCGTGCAGCAGATACCAGTAGTTTCCCGCTTCATCTTGCGTGACCAGCCAGCCGTCCATCAGCCGCAGCTTCTGGCCGTTTTGCGCCAGGGCGAGCTGCGAGCCGCGCATCAGCATCAGCGGATCGTTTTGCAGCTCTTTGCCGCTGACGCCGGAGAAGGCGGAGTAGAGCTGGGATAAAATCCACTGCGCCTGCGCTTCTCCGCCGTTTTGCAGGCGGGCGCGGGTGGCCGGATCAATCAGCCCGTTGCGGTGCTGCCAGAAGAATTCTCCCCAGGCCTTTTGCCCGGCGGCGTCCATCGGGCCTTTGACCTCGCGGAGCGCGTCGCTGCCGTGCAGCAGTTCAAGCCACTGCTGCGCCACGCGCGGATCGGGTTCTTTGCCGGGGCTGACCAGCCAGACCAGCTGGCGGTCGAGACGCTGCATAAACCCGTCGTTGAGCGCCGGAGGGATCGCCCCCAGCGTCTGCTTCGGCAGCATGGCCAGCACGCTGCTGTTCAGCCGCGCGCCGGGCAGCAGCGACAGCAGCACGCCCAGCATAACCAGACATACCGTGGCCCACAGCAGCGCCGGGCGCAGGGATTTACGGTGCGGCAAAGCGTTGGCGTTCGTCATCGGTCAGGCTGGCGGGCGTCAGTTGGTGGTTTGAAAGGGCGATATCGGTACGGTCGCCCTGCCTGTCGTTCAGGCGGATCGTCTCAAGATAGGTCGCGCCGCCCAGATCGAGGGTGGCGAAAATCTTGTCCAGCGGCGTCGTTTTTGGGGTAAGCACCAGCGACCAGCGGCCCGCGCCCAGGTCTTTAAAATCGATGCGGAAGTTCTCTTCCAGCACCTTGCGGTCGGCCTGGAACAGGGCCCGCAGCAGGTGGTTGAACTGGAACATCTGCGGATTATTGTCGGCGGTGATGGTCTGCGGCGGCTGGCCGTTGATCGCCTGAACCATCCGCTTGTCGTCCAGCAGCAGCGTCATCGGAAACGGCGCTTTTTGATCCCACAGCAGGCCGCTGTCGCGGGCGATCAGCATCTCGCCCTGCGAGCGCAGCGGCTGCGGCATATCTTTTATCGTGCGGACCTGTTCGAAGTGCGCGCGCACCACGGGCTGCTCGGTGAAACGCTGCTGCAGTTCATCCAGCGTCACGGCGCTGACCAGCGGGCTGACGATCAGCGCCAGCAAAGGCAACCATTTCATGGCGTGACTCCCATACGTTCAAACAGTACTGCCGGACTGACAAAGCACATTTCGCGGGTGGCTTCTTCCACCGCCACCTGGATGGTGTAGCCGGTGGTGGTGCGTTTGCCGGTCTGCGCATCGAAAATTTGATAGGCAATGCGCAGGCGGTTTTCATACTCTTCAATCTGCGCGCGAACGCGAATGCGCTGCTCAAAGGTCACCGCATCGCGGTATTTCACCCGCGTGTCGACAACGGGCCAGACGTAGCCGGAGGCCTTCATCTGGCGATAGCCATAGTCAAACTGATTGAGCAGCGCCTCGCGGGCGATCTCAAAGTAGCGAAAATAGTTGCCGTGCCAGACCACACCCATCATATCGACGTCGTGGAACGGAACGGTGATCTCAACTTCAGTCGTAAAGCGGGGATCGGTCAGCACCCTTTACTCCTTCTCTCTGGACTCTGGCAGATGCCAGAAATCGAAAAAATTAAACCAGTCGAGCGGCGACATCAGGGCGTAATGCTCCAGCCGCTGCGCGTAGCGATCGACGGTAGCCTGCAGCGCCTGCTGGCGTTCCCCGCGCGGCAGGATCAGCGGGTCGGCAAACGGCTCGCTGTGCAGGACGAGCTTACCCTGCTGGCGCAGGGCGAAAATCAACACCACCGGACAGCGCAGAATGGAGGCCAGGATAAACGGCCCCTGAGGGAACGGTGCGGGCTGGCCCATGAACGGGCTCCAGATCACCCGCCACTCGCCGCCACGCTGCGGGTTGACGGCGATGCGGTCGCCCACGATCGCGACCCATTCTCCGCGCTCAAGCTTCTCTTTGATGGCAATGGCGGTGTCCGGGCCGATGTCGGTGACCGACATCAAATTCACGCCGGCCTGGGGCGCCATTTCGCTCATAATTTGCTTAAAACGCCGGGCGTTCTCGCTGAAGACCAGGGCGTTGATGGTTTTGCTGCCGTCCAGCTGGGCCAGCGCCCGGCAGGCTTCTACGTCGCCAAGATGCGAGGCCAGCAGCAGCTTGCCCTGCGGCGCCGCGATATTAAGCGTTTCGCTCGCGCCGGGAGCAAAGACCACGTCGCGCTTAAACTTCAGCTCGCCGCGCCAGCTGGCGACTTTGTCCAGCATCGCGTTGCCGAAGCGCATGAAATGGAAAAAGCTGTTGAGCTGTTCTGGAACAGGCATGTTCCGCTGCATCAGCACCTGCTTCACGCGTGCAATCCACTGCCGCGAAGCCTGCCGCGCCGGACGCGCGATCAGCCAGTAGACGCCGATAACCGGCCACAGCAGCACGGTAAACGCCCGCCGCCCCAGCAGCTGCCAGACACGCAGCATCAGGCGCATGCCCCACAGGCCTTTAACCTCGTCCTGCTGCGCCCAGTGCTGGCCGCGTCGACGGAAGAGCAGGCCGGGAATGCGGGGCAGCATGCCGAAGAACAGCCGGGTATGCATCAGGGAGATCCGCACGTTATCTTTCAACGCGTCGAAGTGGGACAACCCGTCCTGCGGATAGGTCACGCGGGTGGGCAGAAAGACGCTGGTGTTGCCCTGCCAGTAGAGACGGACCATCACTTCGGTATCAAAGTCCATCCGTTTACCGAGCGTTTCACGCGCGGCGAGCCGCAGCGTGGGCGAGACCGGGTAGACCCGAAAGCCGCACATACTGTCTTTAAGCTGCAGGGATAAGGTCTCAATCCATACCCAGACGTGGGTGACCCAGCGCCCGTAGAGCCGCGAGCGCGGGATAGAATCATCGTAAACGGGCTGGCCGGAAATCAGCGCGTCCGGGTGGCGCTCCGCCAGCGCCAGCATTTTGGGAATATCTTCGATGGCGTGCTGGCCGTCCGCGTCCACCTGCAGGGCGTGGGTATAGCCCGCACGCGCGCACTCCTCCAGCCCCCTAATGACCGCGGCACCTTTGCCGGCGTTTTGCGCCAGACGGACCAGCGTCATCTGCGGCTGTTCCGCCGCCAGCCGCTCAAGCTCCTGGCGGGTGGCGGCTTCGCTGCCGTCATCCACCACCAGGCACGGCAGGCCAAACGGCGAGAGGCGCGACAGCACGCTGGCCATCGTGGCGCCGTGGTTGTAGCACGGGATCAGCACGCAGGGGCGGAAGGTTACTGACATAGACGAATTTTCCCGCTGCTGGCGGTATGGCGTTCAGCCCCGTCATGACGCAGGTAGCTGAAGGTCAGCAGTTTGCGTCCGGCATGCCACTCAAGCACCAGCGTCACCGTGGTTTCCGGCAGCAGAGGCGCCTGGAACTTCACGTTTTGAATGCTGTGAAAGCGGTAGCCCGGTGCCAGTAAGGTCGTTGCGTAGTGCATCACCCAGTCAAGCTGCGCAACGCCGGGCAGCAGCGGCTGTACGGCAAAATGGCCCTGAAACCAGAACAGAGAGGCGTCGAGATGCAACACGATCTCCAGCTTCTCCGGTTGTGCCTGATGGCGCTCGATTTCATGAATTTTCATGAAATAACTCCTCTAACTGCGCATAGACACGCTTGTTCATACTGTTTACCGGCAACTCATCGACAATGCGCCAGTAGCGTGGAACGGCGACCGGCTCAAGCCACGGCAGCAGGGCGCGTCGCCAGGCGAACTCCTGCGCTTTTTTATCCTGCAGATGCCAGCGCTGACGAACCGCCTCATCCAGCACCAGCAGGACGCCAATCCCCTGACGGCCCCCGCGCGTAACCGGCAGCGCAGCCGCCTCGCAAACGCCGTCGAGCTCCAGCAGGCGACGCTCAATCTCGTTAAGCGAGATGCGCTTTTCTTCAATTTTGACCACCCGCCCGCGACGACCGGCGATGCTGAAAAGCCCCGCACTGTCGAAGTGGAGGATATCGTCCAGCTGGAGTCCTTCAGCCTCATGGATAAGCGGCGAAGTGACGCGGCAGGCGTCATCTTCCTGATGGAAGTTTACGCCGGGGAAGGGTAGCCACGGCAGGTTATCTTCCACGCGATGGCGCCAGGCGAGGATCCCGGTTTCGGTGCTGCCATAAATTTCGTCCGGCCAGATGTTAAGCCAGCCAACCGTGGTGGAGACGTCACGCCAGGGCAGCATTCCGCCCGCGGAAATCAGCATCCTGACGGGCGGCGCGGCCAGTTCGGTATCCAGGCGCTTCAGGAACGCAGGGCTGCTGATGAACAGGTAATGCCGGTCATGAGGAAGGGCGGCCAACTGCTCTGCGTAGTAGAGCATCGCGGCATGCAGCGGCAGGCCCATCGCCATCGGCAGTACGATGCGAAATGTCAGGCCGTAGAGATGTTGCGGGACGACAGAGGCCACAACGCTACAGCCAGCCAGGCGTTCGCCGAAGCGGTCAGCCAGCAGGCGGGCTTCGCGATCCAGGCTGACGATGTGCTTAACCACCCGGCGCGGCGTTCCCGTGGAGCCGGAGGTGAACAGCTCGACGAAGCGGTTTTCGTTAATCTCCGGCAGGGGTACCCAGCGGGCGATCGTCTGGTGGCGGGAGGCTACCACAATCAGCTGCCCGTCGATATCGAGGGACCGATCGCTCAGGACGCCGTTAAACAGCGGCTGCTGCTCCTCAAGCAGCGAAACGCGGCTATGGCCGGGAATGACCGGCGTTTTACCGGCATGCAGCGAGGCCAGCAGCGCAACGATAAACAGGTAGCTGTTTTCAAAGCATAGCGCCCAGCGCTCGCCTTCCTGCTGACGCAGGGTGTCGACCAGTAACGTCACGTCGTGGCGCAGCTGGCCCAGCGTCCAGGTACGATCGTCGAGCCAGGCGACGGGCGTGTCGTCAGGGCGGGGCGCGTTTAACCACTGGCCCAGCGGAAGGGGGTTATTCATTGTGCATCTCTTTTTTTATCACCCGCTGGCGCACCAGCCACTCTGCCGCCATCAGCGTCCCCATCAGGATGTAAGCCACCATACCGTTCCACAGCGTCCACAGGTGCATGTCGCCGTGCAGGACGGTATACAGCGCCATCGCCCCGTTGCCGATGAAAAATCCGCACCAGACGAGGGTCACCCTGCGGGTATAGCGCACGCCCTCCGGCGGCAAATTTGGCTCACGTAAGCGCGCCAGGCGTTCGACCAGCGGCATCGCTGTCCAGAGCGAACCGCCGAACACGGCGAGCATCACAAGATTAACGACCACAGGGTAAAACAGCAGCCACTGATGGGTTTTCAGCAGGTAGCTTGCCGCGCAGAGCGCGATCCCCGCCAGCGCCACGCACTGCACCACATACCGCATCGGGCCGGTGTTACGCCGCGCCTGACGCAGCCGCAGCAGCAACAGCAGCGCCATCACCGGCAGCAGCCACGGCAGGCTGTTATGCGTCAGCCCAAATCCAATCAGGAAGGGCCACGCCAGCAGCATCAGCCCCGTCAGAAGTGGGATGACCGGGAACGTCCGTCCACCACGCACGGTGTCTTACTCTTCGCGCAGCAGCTGTTCGACGGCGTCTACCACATCCTGAACGGTACGAACCGATTTGAAGGTTTCCGGCTTGATTTTCTTACCGGTTTTCTTCTGCAGATGGACAATCATGTCCACCGCGTCAATGCTGTCCAGCTCCAGGTCTTCGTAAAGACGGGCTTCGGGCGTAATGTCCTGCGGGTCGATTTCAAAGAGTTTGGTCAGAAGGCCGCAGACTTCCTTATAAATGGTTTCTTGTTCGGTCATAGTTCACATCTCAGGCGCGTTGGGCGTGGATAAAGGACGCCAGGGTGGCGACGGAAAAGAAGTGCTGGCGCATCTCTTCGCTTTCGGCAGAAAGCACCACGCCATACTGGTTTTTCACCGCCAGACCCAGCTCCAGCGCGTCGATAGAGTCGAGACCCAGCCCGTCGCCAAACAGCGCGGCATCGGTATCAATATCCTCTGCGGTAAGCTCGTCCAGATTCAGCGTGGTGATAATGAGATTCTTAATTTCAAGATAAAGCGCTTGCATCATTAATTCCTGACAAAGATTGAAGGCCTGATGTTAATCGATGCTGCAGGTGCCGGTTTAACTGCCTTGCCGCCAGTGCCGGTTCTTGTTGCCTTGCATCGTAAAATTCGTCGATGTTCACGCGATCGCGCACATCGACGGTAAAGACAGGTTTTGCGGGCGGTACATCATACCAGCGGCTTTTTTTATCCAGCAGGTGCTCGCTGCAGTGGATGAGTACGATCCGCAGATCGCTGCGGCAGCGCACGGCGATATTTGCCGCGCCGCGCTGGAGGGACATCGCCTCACCTGGGCGGGTACGCGTCCCTTCCGGGAAGATTAACAGCGTGTCGCCCTGGGCCAGACGCTGCTGGCTGGCGGCGAGCAGAGGCTCGGCCTCGCTGTTAATCAGATAATCCGCCGCGCGGATAACGCCGCTGACAAACGGATTGCGCAGTAACGCGCTTTTCACCAGACAGTCGGTTTCGGGCATTACCGACGCCAGAATCACGTAGTCAATTAACGTAGGGTGGTTAGCCACCACCAGGCAGCCCCGATCGCCGCGCAGAGCATCAAGATTGTGGATGCGATAGTCCAGCACCCCGGTGCCGCGGGCAACGGTTAAGAAGAAGCGGAAGCTGGCCGCGATGCTGCGGCGCGCCAGGCGACGGCGTTTGGCGCGATCGCGCTGGGCAATCAGCAGCAGGTTGAACCAGACCAGCGACAACAGCAGCCCGCCCGCGCCAAACAGCACGAAGCAGAATCCGGTCATGACCAGACGCCATAGCCAGTTGATCCGGGCGGTCAGGCGGTTCATTGGCGCGCCCACTGCCACAGCAAACGTTCGCCGGGCACCACAAACTGCCGTTCCTCACGGAGATAGCGTTGCAGGAACATCAGGCTTTGCGGCAGGGCGGCTTCCTCGCCCGTGCTGCCGCTGCGGGTTTCGCACCGCCATTCGCTGCCGGCTTCAATCACCAGCGCCACCGCGTACGGCCAGGTAGGCATCTGCGGCGGTAACGCCGGATGGTAAAATTCCGGCAGCGCGCCGTCAAAATCCACCAGCAGGACGCGGGAGTAGCCCGCATGCAGCAGGCTCAGCACTTCACACAGGGCCTGCTGGAAGGTGTCCAGCCCGGCGGAAATGGATGATGAGACAACAGGCTGGCGAGCGGCGATCGTGAGATTGCCCACCGCGGAATTATGCACGGACATGGCGAAGTCGGTAGGCGAGACGGCCTGCCCGGTCGCCAGCGTATGCAGAATACGGTAATTGCGCTCCAGCTCGCCGTGGCGGCTGGAATAGACGACGGCGTCTATGGCGTGGCTTTGCAGCATGGCAAGACCAATATCCACCGCCAGCTTACTGCCTGAGTTAAGGCGGCGCGCGGTCATCATCGGTAACGCGGTCAGGCGGGGTAGAGGAGCCGTCGGGTCGATGGTCGACTGCAGGCGCGACCACGCCTGCCACTCTGCGGCATCGCTTAGTCCTGGCGCTCTTGCCTGCCAGTCAATAATGTTCAGTGAAAATTTCATCTACGCGCGTCCGCGGAATACCGTATTCAAAGGGCAGCCAGGCTGCGCTATTGTTCACGTTTGGTGCAAATTAACAGGGTATGACCTACCCCAAGGTTATCCAGCCGCTGTGCTATGCTGAAGCCCGCCCTTTCCAGGTAGTGATAAAACTTCTCTACGCTGTAAAACCGGCTATTGCCATTCGCCATACAGGTGAAATAGAGCGAGGTGGCATTCAGGCTGAAAGCCGCCGCTTCATATTTCTGGGCATCCCAGAAAAGCTCCATGATGCACAACCGTGCGCCAGGCTTCATGACCTCTGCGACGCGCGTCAGCATGGCGACAATCTGATCCGGAGAGAAACAGTCGAGGAACTGGCTCATCCACCAGACGTCGGCATCTCCCGGCAATGCCGACGGACTAAGCATATCGACAGCATGGAATCCAATACGATGAGAAAAACCTGCTTTTTCGATGTTTTCCTGCGCCAGCGCTATCTGCTGCGGGAGATCGAGGATCGTCACGGCAACATTGTCGTCATAGCGGCAGCAGCGTAACGACCATTTACCTGTATTTCCGCCCACATCGTACAATTTTGTCGGCGAGCTTGCGAATATATATGGCAACGCAGCGTCAAAAGCGGCGTCGGAATAGTAATGATCGAAGGCAAACCAGCTCTCTTTTGCCGGGGCAGGAAGCTGGGATAAAGCCGGATAGATGGTTGGCCAGTCGCCAAACACGGATAATCCAGTCGGTTTTTCTTTCTGCAGGGCATCGGCCAGATGAAATAACCCCTGGTAACAGACGTCCTGCGTGAAATCCATATTAACGCGGGTCATGGGATCGTGGAGTAAGAAATGGCCCACTTTCGCCAGGAAATAACGACCTTCTTTATAAGTAATTATCCGCCCGCTTAATCCCATGTCTAACAATACGCTGACGGCATAACTGCTCAGGGTACTGTTTTCGGTTATTTCGTCGAGGCTCGCCCCCTTATTACCCTGTTTATCGAGCCAGGCGAGAACGCCCGAGTTACGCAGACAAAGCGCGGTCTGAAATAACATCGGCGCAAAAGCGATGCGTTGCGCTTCGGTAATGGCATCCAGCGCGCTGAGCGTGTCCTTTTCGTACATTGTTGCGTAACCTTTCAGGGTAAGAAATGAGGTTATCGGGCCATGTCCGGCCCGACTTTAGAAAAATATTACAGCGCGGCACCCGCAGAAAGGTTCAGCTGAATATCATGGTCGAGGTTGTTCACCCAGCGGTTATAATTTTTGTGAATTTTACCGTCTGCCGCTTTCAGGTTCAGGCTGCTTTCGTAATTAATTGAATAACTTGTCGCAGAGTAGGGAATACGCACCTGGACCGAGTGATCGCGTGCCTGCAGACGGCCCCTAATCACGCCCGGGCCCGCTTCCGTCATGATCCAGTCACGCTTCTGGCCTGCTTTCAAAATGGCTGTTTTCACCTGATCGGCAGTATGACCCGCGCTCACGACAGAGTGAACCTGAGCGATAGGGGCGGTACGCGCACAGCCAGCCAGTGCGCCAACGAATACGGCGGCAGCGCACCATTTAACGAGCTTTTTCATCAACAACTCCATATAAATAATAACAATTAAAGGTAGTGTTTTTTACAAATAAGCATCACCAGGCTTAGGGATTAAGTCAGGTGTGTTTTTAATCAATATTAATGTTTACATTACGTCGTCGCTAAGGCGGGGTATAATATCACGCAAAATAATTAATCATTCCGTTTTTTTTAATTTGATTTAAGGGGTGTTGCATTTAAGCGAAATCTGGATGAGTTGATAAAAAACGGAAGGAATAAGCCTTAACGCAAATAAAAATACCGCGACGGTGAGCGTCGCGGTATTTGACGGTATAAACCCGTTTATACAGACAGATACGTTACCCCGGCAACCGGCTTTTCGGCCGCCCCGGCCCAAGCAGGATCGCCAGCTTGCTGCCCCCTTTGGTGGTTTCCATCCAGATTTTACATACGCTGGTCAGCGGGACCGACAGCAGCATGCCGACAGGGCCCAGCAGCCATCCCCAAATCAGCAAGGATAAAAACACCACCAGCGTCGACATGCCCAGCCGGTGCCCCATCATGCGCGGTTCAAGAATGTTGCCCAGCACCATATGCACGACGAGGAACAGCGCTCCGACCAGCATACATTCGTAGAAACCGTTAAACAGAAACGCCTGAATCATCGGCGGCACGGCGGAAAGCACCGCGCCAATATTCGGCACGTAGTTCAGCAGAAACGCCAGCACCCCCCACATCAGCGCGAACTGAACATCCATCAGCATCAGCCCCAGCCAGACAATAATCCCAGTCCAGACGCTCAGCAGCGTTTTCAGCGCCAGATATTTGGAGACGCCCTTTAAGGCGCGGTGTAGGCCGGCAATGTGTATTTGCGGGTTATTTAAAGCAAAGCGCAGCTTATACGGAACATGGCGCACTTCGAACAGCATAAACACCACCGTCATGACCAGCAGCAAAATGCTGGCCATCGCGCCGGAAAGACCGGTCATCAGCGTGGTGGCGTAGGTCATGACCTTCTCGGAATCCATCCTGCGCAGCATCCGTTCTGGCGAAATATGCAGGTTAAGAAAGGGCATCATCTCCTGCAGCGCGACGATTTTACGCGTCAGCTCTTTATTGTACTGCGGCAACATGGTGGAGAATTCGCTCAGCGATGCCGCCAGTACGCCGAAGAGCGCCGTCAGGCCAATCAGCATCACGATAACCACGATGGTGATGGCCACCGGGCGGCTCACGCCCCGGCGTAAAAACCAGGTCACCAGCGGATTGAGGACAATAGCAAAAAAGAGCGCCAGCAGGAGCTGGACGATAATGTCAGCGGCAGCATGTATACCCGCAAGGATAACCACCAGACAGGCGAGTTTTAATAAGATGTGGAGTCCTGCTTTATCAGGCTGGGGAGCTGACATGCGTGTTCCTTAGTAAGATGACCCGATAAGTGTAGTGCCTTAGGGCCGCTTCGTCTGGCACCGATAATCTGAAAGTCGGGGCTGATTTTCTTATTGCTCCGTGGTAATAGTGAAACACTGTTGCAAAAAATTCAGGTAGAACCCCATGCCAGAACCTGCCGCCGAACCGGCGCTGAGCGGATTGCGCCTCAATCTGCGCATTGTTTCCGTCGTTATCTTCAACTTTGCCAGCTATTTAACGATCGGCCTGCCGCTGGCGGTTCTGCCGGGCTACGTCCATGACGTGATGGGTTTTAGCGCGTTCTGGGCGGGGCTGGTCATCAGCCTGCAGTATTTCGCCACGCTCCTTAGCCGCCCGCACGCCGGGCGCTACGCCGACCTGTTCGGTCCCAAAAGCATTGTGGTAGTGGGATTGTGCGGCTGTTTCCTCAGTGGTCTGAGCTACCTGCTGGCTGCCGCTACCAGCCACTGGCCGCTGGTCAGCCTGGCGCTGCTTTGCCTGGGCCGCGTCATTCTCGGGATTGGGCAAAGCCTGGCAGGAACCGGCTCGACGCTATGGGGTGTGGGGGTTGTCGGTGCACCACACATTGGCCGGGTTATCTCGTGGAACGGGATCGTCACCTACGGGGCGATGGCGCTCGGCGCGCCGCTTGGCGTGGCCTGTTACGCCTTTGGCGGTCTGTATGGACTGTCGCTGACCATAATAGCGGTCGCGCTTGTGGCGATACTGTTTGCGCTGCCGCGCCCGAAGGTGAAGGCCAGCAAGGGCAAGCCGCTGCCGTTTCGGGCCGTGCTGGGGCGCGTCTGGCCGTACGGCATGGCGCTGGCCCTGGCGACCACCGGCTTCGGCGTCATTGCGACCTTCATTACCCTGTTTTATGACGCCAAAGGCTGGGAGGGCGCGGCCTTTGCGTTAACCCTCTTCAGCGGTGCGTTTGTTGGCGCACGCCTGCTTTTCCCGAACGGTATCAACCGTCTGGGCGGGCTGAACGTGGCGATGATCTGCTTTACGGTAGAGATTGTCGGGCTGCTGTTAACCGGCATCGCCAGCGCGCCCTGGATGGCGAAAATTGGCGTCTTCCTGGCGGGAGCTGGTTTCTCGCTGGTCTTCCCGGCGCTGGGCGTGGTGGCGGTTAAAGCGGTGCCGCAGCAGAATCAGGGGGCGGCGCTGGCGACCTATACGGTATTTATGGATATGTCTTTAGGCATAACCGGGCCGCTGGCGGGGCTGGTGATGGCCTGGGCGGGGGTACCGGTGATCTATCTTGCCGCGGCGGGTCTGGTGATAATTGCCCTGCTGCTGACGTGGCGGCTAAAAAAATGGCCCCCGGTGCAGGCACCGGAGGCCACGTCATCGTCGTGAAGGGTTACTGGATCACGATGGTGTTAATGATGTTTTCAGCAGCCGTCTGCGCTTTCTGCTGATCTTCCGCTGGCAGGGTGATCTGCAGGGTCAGCAGTTTGTTATCAACCTTGCCCAGCACCACAGAAGACCAGGCGGTCTGGCCTTTCGCGGAGATGATGCTGTCCAGCTGCTGCAGCTTATGGCCTTTCAGCTCGATGGATTTATTGGTTACCACCTGCAGCTGCGGATCGCGGCCGCGCTGCTGATCTTCCAGACGTTTGGACAGGACGGCCAGGTCTTCGCTGGTGTCGTCGCCCACAATCACAATGACCGCTTTCTGGCCGGTTGCGTCGGAGTAAACGTGCATGTTATTCGCCTGGGTGCCCAGCTTGCCGCTCTGGTCAGTCATATCGGCTGGCAGAGAGAAACTGAGTTTGCCATCCATCAGATTCACCGGTTGACCGGTCGCGTTGCTTTCTGCGGATGCGCCCTGAGCAGGCGTTTTTGTGTCGCTGTTATCACAGGCTGCAAGACCCACAACCAGCAGGCCAATCCCGACATATTTAACCAGATTGCGCATTGACTTCTTCCTTTCGATAAACGGCCATAGCGGCTCATTCACCCATCTTATCACAACTGATAAAGCGAACCCTTAACCAGCCTGCAATGCCGTGATTTCAGATTTATCTGCCAGCCTTTTCAGCAGCATATTCAGCAGCACGCCGTACATCGGCAGGAAGAAAACAATGCTGATGAGCACCTTGAAGCAGTAGTCCACCAGCGCGATCTCCATCCAGTGCTCGGCCATAAAGGCATCCGGGCTGCGCCAGAAGGCGATGAAGAAGAAGGCCAGCGTATCGCTCACGTTGCCGAACAGCGTGGACGCGGTCGGCGCCATCCACCAGCGGTGATTCTGACGCAGGCGGTTAAACACGTGCACGTCGAGGATCTGCCCCAGCGCGTAGGCCATAAAGCTTGCCGCGGCGATACGGGCGACAAACAGGTTGAAGTGTGTCAGCGCCTCAAAGCCTTGCCAGCTTCCCATGTAAAACAGGGAGGAGATCACGTACGAGATGAACAGCGCCGGAAGCATGACCGCAAAGATAATGCGGCGTGCCAGCGGTGCGCCGAAGATACGCACGGTCAGATCGGTGGCGAGGAAAATAAACGGAAAGCTGAACGCGCCCCAGGTGGTATGAAAACCAAAAATGGAGATCGGGAGCTGCACCAGGTAGTTGCTGGAGGTGATCACCAGCAAATGGAAAAGCGAAAGCCAGAACAACGCTTTTACGCGCTGTGATTCAGAGAACTGCGTCATATTGTGACCTTTTTATACGTTGGGGTGAGGGAACCCAATAAAAACCGCAGCATGATACTGCTTTGGCTGGACATTGCAATGGTTGGTTTTTGCGCAATCGTTAACCTGGTTTGCATTGCCCGCGCCGGGGCGTAAACTACTGCCGTTTTTATCTGACCGAGAAGATCATGACCGACCTGTTTTCCAGCCCAGACCACACCCTTGATGCCCAGGGCCTTCGCTGCCCGGAGCCGGTAATGATGGTACGTAAGACCGTGCGTAACATGCAGACCGGTGAAACGCTGCTGATTATTGCTGACGATCCGGCCACCACGCGCGATATTCCCGGTTTTTGTACCTTTATGGAGCATGAACTGGTGGCGCAGCAGACCGAGGCGCTGCCGTACCGGTATTTGATTCGTAAGGGGTAGGTGGGCTGTCCTCTGCGGCCTGATGCCCTCACCCCGGCCCTCTCCCACGGGGAGAGGGAGAAAGTCATCCTTTCATCCACGCCCGGATGCCGTCCAGGAACATCTGCGTCGCCATCATTACCAGAATCAGCCCCATCAGACGCTCCAGCGCGTTCACCCCTTTCTCACCCAGCAGGCGCAGGAACAGCGACGACTGCAGCAGAATAATAAATGTTCCGCCCCAGGCAATCAGCAGGGCAATCACCAGATGGCTCATCTGATTCGGATACTGATGCGACAGCAGCATCAGCGTCGCCAGAATGGTTGGCCCCGCGACGAGGGGAATCGCCAGCGGCACGATAAACGGCTCTTCGCCTGCGGGCAGGCCGCTGCTGCTGCCTTCGGCGCTCGGGAAGATCATCTTAATGGCAATCAGGAAGAGAATAATCCCGCCGGAAATGGAAACCGTTTCGGCGCGCAGGTTCAGGAACGCGAGAATTTTTTCACCGGCAAACAGGAAGATAAACATCACCAGCAGGGCGATAAGCAGCTCGCGGATCATGATCGCCCGGCGGCGCTTCGGCTCGGTGTGCTTCAGCACCGACATGAAGATGGGCAGGTTGCCCAGTGGATCCATTATCAGGATCAATAAAACCGCTGCTGAAATGATTTCACTCATGTAAATTATCCCTGAAACTCTCTATGGTTATTATGATAATTAGCTGTATTTCTGATTGCCGGGCAATCATCGATTAATTTCGCTTGCGACTTTGGCAGCATTTTGTAATGTGAAGCATATCCCAGTTCAATACTGGCTTGCACAATCAGCACACACCCTCAGCAGGAAAAAAATGCTATGAAAAACGTTGGTTTCATCGGCTGGCGCGGTATGGTCGGCTCTGTACTCATGCAACGCATGGTTGAAGAGCGCGATTTCGACGCTATCCGCCCGGTCTTCTTCTCCACTTCCCAGCTCGGCCAGGCTGCTCCGTCCTTTGGTGGTACCACAGGCACGTTGCAGGACGCTTACGATCTGGAAGCGCTGAAGGCACTCGACATTATTGTGACCTGCCAGGGCGGCGATTATACCAACGAAATCTATCCAAAGCTGCGTGAAAGCGGCTGGCAGGGCTACTGGATTGACGCGGCCTCTTCACTGCGCATGAAAGACGATGCCATCATTATTCTCGACCCGGTTAACCAGGACGTCATCACCGACGGCCTGAACAACGGCGTGAAAACCTTTGTTGGCGGTAACTGCACCGTCAGCCTGATGCTGATGTCACTCGGCGGCCTGTTCGCGCAGGACCTGGTGGAGTGGGTCTCCGTGGCGACCTACCAGGCCGCGTCCGGCGGCGGCGCGCGCCACATGCGCGAGCTGCTGACCCAGATGGGCCAGCTGCACCAAAGCGTCGCGACCGAGCTGGCAAACCCGGCGTCCGCCATCCTCGACATCGAGCGCAAAGTCACTCAGCTGACCCGCAGCGGCGAGCTGCCGGTGGATAACTTTGGCGTACCGCTGGCCGGCGGTCTGATCCCGTGGATCGACAAACAGCTGGATAACGGCCAGACCCGCGAAGAGTGGAAGGGCCAGGCGGAGACCAACAAAATTCTCGCCACCGCGAATACCATTCCGGTTGACGGTCTGTGCGTGCGTATCGGCGCGCTGCGCTGCCACAGTCAGGCCTTCACCATTAAACTGAAAAAAGATGTGTCTATTCCGACCGTGGAAGAGCTGCTGGCCGCGCACAACCCGTGGGCGAAAGTGGTACCAAACGATCGCGATATCACCATGCGTGAACTGACCCCGGCTGCCGTTACCGGCACGCTGACCACGCCGGTTGGCCGCCTGCGCAAGCTGAACATGGGGCCGGAGTATCTCTCCGCGTTCACCGTCGGCGACCAGCTCCTGTGGGGGGCCGCCGAGCCGCTGCGCCGCATGCTGCGCCAGCTGGCGTAATAATTTGTTAAACACGGGGGGTGATTGTCACCCCCTTTTTTTGCGTACTACATGGAGTAAAACGCAGATGTCTTATTTTTTATCAGGAGGAACCACGACGTTGGCTATGCTTTAAGGAAGATTTATTTCTCACCTGAGGGTAGGGCGGAGCAGAGAGGATCAACTGCACCGTTTAGGTCACATTAAAAGTCGTCCCGGAGCGCGTAAAAAGGGCGACATAAAAAAACAGGATGAATACCATGTCCGATCGTATTTCGAGAGACGTGATTAATGCGCTTATTGCGGGTCATTTTGCAGACCCCTTTTCTGTGCTAGGGATGCACCGTACAGAGGCCGGACTGGAAGTTCGGGCGCTGTTGCCGGATGCGACAGAAGTGTGGGTTATCGAACCCAAAACCGGCCGCAAGGTGGGTAATCTGGAATGCCTCGATTCGCGCGGCTTCTTCTCGGGCGTCATGCCCCGCCGTAAAAACCCCTTTCGCTATCAGCTCGCCGTTATCTGGCACGGCCAGCAAAACCTGATTGACGATCCCTACAGCTTTGGGCCGCTCTTAAAAGAGATGGATGCCTGGCTGCTGTCCGAAGGGACCCATTTACGCCCTTACGAAACGCTGGGTGCCCACGCGGATACCATGGACGGTATCACCGGCACGCGCTTTGCCGTATGGGCGCCAAACGCCCAGCGCGTCTCCGTCGTTGGGCAGTTCAACTACTGGGACGGTCGCCGCCACCCGATGCGCCTGCGCCGTGAGACGGGCATCTGGGAGCTGTTTATCCCCGGGGCGCATAATGGCCAGCTCTACAAATTTGAGATGATCGACGCGCACGGCAAGCTGCGCATTAAAGCCGACCCGTACGCCTTCGAGGCGCAGATGCGCCCGGATACCGCATCGCTGATCTGCGGCCTGCCGGAGAAGGTCGTCCAGACTGAGGAGCGCAAGCAGGCCAACCGCTTTGATGCGCCGATCTCCGTTTACGAAGTGCATCTCGGCTCCTGGCGCCGCCACACGGACAACAACTTCTGGCTCAGCTACCGGGAGCTCGCCGACCAGCTGGTGCCGTACGCCAAATGGATGGGCTTTACCCACCTCGAACTGCTGCCGGTTAACGAGCACCCGTTCGACGGCAGCTGGGGCTATCAGCCCACCGGGCTGTATGCGCCCACGCGGCGCTTCGGCACGCGCGATGATTTCCGTTATTTCATTGATGCCGCGCACGCCGCCGGGCTGAACGTGATCCTCGACTGGGTCCCGGGCCATTTCCCGTCGGACGATTTTGCGCTGGCAGAGTTCGACGGCACGAAGCTGTACGAGCACAGCGACCCGCGCGAAGGCTATCACCAGGACTGGAACACGCTGATCTACAACTACGGTCGCCGTGAAGTGTCGAATTACCTGGTGGGGAATGCGCTGTACTGGATCGAACGCTTCGGCATTGATGCCCTGCGCGTGGATGCGGTGGCCTCGATGATCTACCGCGACTACAGCCGCAAAGAGGGGGAGTGGATCCCGAACGAGTATGGCGGCCGTGAAAACCTCGAAGCGATTGAATTTCTGCGCAACACCAACCGCATCATCGGCGAGCAGGTGGAAGGCGCCGTGACCATGGCGGAAGAGTCGACGGACTTTGCGGGCGTCTCCCGCCCTCCGTCATCAGGCGGCCTGGGGTTCTGGTACAAGTGGAACCTGGGCTGGATGCACGACACGCTCGACTACATGAAGCTCGACCCGGTTTATCGTCAGTATCACCACGATAAGCTCACCTTCGGGCTGCTCTACAACTACACCGAAAACTTCATGCTGCCGCTGTCGCATGATGAAGTGGTGCACGGCAAAAAATCCATTCTCGACCGCATGCCGGGCGACGCGTGGCAGAAGTTTGCCAACCTGCGCGCCTACTACGGCTGGATGTTTGCCTTCCCGGGCAAAAAGCTGCTGTTTATGGGCAATGAGTTCGCCCAGGGTCGCGAGTGGAACCACGACACCAGCCTCGACTGGCATCTGCTGGAGGGCGGCGACAACTGGCACCACGGCGTACAGCGTCTGGTGCGCGACCTGAACCTGACCTACCGCCACCACAAAGCGCTACACGAGCTGGACTTTGATCCGTACGGCTTTGAGTGGCTGGTGGTGGACGACCACGAGCGCTCGGTGTTTGTCTTTGTACGTCGCGATAAAGCGGGCAACGAGATTATCGTCGCCAGCAACTTTACGCCGGTGCCGCGCGAACACTACCGCTTCGGCATTAACCAGCCGGGCAAATGGCGCGAGATCCTGAATACCGATTCCATGCATTACCACGGCAGTAACGCCGGTAACGGCGGGCTGGTGCAGAGCGATGCGATTGAAAGCCACGGGCGTCCAAACTCCCTGAGCCTGATGCTGCCGCCGCTTGGCACCATCTGGCTGATGCGGGAGGGAGAATGACGCAGCTTACGGCAGGTAAACCCGAACCGCTCGGCGCGAGTTTTGACGGAAAGGGGGTGAACTTCACGCTCTTTTCTGCTCACGCGGAGCGGGTGGAGCTCTGCGTGTTTGACGGGGAGGGTAACGAGCACCGTTACGATTTACCGTCCCGCACGGGAGACATCTGGCACGGTTACCTGTCCGGCGGGCGTCCGGGAATGCACTACGGTTTTCGCGTACACGGCCCGTGGGAGCCTTCTCAGGGGCACTGGTTTAACCCGGCGAAGCTGCTGATTGACCCGTGCGCGCGCCGCGTGGACGGCGAGTTTAAAGACGACCCACTGTTCCACGTCGGCTACGGCGAACCGGACCACCGCGACAGCGCGCCCGTCGCGCCGAAAAGCGCGGTGGTGCACGATCTCTACGACTGGGAGGACGATGCCCCGCCGCGCACGCCGTGGGGTAACACCGTCATCTATGAAGCGCACGTCAAAGGGCTGACCTACCTGCACCCGTCGATCCCCAAAGAGATGCGCGGCACCTACAAAGCGCTGGGGCATCCGACCATGGTCGCTTACCTGAAGCATTTGGGCATCACCGCGCTGGAGCTGCTTCCGGTGGCGCATTTCGCCAGCGAGCCGCGTCTTCAGCGTCTTGGGTTAAGCAACTACTGGGGCTACAACCCGCTGGCGATGTTCGCTCTCGACCCGCGCTACGCGGTGCATCCGGAGAAAGCGCGGGACGAGTTTCGCGACGCGGTGAAGGCACTCCACGCCGCGGGCATTGAGGTCATTCTGGACGTGGTGCTGAACCACAGTGCGGAAAGCGATCTTGACGGCCCGACGCTCTCACAGCGCGGAATCGATAACCGTAGCTATTATTGGATCAGGGAAGATGGCGATTACGAGAACTGGACCGGGTGCGGTAACACCCTCAACCTCAGCCATCCTGCCGTTACGCATTACGCGTACGAATGCCTGAAATACTGGGTAGAGACGTTCCACGTGGACGGTTTTCGTTTCGACCTGGCGCCGGTGATGGGGCGCACCCCAGCATTTAGCCAGCAGGCACCGCTGTTTGAGGCGATAAAAAACTGCCCGGTGCTCTCAACGGTGAAGCTCATCGCAGAGCCGTGGGACATCGGTGAAGGCGGTTATCAGGTGGGGAACTTCCCGCCGCTGTTTGCCGAGTGGAACGACCACTACCGCGATGCCATCCGCCGCTTCTGGCTGGCGCGCGATTTGCCGCTGGGCGAGTTCGCCGGACGCTTTGCCGGCTCCAGCGATCTCTTTAAGCGCGACGGAAAACGTCCGTCGGCCACCATCAACCTGGTGACGGCGCATGACGGTTTTACGCTGCGCGACTGCGTTTGTTTCAATCAGAAACACAATGAGGCCAACGGCGAAGAGAATCGCGATGGCACTAACAATAACCATAGCTTCAATCATGGTATAGAAGGGTTAGGCGGAAGTCTGGATGTGATCGAGCGGCGACGCGCCAGCGTTCATGCGCTGCTGACGACGCTTTTGCTGTCTCAGGGCACGCCGATGCTGCTGGCGGGCGACGAGCACGGCCACAGCCAGCACGGCAATAACAACGCCTATTGCCAGGACAATACCTTAACCTGGCTCGACTGGGGGGAGGCGAACAGCGGGTTGACCCATTTCACCGCGGCGCTGATCCACCTTCGCCAGCAGATCCCCGCCCTTACCGCCGACAGCTGGTGGGAAGAGGGCGACGGCAACGTTAGCTGGCTGAATAAAGACGCGCAGCCGTTGAGCGCGCAAGAGTGGCAACACGGCATCACCTGCCTGCAAATCCAGCTTTCGGATAAGTGGCTGGTGACGCTGAACGCGACGGACGACGTCGCAGAGATTGTTTTACCTGACGGGGAGTGGCGAGCTGTTCCCCCCTTTGCCGGAGCGGATAATCCGGTAGTAATGGCTGTCTGGCACGGGCCTGCGCACGGAGTGTGCGTATTCCAAAGATGATAAAAAAGGAGTTAGTCATGGTTAGATTAGAGAAGAACGATCCGTTAATGTTGGCGCGCCAGCTACCATTAAAAACCGTTGCCCTGATACTTGCGGGCGGGCGTGGTACCCGTCTGAAAGATTTGACCATCAAGCGCGCCAAGCCGGCCGTTCACTTTGGTGGTAAGTTCCGCATTATCGACTTTGCGCTCTCAAACTGCCTGAACTCGGGCATTCGCCGCATTGGCGTCATTACGCAGTATCAGTCGCACACCCTGGTGCAGCACATTCAGCGCGGCTGGTCATTCTTCAGCGAAGAGATGAACGAGTTTGTCGATCTGCTCCCAGCGCAGCAGCGCGTACACGGGGAAAACTGGTACCGCGGCACGGCGGATGCGGTGACCCAAAACCTCGACATTATTCGCCGCTACAGCGCGGAATACATCGTGATCCTCGCGGGTGACCACATCTACAAGCAGGATTACTCGCACATGCTGATCGACCACGTCGAAAAAGGGGCGCGCTGCACCGTGGCGTGTCTGCCGGTGCCCGTTGCCGAGGCGACGGCGTTTGGCGTGATGCACGTGGATGCGGACGACAAGATTATCGACTTCGTTGAAAAACCGGCGAACCCGCCAACCATGCCGGGCGATGACACCAAATCGCTCGCCAGCATGGGGATCTATGTCTTTGATGCAGATTATCTTTATGAGCTGCTCGAAGAAGACGACAAAGACGAAAGCTCCAGCCACGACTTCGGTAAAGACATCATCCCGAAAATTACCAAAGCTGGCATGGCCTATGCACATCCCTTCCCATTGTCCTGCGTGCAGTCCGACCCGAATGCGGAGCCTTACTGGCGTGATGTGGGAACCCTGGAAGCGTACTGGAAAGCCAACCTCGATCTGGCGTCCGTGACGCCTGAGCTGGATATGTACGACCAGAACTGGCCGATTCGTACCCACATGGAATCCCTGCCGCCGGCGAAGTTCGTGCAGGACCGATCCGGCAGCCACGGCATGACCCTGAACTCGCTGGTCTCCGGCGGGTGCATCATCTCCGGTTCGGTGGTGGTGCAGTCCGTGCTGTTCCCGCGCGTGCGTATAAACTCATTCTGTAATATCGATTCGGCGGTTCTGCTGCCGGATGTCTGGGTAGGGCGTTCGTGTCGTCTGCGTCGCTGCGTGATAGACCGCGCCTGCGTCATTCCAGAGGGAATGGTGATTGGTGAAAACGCGGAAGAAGATGCGCGTCGCTTCTACCGTTCTGAAGAGGGGATCGTGTTAGTCACACGGGAAATGTTGCGGAAGCTGCAGATCAAACAGGAGCGATGATGCAGGTTTTACACGTATGTTCTGAGATGTTCCCGTTGTTAAAAACGGGCGGCCTGGCGGATGTTCTTGGTGCATTACCGGCGGCGCAAATCGCCGGTGGAGTCGATACCCGCGTCCTGCTGCCCGCCTTCCCGGATATCCGGCGCGGCATACCTGATGCAAAGGTCGTGACCCGCCGTGAAACGTTTGCCGGACGCATCACCCTGCTGTTTGGGCATTACAACGGCGTAGGGATCTACCTGATCGACGCGCCGCATCTGTACGACCGTCCGGGCAGCCCGTATCACGATACCAACCTGTTCGCCTATACCGATAACGTGCTGCGCTTTGCACTGCTCGGCTGGGTGGGGGCGGAGATGGCCGTCGGGCTGGATCCATTCTGGCGTCCGGATGTGGTCCACGCGCACGACTGGCACGCCGGGCTGACGCCAGCGTATCTGGCGGCAAAAGGGCATCCGGCAAAATCGGTGTTTACGGTGCACAACCTGGCGTATCAGGGCATGTACTATGCGCATCATATGAATGACATCGATCTGCCATGGTCGTTCTATAACATGCACGGGCTGGAGTTCAACGGGCAAATTTCGTTCCTGAAGGCCGGGCTGTACTACGCCGACCACATCACGGCGGTGAGCCCCACCTACGCGCGTGAAATTACCCAGCCGGAGTTTGGCTACGGTCTGGAAGGGCTGCTGCAGCAGCGCCATCGTGAAGGCCGCCTGTCGGGCATTTTGAACGGCGTGGATGAGCAGATCTGGAGCCCTGAAACCGATCTCCTGCTGGCCGCGCGCTATGGCCGCGACTCGGTGGAAGATAAAGCCGAGAACAAGCGCCAGCTGCAAATTGCGATGGGGCTGAAGGTTAACGACAAGGTGCCGCTGTTTGCGGTGGTCAGCCGCCTGACCAGCCAGAAAGGGCTGGATCTGGTGCTGGAGGCGCTGCCCGGTTTACTGGAGCAGGGCGGACAGCTGGCGCTGCTCGGCGCGGGCGACCCGGTGCTGCAGGAAGGTTTCCTCGCCGCCGCCGCGGAACATCCGGGGCAGGTGGGCGTGCAGATTGGCTATCACGAAGCGTTCTCGCACCGCATTATGGGCGGCGCGGACGTGATTCTGGTGCCGAGCCGTTTCGAACCCTGCGGCCTGACGCAGCTCTACGGTCTGAAATACGGCACGCTGCCGCTGGTGCGCCGCACGGGCGGGCTGGCGGATACGGTGTCGGATAGTTCTCTGGAAAACCTGGCGGACGGTATCGCCAGCGGGTTTGTCTTTGAAGACAGTAATGCCTGGTCGCTGCTTCGGGCGATTCGGCGTGCGTTCGTCTTGTGGTCCCGTCCATCCCTGTGGCGTTACGTTCAGCGTCAGGCGATGTCCATGGACTTTAGCTGGCACGTTGCGGCGCAGTCGTACCGCGACCTTTATCAACGCTTGATGTAACGAGGCGAAGTTACTGATATGAACGCTCCATTTAGCTACTCTTCCCCCACGCTCAGCGTTGAGGCGTTAAAGCACTCCATCGCCTACAAGCTGATGTTTACCATCGGGAAAGATCCGGTCATCGCCAACAAGCACGAGTGGCTGAACGCCACCCTGTTTGCGGTGCGTGACCGCATGGTCGAACGCTGGCTGCGCTCTAACCGCGCCCAGCTTTCGCAGGAGACGCGGCAGGTTTACTACCTGTCGATGGAATTTTTGATTGGCCGCACCCTCTCCAACGCGCTGCTGTCGCTCGGTATCTACGACGACGTCAAAACCGCGCTGGAAGAGATGGGGCTGGATTTAGAAGAGCTGATTGACGAAGAGAACGACCCGGGGCTGGGTAACGGTGGTCTCGGGCGTCTTGCCGCCTGCTTCCTTGACTCGCTGGCAACGCTGGCGCTGCCGGGGCGCGGCTACGGTATTCGTTACGACTACGGCATGTTCAAGCAGAACATCGTTGACGGCCGCCAGAAAGAGTCCCCGGACTACTGGCTGGAATACGGCAACCCTTGGGAGTTCAAGCGCCACAACACGCGCTACAAGGTGCGCTTTGGCGGACGCATTCAGCAGGAAGGGAAAAAGTCCCGCTGGGTGGAAACCGAAGAGATCCTCGCCGTGGCCTATGATCAGATCATCCCCGGCTATGACACCGATGCGACCAATACGCTGCGCCTGTGGAACGCCCAGGCGAGTAGCGAAATCAACCTCGGTAAATTTAACCAGGGCGACTACTTTGCGGCGGTGGAAGATAAAAACCACTCCGAGAACGTCTCCCGCGTGCTGTACCCGGATGACTCAACCTACTCCGGGCGTGAGCTGCGCCTGCGTCAGGAGTATTTCCTCGTCTCCGCGACGATTCAGGACATCCTCAGCCGCCACCATCAGCTGCACAAAACCTACGCCAACCTGGCGGAGAAAACCGCGATTCACCTTAACGACACCCATCCGGTGCTCTCCATTCCCGAGCTGATGCGCCTGCTGATCGACGAGCACAAGTTCAGCTGGGACGACGCGTTTGAGGTGACGTGCCAGGTGTTCTCCTACACCAACCACACCCTGATGAGCGAAGCGCTGGAGACCTGGCCGGTGGACATGCTCGGCAAAATTCTGCCGCGCCACCTGCAAATCATCTTCGAGATCAACGACTACTTCCTCAAGACGCTGCAGGAGCAGTATCCGAACGATACCGGGCTGCTGAGCCGTGCCTCGATCATTGATGAATCCAACGGTCGTCGCGTGCGCATGGCCTGGCTGGCGGTTGTCATCAGCCACAAGGTCAACGGGGTGTCCGAGCTGCACTCGAACCTGATGGTGCAGTCCCTGTTTGCGGACTTCGCGAAGATCTTCCCGACGCGCTTCTGCAACGTCACCAACGGCGTTACGCCGCGCCGCTGGCTGGCGCTGGCCAACCAGCCGCTCTCTGACGTGCTGGATGAGAATATCGGCCGCACCTGGCGCACCGATTTGAGCCAGCTGAGCGAGCTTAAGCAGCATATTGATTTCCCGACGGTGAACAAGGCCGTGCGGGAAGCCAAGCTGCTGAACAAGAAACGTCTGGCGGTCTGGCTGGCGATGCACCTCAACGTGGTCGCAAACCCGAAAGCGCTGTTTGACGTGCAGATCAAGCGCATCCACGAGTACAAGCGTCAGCTGATGAACGTGCTGCACGTGATCACCCACTACAACCGCATTAAGGCCGATCCAACCGCAGAGTGGGTGCCGCGCGTGAAGATCTTCGCCGGTAAGGCGGCTTCCGCTTACTATATGGCGAAGCACATTATTCACCTGATCAACGACGTGGCGAAGGTGGTGAACCAAGATCCGGAGATTGGCGACAAGCTGAAGGTGGTATTCATCCCGAACTACAGCGTCAGCCTGGCGCAGCTGATCATCCCGGCGGCAGATCTCTCCGAGCAGATCTCCACGGCGGGAACGGAAGCGTCCGGCACCAGCAACATGAAGTTTGCCCTCAACGGCGCGCTGACCATCGGCACCCTGGACGGGGCGAACGTCGAGATGCTGGAGCACGTAGGAGAAGAGAATATCTTTATCTTCGGCAATACCACCGAAGAAGTGGAGGCGCTGCGCAGGAAAGGCTACTCCCCGCGTGAGTTCTATGAAGGGGATGAAGAGCTACGTCAGGTCCTGACGCAGATTGCGACCGGTGTGTTCAGCCCCGACGAGCCGGGCCGCTATCGCGATCTGGTGGATTCGCTGATTAACTTTGGCGACCACTATCAGGTGCTGGCGGATTATCGCAGCTACGTGGACTTCCAGGATAAAGTGGACGAACTGTACCGTCAGCAGGAGAAGTGGACCAGCGCGGCGATGCACAACATCGCCAACATGGGATATTTCTCGTCTGACAGGACCATCAAGGAGTATGCCGAGAACATCTGGCATATTGATCCGGTGCGGTTGTAAAAACAAAGCCCGGTGGCGCCACCGGGCTTTTTTACATCACGACGCCAGCGACAGCTCACGCTTCCCCGCATGCTGCTGCAGCCACTGCGCCACGCGAGACTGCTGCTCGGCGTTAAGCCACATCCCTTCTTTGGTACGACGCCAGATGGCATCTTCAAGGCGGCGAACCCACTCGTGCTCAACCAGGTAGCGCAGCTCGGCCTCGTACAGCTCGTGGCCGAAATGTTCACCCAGATCGGCAAGCGATTTCGCGTCGCCCAGGAACAGCTCGGTATTGCTGCCGTAGGTGCGGGCGTAGTGGCGCGCCATCCCTTCGGTAATGAACGGGAAGCGACGGCGCAGCTTCGCGGCGTAATCGTCGCGGTTTCCGCCAATATCTCCGCCGGGCAGCACTGCCTCTTTGGTCCACGCCGGGCCAATACCTTTGTAGTACGGCGCCAGTTTTTCCAGCGCGTGCTCGGCCAGCTTGCGGTAGGTAGTCAGCTTGCCGCCAAACACCGACAGCAGCGGTGCCTGACCGTCTACGTCGTGGATATCAAGCGTGTAGTCGCGGGTGATGGCCTGCGGTGAATCAGACTCGTCATCGCACAGCGGACGCACGCCGGAGTAGGTCCAGACCACGTCGTCGCGCGACAGCTGTTTCTTAAAGTGCGCGTTATACACTTTCAACAGGTAGTTCACTTCGCTCTCGTCGATCTCGACGTTCTTCGGATCGCCCTTGTACTCCACGTCGGTGGTGCCGATGATCGAGAATTCGTCCATCCACGGGATCACAAACACGATGCGTTTGTCTTCGTTCTGCAGAATGTAGGCCTGCTTCTGGGTATGCACGCGCGGCACCACAATGTGGCTGCCCTTGATCAGGCGGATGCCGTACGGCGAAGGCAGGTGCATGCCGTCGTCGAAGAACTGCTTCACCCACGGGCCGGTCGCGTTCACCAGGCCGCGCGCTTTCCAGCTGAACTTCTCGCCGGTATCCACGTCTTCTGCTTCCACAATCCACAGGCCGTTTTCACGACGGGCGGCGGTCGCGCGGGTCCGGGTTTTCACCTCGCCGCCTTTCTTCTCGACCATCTGCGCATTCGCCAGAACAAGACGCGCATCGTCCACCCAGCAGTCTGAATATTCGAAACCGCGCACGATTTCCGGCTTAAGGACCGATTCTGAGCCAAAACGCAAACCGTTCGAACCCGGCAGGCTGGTGCGTTTGCCCAGATGATCGTACATAAACAGGCCGATGCGGATCATCCACGCCGGACGCAGGTGCGGGCGGTGCGGCAGGCGGAAGCGCATCGGGATGGCCAGATGCGGGGCCATTTTCAGCAGCACTTCGCGTTCGGCCAGCGCTTCGCTGACCAGGCGGAATTCGTAGTGTTCCAGGTAGCGCAGGCCACCGTGGATCAGCTTGGAGCTGGCGGACGACGTCGCGCAGGCGAGATCGTTAGCTTCCAGCATCAGCACGGATAAACCGCGTCCTGCGGCATCAACCGCAATACCGGCACCGTTGATGCCACCGCCTATCACAATCAGATCTTTGGTTTCCATAACACCCTCATGCACTTTCGTTAAAGCTCAAAAATGTTCGATATCGCTCATAATAGCAAAGGAACGCGCTTTTGGTAACATCAAAAAAACAATTTAGAGTGATATGGATAACATAATGGCGTTTACCCGCCGCCAGGACGTACACTACGGGGTAAAATCTTGTCGTTGACCACTGTAAAGAGAACACCATGGATCAGTTTGAATGTATTAACGTAGAAGAAGCCCACCAGAAGATGCACCAGGGAAAAGCGGTGCTGGTGGACATCCGCGACCCGCAGAGTTTTGCGATGGGCCACACGCCGGGCGCGTTTCATCTGACCAACGACACGCTGGGCGCGTTTATGCGCGATAACGACTTCGAAACGCCCGTTATGGTCATGTGCTACCACGGCAACAGCAGCAAAGGCGCGGCGCAGTATCTGATTCAGCAAGGCTATGACGCGGTTTACAGCGTCGACGGCGGCTTTGATGCCTGGCATCGTCATTTCCCGGCAGAAGTGGAATACGCGTTTGAGCGCTAATCCCGCTATACTGTCCCCTTTTGTGTGGAAATAAGCGACCGCTGCCCATGTTGATGATCACCTCTTTTACCAACCCGCGCGTCGCCCAGGCGTTTGTCGACTATATGGCGACGCAGGGCGTTATTCTGACCATTCAGCAACATACTCAGACCGACGTCTGGCTGGCCGACGAGAGCCAGGCTGCGCGGGTCAACGAGGAGCTGGCGCGTTTCCTTGAAAACCCTGGCGACCCGCGCTATCTGGCGGCCAGCTGGCAATCCGGACAGACCGGCAGCGGACTGCATTACAGCCGCTTTCCCTTCCTTGCCACGATACGCGAGCGCGCGGGCCCGTTTACGCTGCTGCTGATGGCAGCCTGCATTATCGTCTTCATTATTATGAACGTGGTGGGCGACCAGAGCGTGATGATCGCGCTGGCGTGGCCGTATGATCCGTCGCTGGATTTTGACGTCTGGCGCTACTTTACCCACGCGCTGATGCATTTCTCGGTGATGCATATCCTCTTTAACCTGCTGTGGTGGTGGTATCTCGGCGGTATCGTTGAGAAGCGGCTCGGCAGCGGCAAGCTGATTGTCATCACCGTAATCAGCGCCCTGCTGAGCGGCTATGTACAGCATAAATTCAGCGGCCCGTGGTTCGGCGGGCTGTCGGGTGTCGTCTACGCTTTGATGGGCTACGTCTGGCTTCGCGGGGAGCGCGACCCGGAAAGCGGCATCTATTTACAACGCGGATTAATAGCCTTTGCGTTAATATGGCTAATTGCCGGATGGTTTGATCTGTTTGGTATGTCTATCGCCAATGGTGCGCACGTCACCGGCCTCGCCGTCGGTCTTGCAATGGCGCTTGCCGACACGCTCCATGCGCGAAAACGAACATAATTCTCAGGGATAATTGATGAAACAAACACAACGTCATGACGCCATTATCGAACTGGTCAAAAAACAGGGATACGTCAGCACCGAAGAGCTGGTCGAGCAGTTTGCCGTCAGCCCGCAAACCATCCGTCGTGACCTGAACGATCTGGCCGATCAGAACCGTATTTTGCGCCACCACGGCGGCGCGGCGCTGCCGTCCAGCTCGGTCAACACCTCCTGGCACGACCGTAAAGCCACGCAGACGGCAGAAAAAGAGCGCATTGCGCGTAAAGTGGCGAGCCAAATCCCGAACGGTGCGACGCTGTTTATTGACATCGGCACCACGCCGGAAGCGGTTGCTCATGCGCTGCTGGATCACGAAAACCTGCGCGTGGTGACCAACAACCTGAACGTCGCCAACACGTTGATGCAGAAAGATGATTTCCGCATCATCCTCGCGGGTGGCGAACTGCGCAGCCGCGACGGCGGGATTATCGGCGAAGCGACGCTCGACTTTATCTCTCAGTTCCGCCTCGACTTCGGCATCCTGGGGATCAGCGGCATCGACACCGACGGCTCGCTGCTGGAGTTTGATTACCACGAGGTGCGCACAAAGCGCGCGATTATTGAGAACTCGCGCCACGTGATGCTGGTAGTGGATCATTCGAAGTTTGGTCGTAACGCGATGGTGAACATGGGCAGCATCAGCATGGTGAATGCGGTCTACACCGACGTGATGCCGCCGGCGGGCGTGATGCAGGTGATTAAGGATAATAATTTGCAGTTAGAGTTGTGTTGAAAAGCCGTTCTCCCTCTCCCTGTGGGAGAGGGCCGGGGTGATGGCATCAGGCCGCACAAAACTAAACTCCGTACCCCATCATCTTCAACAGCTGCTGCGCATGCTGTACCGCGTCCTGACGGTGCGCCACGCCCAGCTTCTGATACAGATTGCGAATGTGCGTTTTGATGGTGGTTGCCGCCACCGCCAGCTCACCGGCAATCTGCTCGTTGCTATAGCCTGAATAAATCAGCCCCAGCACCTGCCATTCGCGCTGGGTGAGCGGGCTGGTGCGAATAAGCTCCGGCACTTCCGGGTGGTTCAGCAGACGTTCAACAAAGTTCTCGTCGAAATGCGCAAACTTGTGGCGATGGTGCTGATTAATCTCGCGCAGGATTCGCTGGGCGCGATGCTGATCCAGCTCCGGCAGCGTGTTGAGCTGAATCAGCTGGCGCAGCTGCTGCGCCATCACTTCACCTTCAATCACGAAGTGGCTAATAAACCCGGTGCGGTTCGCCAGCTGCAAGGCTTCCAGCAGCACGCGCTGGGCGTCATTTTTGCGGCCCGCCTGCCAGTAAAGCTGGTTGAGCAGCAGCAGGTTGCGGTTCAGGTCGCTCATCAGACGCAGGCTGCGGGCGTTTTCGTTTAACTCTTCCAGCACAATTTCGGCAGGCTCAAAGTCACCCAGCAGGATCTGCACGCGGGCGATGTTGCGCCACTGGCTTTGCAGGAAGTGGTTATTGGCAAATTCTGGTTTAGGCGTCTGGCGCAGCCAGTTGGCGGCGGATTTTTTGTCTCCCGTCATCTGCCAGTAAATCACCCGAACCTTGTCGGCGTTCGATACCCAGTCGCTGTGGTACTGACCGTTGCCGAGCAGGTTTTCCAGACGGTTAAGGTGATTGCGGGCGTTATCCAGATCGCCACGCGCCAGCGAGCACTGCACCAGCAGGGCCAGACACTGCAATTGCTGCTGAGGCTGGAAGCCGGAGAGCACGTTCACACCCTGACGGGCGCAGCTTTCTGCTTCATCCAGACGCGACCATGCCCACAGCAGTTGAGCGCGAATACGCAACAGGAACTCGTGCATCGGCAGCTGTTCCAGGTGCTGTTCACGAATCAGCTGGAACGCTTTTTCCTGATTTTCCCAGGCGGCCTGCAGGAACCCCTGTGCGAATAAAATCTCGCTTTGCTGGATCAGGCTCCACAGGGCGTAGTGCCACACATCATGGCGGCGCGCCATCTGCTCGGTTTGCTGCATCAGCGAAAGGGAGCGCGTCAGTTCGCCCTTGCAGTGCAGCACTTCGCCGTGCACCGAGGTAGCCACAATCCGGCTGTAGAAATTCGCCAGCGGCAGTTCATCCAGCGCGACCATCGCCAGCCGTTCCGCTTCATCCGCATCGCCGTCGTTAATCGCGACCTGCGCCCGCAGGGCGTTAAATTCGCCGTGCAGGGTGATATCCATTTCGCTTTCCATCTCCTGCTCGGCGCGCGCCAGCAGGGTATTCACTTCGCTGTAACGGTGCTGGCTCTGCATCAGCCAGGCCTGGAGCAGCACCAGGCGCGGGTTCTCCAGCAGGCTCTCCCACGGCAGGGCTTTCAACGACTCTTCCAGCAGCGTCAGTTCGCTGTGGTTAAACAGCCCCCACGCGTGGTTAAGCAGGATATCGCGCAGCATGCTGGCGTCACCGGCGGCAAGCGCGTGGTGAATGGCCTCGCTCGGGAAGCCTTGCGCCATCCAGCTTTCGGCGGCGGCGCGGTGGATTTCCGGCAATTCCGTTGCCAGCTCCCACTGGCAGCGCTGGCGCAGGAAGCTGCCAAACAGCGGGTGATAGCTGAACCACTCGCCGGGGTCGTCCATGCGCGTCAGGAACAGGCCCTGACGTTCAATCTCTTCCAGCTGCAGCTGACCGTTCTCACAGCCTGTTACGCGCACAATCAGCGCGTCGTTCATGGAGCGCAGCAGGGAGCTTTTCAGCAGGAAATTGCGGGTGGAGGGATCGACGCTGTTCAGCACCTCATCCACCAGGTAATCCGAAAGATGGCTGGCGTTGATGCCGGCCAGACGGCGCGCAGACTGGTGCGTCGGGCTGTTGTTTTGCCGGGCAGAAAGGGCAATCAGCTGCAGCGCCGTGGCCCAGCCCGCGACATCATCACACAGGCGGCTGCTTTCGGAGGCCTCAATGGGTGAGGTCAGGCGGCAGTCAAAGAACTGTTTCGCTTCCTGGTGGGTAAAGGCCAGCTGCTGGCTGCCCACTTCCAGAAGCTGATCGCGCACGCGCAGGTTGGCAATACCGAGCTGCGGCAGGTTGCGTGACAGCACGACCAGGGTCAGGTTTTCCGGCTGGTGGCGCAGGAAGAAGCGCATCGACTCATGGATAACCGGGTTCGTGATCAGATGATAGTCATCAATCACCACGTACAGCGGGCGATGCCATTCGGCCAGTTCAATAAACAGCTGAGAGAAAAGGGAGGACAGACTGGCGTACTGGCGCTTTTGCACCATTGCCTCGCTGGCGACGCAGTGTCCGTTGGTTGCCTGTTGAATAGCGGCAATCAGATAGCTGGCAAAACGCTCTTGCTGGTTGTCGCCCTCGTCGAGGGAGTACCAGCCAAGATCGCTCTTACCTGCGGCCCATTGTGAAATGAGCGTTGTTTTTCCATAACCTGCAGGGCTCGTAACCAGCGCCAGTCGGAAATTATGCGCGCCGGAAAGTTTAGCCAGCAGACGCTCGCGGACCACTGTATGGTCAAGACGAACCGGGCGACTTAATTTTGACGGAATCAACATAGGTTTCACTTCACTGTGGGGAACGAGAGAATTTATTTTTTTTGCGCTTCGTAATTAATAGCTATAAGGTCGGTCAGAAAGAGAACTATTGCAAGTTATGTCTGGCTTTTGTGGCTCTGAATTTGCACTCTGTCACAAAACATTCCGGCCAGTACTGGAACTTTTTTGAAAAGGCTTTGATGCCGCGTCAATGCTGGCTTGTATGGATGTCACGAGGCTGGGCTGAAACTGGTTTCAGAAAGGTATAATGACGCCGAATTTAATAAACTTCGGGTAAAGTTGAGTGAGATTAATAATCTCCTTAGGCAGGACCCGATTGCTGAAATATTATTCTCCGTAAGCAATCATTTCCGCGTGGATTAATTTCATCCAAAACCGCATTTCATTTCTTTGACATTCTCCCCGGTTACTTTTTTATCTTCCGGGCACACTCCGGCTATGCTCTCAGAGTGGCCTCGATCACATTTTTACGCTCATCCCCGCTACTCCTCCCTGTCTAATCCCCCACGGGAGGAGGAAGAGGTGAAATGAGCCAGGCACACTAGCGCCAACTTGTGTTTTCTTTCTAAAGGATGCCGATCCCCTATGTCACAGCCTACCTTCAACAAAGCTCAATTCCAGGCTGCCCTGACGCGTCAGTGGCAGCGTTTTGGCCTTCATGCTGCAAACGAGATGACGCCTCACCAGTGGTGGCAGGCGGTGAGCGGGGCGCTCGCAGAGCAGCTGGATGCTCAGCCCGTGGCGAAGCCCGTCAAAGGCCAGCGTCACGTTAACTATATCTCGATGGAGTTCCTGATTGGCCGCCTGACCGGCAACAACCTGCTGAACCTCGGCTGGTATCAGGAGGTGGGTGATGTGCTGAAAGAGCACGACATTAACCTGACCGACCTGCTGGAAGAAGAGATCGACCCGGCGCTGGGCAACGGCGGACTGGGGCGTCTGGCGGCCTGTTTCCTTGACTCTATGGCAACGGTCGGCCAGTCGGCGATTGGCTATGGCCTGAACTACCAGTACGGCCTGTTCCGTCAGTCGTTTGCCGACGGCCACCAGATGGAAGCGCCGGACGACTGGCATCGCAATACCTACCCGTGGTTCCGCCACAACGCGCAGCTGGACGTGCAGGTCGGCATCGGCGGGAAAGTGACGAAGCAGGGGCTCTGGGAACCGGCGTTCACTATTACCGGTGAAGCCTGGGATCTGCCGGTGCTCGGCTACCGTAACGGCGTGGCGCAGCCGCTGCGTCTGTGGCAGGCGAAGCACGCGCATCCGTTCAACCTGACCAAATTCAACGACGGCGATTTCCTGCGCGCCGAGCAGCAGGGCATCGACGCCGAGAAGCTGACCAAAGTCCTCTATCCGAACGATAACCACCTGGCGGGTAAAAAGCTGCGCCTGATGCAGCAGTACTTCCAGTGCGCCTGCTCCGTGGCGGACATTCTGCGTCGCCATCACCTGGCGGGCCGCAAGCTGGCGCAGCTGCCGGACTTCGAAGTCATTCAGCTTAACGATACGCACCCGACTATTGCCATCCCGGAACTGCTGCGCGTGCTGATTGACGAGCATCAGCTGAGCTGGGACGACGCCTGGGCCATCACCAGCCGCACCTTCGCCTACACCAACCACACCCTGATGCCGGAAGCGCTGGAGTGCTGGGATGAGAAGCTGGTGAAAACGCTGCTGCCGCGCCACATGCAGATCATCAACAAGATTAACGACCAGTTCAAAACGCTGGTGGAGAAAACCTGGCCGGGCGACAAAGCCGTCTGGGCGAAGCTGGCGGTGGTGCACGACAAACAGGTGCGTATGGCGAACATGTGCGTGGTGAGCGGCTTTGCCGTTAACGGCGTGGCGGCGCTGCACTCCGATCTGGTGGTGAAAGATCTGTTCCCGGAATATCACCAGCTGTGGCCGACCAAATTCCACAACGTGACCAACGGCATTACGCCGCGTCGCTGGATCAAGCAGTGCAATCCGCTGCTGGCCGGCCTGCTGGATAAGACCCTGAAGAAAGAGTGGGCCAACGATCTGGACCAGCTGATTAACCTGGAAAAATACGCCGATGATGCGAAGTTCCGCGAGCAGTACCGCGCGATCAAGCTGGAGAACAAGGTTCGCCTGGCGGAGTTTGTGAAAATGCGTACCGGGATTGAGATCAACCCGAACGCCATTTTCGATATCCAGATCAAACGACTGCACGAGTACAAGCGTCAGCACCTGAACCTGCTGCACATTCTGGCGCTGTACAAAGAGATCCGCGAGAACCCGCAGGCCGACCGCGTGCCGCGCGTGTTCCTGTTCGGTGCGAAGGCGGCGCCGGGCTACTACCTGGCGAAAAACATTATCCTCGCCATCAATAAAGTGGCGGCGGCGATCAACAGCGATCCGAAAGTGGGCGACAAGCTGAAGGTCGTGTTCCTGCCGGATTACTGCGTCTCGGCGGCGGAAATGCTGATCCCGGCGGCGGATATCTCCGAGCAGATCTCGACCGCAGGGAAAGAAGCGTCCGGTACCGGCAACATGAAGCTGGCGCTCAACGGCGCGCTGACCGTCGGCACGCTGGACGGTGCGAACGTCGAAATCGCCGAGAAGGTCGGTGAAGAGAACATCTTTATCTTCGGCCATACTGTTGAAGAAGTGAAAGCCATCAAGGCCAAAGGCTACGACCCGGTGAAATGGCGTAAAAAAGACAAAGTGCTGGATGCGGTGCTGAAGGAGCTGGAAAGCGGCAAATACAGCGATGGCGACAAGCACGCGTTTGACCAGATGCTGCACAGCATGGACAAACACGGCGGCGACCCGTACCTGGTGATGGCGGACTTCACGGCCTACGTTGAAGCGCAGAAACAGGTCGACGTGCTGTACCGCGACCAGGAGGCGTGGACCCGGGCGTGCATTCTGAACACCGCGCGCTGCGGCATGTTCAGCTCTGACCGCTCAATCCGTGATTATCAGGCCCGTATCTGGCAGGCAAAACGCTAAGGAAGCGCGATGGAGAGTAAACGTCTGGACAGTGCCGCGCAGGCGGCGGGAATTAGCCTCAGTTACATCAATGCGCACGGCAAACCGCAGTCTATTGGTGCGGACACCAAAAGACGTTTGCTGGATGCCATGCATAAAACCGACGCGAACGCGTCGGCTGCGCCGGTGCCAAACGTGAAGGTCTTTACCGCAGGCAAAAAGATGCCGCTGGCGGTGGAGGGGCGCGGCGAGTATAGCTGGCTGCTCACCACCGAAGAGGGGCATCAGCATAAAGGCCACGCCACCGGCGGCAAAACGTTAAACCTTCCGGCAAAGCTGCCGGAGGGCTATCACAGCCTGACGCTCACCCAGGACGAACAGCGTTTTCACTGCCGGGTGATCGTCGCGCCAAAACGCTGCTATGAGCCGCAGGCGCTGCTCGAAGGCAAAAAGCTGTGGGGCGCCTGCGTGCAGCTCTATACGCTGCGTTCCGACAGCAACTGGGGGATCGGCGATTTTGGCGATCTGAAAAAGATGCTGGCATCCGTGGGTGAGCGCGGCGGCGCGTTTATCGGCCTCAACCCGATCCACGCTCTCTATCCGGCCAACCCGGAGAGCGCCAGCCCGTACAGCCCGTCTTCCCGACGCTGGCTAAACGTGATTTACATCGACGTTAACGCGTTAGACGATTTCAAAAACAGCAAAGAGGCACAGGCGTGGTGGAAGCTTGAGACCACCCAGCAGCTGCTGAAGCAGGCCCGCGATGCGGACTGGGTAGATTATGCCTCCGTGACCGCGCTGAAAATGGCGGCTCTGCGCCTGGCGTGGAAAGGCTTTGCGAAGCGCGACGACGAGCAGATGGCGGCCTTCCGCCAGTTCGTGATGCAGGAAGGTGAAAGCCTTTACTGGCAGGCGGCATTTGATGCGCTGCACGCGTATCAGGTGAAAGAGGACGAAATGCGCTGGGGCTGGCCGGTCTGGCCGGAAGCGTATCAGACCGTGGATACCCCTGAAGTCAAAGCCTTCTGTAAAAATCATGCCGACGAGGTGGACTTCTACCTGTGGCTGCAGTGGCTGGCGTACAGCCAGTTTGCCGCCTGCTGGCAGGTGAGCCAGGGCTATAAGATGCCGATCGGCCTGTATCGCGATCTGGCCGTGGGCGTGGCGGAAGGCGGCGCGGAAACCTGGTGTGACCGTGAGCTTTACTGCCTGAAAGCATCCGTCGGCGCGCCGCCGGATATCCTCGGCCCGCTCGGTCAGAACTGGGGCCTGCCGCCGATGGATCCGCACGTGATGGCGGCGCGCGCCTACGAGCCGTTTATCGACCTGCTGCGCGCGAACATGCAGAACTGCGGGGCGCTGCGCATTGACCACGTGATGTCCGTGCTGCGCCTGTGGTGGATCCCGTACGGTGAAACGGCCGATCACGGGGCGTACGTGCAGTATCCGGTGGACGATCTGCTGTCGATCCTGGCCCTGGAGAGTAAACGTCATCAGTGCATGGTGATCGGTGAAGATCTCGGTACCGTACCGGTGGAAATTGTCAGCAAGCTCCGCGACAGCGGGGTTTATTCCTACAAAGTGCTCTATTTTGAAAACGACCATGAGAAAACCTTCCGCGCGCCGAAAGCGTACCCTGAACAGTCAATGGCAGTCGCGACGACGCATGATCTTCCTACGCTCAGAGGCTACTGGGAAAGCGGCGATCTGACCCTCGGCAAAACGCTGGGCCTCTATCCAGATGAAGAGGTTCTGCGCGGGCTGTATCAGGACCGCGAGCTGGCGAAGCAGGGGCTGCTGGACGCGCTGCACAAGCATGGCTGTCTGCCCAAGCGTGCCGGACATAAGGCGTCGCTGATGGCAATGACCCCAACACTCAACCGTGGCCTGCAACGCTATATTGCCGACAGCAACAGCGCTTTGCTCGGCCTGCAGCCGGAAGACTGGATTGATATGGCGGAGCCGGTGAACGTTCCGGGCACCAGCTATCAGTACAAGAACTGGCGCCGCAAGCTGTCCACAACGCTTGAGACGATGTTTGCCGATGACGGGGTGAACAGGCTGATTAAAGATTTGGATAAGCGCAGAAGGGCGGTGGGTAAGAAGTCGTAATTTGCCCCTCACCCTAGCCCTCTCCCCAAAGGGGAGAGGGAACCGATCGAGCAGGAGAGTCAGAGAGCCATATTCAACAGCAGACACCCTACCAGGCCGCAGACCGAAATAATGGTTTCCAGCATTGACCAGGACTTGATGGTCTCACCGATGGTCAGGTTGAAGTACTCCTTGAACAGCCAGAAGCCCGGATCGTTCACGTGAGAGAAAATCACGCTGCCGGAGCCTACCGCAATAACCATCAGCTCAGGGCTGACGCCCGTGGTGGCAATCAGCGGCGCAACGATACCGCCCGCTGTAATCGCCGCAACGGTTGCAGAACCCAGCGCGATACGCAGCACGGCAGCAATAGACCACGCCATCAGGATTGGTGAGATATTGGTTTCATGCATCATGGAAGCGATGTATTTGTCCACGCCGCTGTCGACCAGCACCTGCTTGAACGCACCGCCACCGCCGATAATCAGCAGCATCATGGCAATGATTTTGATGGACGAGGTCAGCGTGTCGTTGATCTGATCCATGGAGCGGCCACGGTTCAGGCCGAAGGTGAACATCGCAATCAATACCGCAATCAGCGTTGCCATCACCGGGTCGCCGAGGAACTCGGCAACGGCCAGGAAAGCGTGGCCTTTCGGCAGGATCATCTCCGCCACGGCGCGCATTGCCATCAGGATCACCGGTACCAGCGAGGTCCAGACGCTGACGCCAAAGCCTGGCATCTCTTCTTCAGTGAAGGTTTTGGCGCTGTACAGACCTTCCGGAATAGGCTTATCAATGCCTTTCAGGAAGCGGGCATACACCGGGCCTGCCAGAATTACGGTCGGGATCGCCAGAATCGTACCGAACAGCAGGGTTTTACCCATATCGGCGTGGAAGATGGTGGCGATGGCGGTTGGACCCGGGTGCGGCGGCAGGAAGCCGTGGGTCACGGACAGCGCAGCAGCCATTGGCACACCCACGAACAGCAGCGGAATGTTGGCCGCGGCGGCGATGGTGAACACCAGCGGCAGCATCAGCACGAAGCCCACTTCATAGAACAGCGCGAAACCGACGGTAAAACCGGTTAACACCACTGCCCACTGAATGTGCTGTTTACCGAATTTGGCAATCAGGGTGGTGGCAATACGCTGCGCGCCCCCGCAGTCCGCCAGCATTTTACCGAGCATGGCGCCGAAGCCCATGATCAGCGCCAGGCTGCCGAGCGTGCCGCCGACACCGGCTTTGATAGAGCTGATAACTTTAACCAGCGGCATCCCCTGCATCAGACCGACTGCAAGTGCCACCAGAACCAGAGCGATAAATCCGTTCATTTTGAAGCGGATCATCAAGAGCAGTAATAACACAACACCGATAGCAACGATGACTAATGGCATGATTTACCTGGCCTTTGAATTGTTATGGGTAACGTCATTGTTTCAACGACAAATTCCGGTTGTCCCAACTGGGAACAGAGTGGTTAACGGCACTCATACTGATGCCTGCGAAACAGTTAAGTTTAGTCGGCTGTTATAAGGGTGTTGAGTGCCCACGAGAATGATACGGGTAACATATCGTGGTTGAGAATCACCCGGTGAGGCAAAATTTGAATTATGAGACGCAGGTCAACATATAGAGGGGGGAAAGCAAGGGAGTCAGGCCCGGTAAGCGCAGCGCTACCGGGCAATACAGACGGGTACTGAATTAGTAGTAAGAGTGCTCGCCGCGCTGGTGCTCTGTCAGGTCGCGCACGCCTTTCAGTTCCGGGAATTCGTTCAGCAGCTGCTTCTCGATCCCTTCTTTCAGGGTCACGTCGACCATGGAGCAACCGTTACAGCCGCCGCCAAACTGCAGGATCGCCAAGCCGTCTTCCGTGATTTCCATCAGGGAAACGCGACCGCCGTGGCCGGCCAGTTGTGGGTTGATCTGGGACTGCAGCAGATACTCAACGCGCTCCATCAGCGGCGCATCGTCAGAGACTTTACGCATTTTGGCATTTGGCGCTTTCAGGGTCAGCTGAGAACCCAGCTGGTCGGTGACAAAGTCGATTTCCGCATCTTCAAGATACGGCGCGCTCAGTTCATCGACGTAAGCGGTGAGCTGTTCAAATTTAAGGGCAGTGTCAGTTGCTTCCACAGCGTCCGGAGGACAATAAGAGACACCACATTCTGCATTCGGAGTGCCTGGATTGATCACAAACACGCGGATCTGCGTCCCTTCTTCCTGATTTGCCAGCAGTTTGGCAAAGTGCGCTTGTGCAGAATCGGAAATACGGATCATAGCTTTGGCCTAATAGTTGACTAAATTACCTGGGTATAATCATACGCCCATTGAAGAAGGGCTACAAGGTACGGCACAGACACCATACCTGAACCGACGCGGCGCCGCTTTGCAAAAGCAGTCGGGAAAGTTCAGCAACGGTACTGCCTGTGGTGACGACGTCATCCACGATGGCGATATGGAGGCCGTGGACCGGCAATTCAAGGCGAAAGGCGTTTTTCAGGTTCCTTTTGCGAAGCCGGGCGTTGAGCTGATGCTGGATGGCGGTGGCATGAACGCGGGTAAGCGCGCTGGCATCGTAGCGACAACCCAGCCACCGGGCGAGCGGGCAGCAGAGCAGGTCGCTTTGATTATAGCCGCGCCGCCAGTGCCGGCGTCGGTATAAGGGGACATTCACCACCATGTCGATTTTCGGCAAAGCGCGGGTTCGTCGCGCCTGTAAAACGGCCAGCAAAAGCAGGCGGGCAAGGGGCTGCGCCAGCGAACTCTGGCCGGAAAACTTCAGGGCGTGAATAAGCCCGCTCAGCGGTGGAACATAATCATCCACGGCCACCAGCGCGCTCCACGGAGGGGATTTTTTCAGGCAGCGGCCGCAGGGCAAATCGCGGTTCGCCGCCGGTAAACCACATTGCGGGCAGGTTGTGATATGCCTTTCCAGCGAACGCGTACAGACGGAACAGACGCCCCACGCGCTGAGGGCAAGCGGCATTTTGCATAGCCAGCACAAGCCAGGCACTGTTAGCATGTGCAACCTCCATGTGAAAAAAGAGAACAGTAACTGATGAAGACGCTGTGGTGGCAGACCGTAGGGACAGGAAATTGCCATCTTGTGCTGCTGCACGGATGGGGCCTGAATGCGGAAGTGTGGCATTGCATAAGCGAGGAACTTGCCTCGCAATTTACGTTACATCTGGTTGATCTGCCGGGCTATGGTCGCAGCCGTGGCTTTGGCGCGATGTCGCTTGATGAAATGGCGCAGCACGTTGTAGACGCCGCGCCGCAAAATGCCATCTGGCTGGGCTGGAGTCTGGGAGGGCTGGTGGCAAGCCAGATTGCGCTCTCCTGGCCCGAGCGCGTTAGGGCGCTGGTCACCGTGGCCTCGTCGCCATGCTTTAGCGCAAAAGAGGCGTGGCCCGGCATCAAACCTGACGTTCTGGCGGGCTTCCAGCAGCAGCTGAGCGACGATTTCCAGCGGACCGTCGAGCGATTCCTCGCCTTGCAGACGATGGGCACCGAAACCGCGCGTCAGGATGCCAGAGCGTTAAAGCAGGTGGTGCTCTCCCTGCCGATGCCGGACGTTGAGGTGCTTAACGGCGGTCTGGAGATCCTGAAAACGGCCGATCTGCGCGAGCCGCTGGCCGGGCTGAGCATGCCGCACCTGCGCATCTATGGCTATCTCGACGGGCTGGTGCCGCGCAAAGTGGTCCCACTTCTGGATTCCCTCTGGCCGGACAGCGAATCACATGTCATAGCAAAAGCCGCGCATGCGCCGTTTATCTCTCATCCGACGGAATTTTGTTCAGCGTTGGTTGCGTTAAGTCAACGTTTAGACTGATTATTTTCTATCCTGCCTGGAAAAAGTTACACACCGCAACCATACTCCAGATGTCGTTGCGGTTGTTCTGCCTACGATAATCAAAACAACAATCCTATGGAGAGTCAGGCTATGAAACTTGTTACGGGTATTGTCACTTCTCTGGTTATTGGGTCATTGTCATTTGGCGCCTTTGCGGCAAAAGAGCTGGAAAAAGATAAGGTTGCCGGGATGAATCTGACGAAAATTGGTGAGATTTCTACGTCTGACACCACTGCGCCGATGGACGCGAAACGTGAGCTGTCTAAGAAAGCGGATGAGCTTGGCGGCACTTACTACGTGATTACCAGCGCTGAGAAATATACCAAAAACGTACGCGCTACTGCGGACGTCTATAAGTAATACGATAAAGCCGGGCACCAATGCCCGGCTTTATTAGCGCAGTGCCCACCACTCCCTGAGACAGGCCTTTCCTTCCGGACAGCTTTTACAACTGCCGGAGAGGCAACCCTCTGCTTCTTCCTGAATCCGCACGGCTTTACCCATGGCTTCCAGGCGCTCCAGCATGGCATCGATCATCGGCTGCGGGGTATGCAGGCTAAGGCTGAGCTGTTTTGCCTCCATGCGTCCCTGCAATGCCAGTAAGTTACGAACCTGAATCAACGATGCCATCTGTTTTTTCCCTTAGTGACAGTCGCCAGCCGGGCTGTTGCAGCAGGTGGCCGGGGTTTTACGCGTCGCCAGCAGGTTGATATCAACGCGGCTTCGCGCCCGGCGCAGCAGGCCAATCACAATCACGTTAAACAGGATGACCGCCAGGATGCTGACCAGGCTGTAGCGCGGATGCTGGCTGAAGTTAACGGTCTGATAAAACAGCGTCGCCAGCGAGTAGGCGATATTCAGCCCCCACAGAATGGAGAAGCCCATCCAGCCGCGGCTGGACTCACGGGCAATCGCCCCCATCACCGAGATGCACGGAATATAGAGCAGAACGAAGATCAGGTAGCTGTAGGCTGCGGACGCGCTGCCAAACTTCTCGCCCATCACGCCCATGGCACCGGTCGCCATTTCGCCGTCGCCTTTGCTGGCCTCAATCGGGTTAGCCAGCACGCTCAGGCTGAAGGTATCTTTCAGGCTCTGCCAGGTCTCCTCTACGGCACCCAGCAGTTCGTCACCGAGGTGAAACTCCGCCGGGTTAAATTCCTGCTCCTGAATGTTCTCTGCGGTGTAGAGCGTGTTCAGGGTCCCGACGACCACCTCTTTCGCCATCGCACCGGTGAACAGGCCCACGGTCGCCTGCCAGTTATCATCCTGTACGCCAATCGGTTTGAAGACTGGCGTGATGACGCGGCTGACGGAGGCGAGGGCAGAGTCGTTGATGTTATCTGCCGCCTGACCGGTGAGGGTGAAGCTGTTCAGCGCGCTCAGGAAAATACTGACAATAACAATCACCTTACCGGCGCGCAGCACAAAGCCTTTCAGGCGCTGCCAGGTCTGGATCGCCAGGCTTTTCAGATGCGGGACGTGATAGACCGGAAGCTCCATTACAAACGGTGACGCTTCACCGCGCATGATGGTGTGCTTGAGCATTAAGCCGGTCAGGATCGCCATCACGATGCCCAGCACGTACAGCGAGAAGACCGCCAGCGCGCCCTGCTGGCCAAAGAAGGCTGCCGCGAAGACGGCAAAGATTGCCAGACGCGCGCCGCAGGACATAAACGGCGCCATCATAATGGTCATCAGGCGTTCACGCGGTGCATCCAGGGTGCGCGCGCCCATTACCGACGGCACGTTACAGCCGAAGCCGACGATCAGCGGGACGAAGGACTTGCCCGGCAGGCCCAGCGCCTGCATCAGGCGGTCCATCACGAAGGCGGCGCGCGCCATGTAGCCGGAATCTTCGAGGAACGAGAGGAACAGATACATCATGCCGATCTGCGGTACCAGCGGCAGAACGGTGTTGATACCGCCGCCAATCCCCTGGGCAAGGAAGATGGTCAGCCATTCCGGGAAGTGCAGGGTGTAACCTACCCACTGAATACCGTGTACGAAGACCGCGACAGAACCGGCGTCAAAAATCGGCTGCAGCGCGCCACCGATGTTAATCGCGAGCAGGAACATCACGTACATCACCAGCAGGAAGATGGGTAAGCCGAGGAAGCGGTTGAGCACAATCTTATCCACCGCCGCCGTGAAGCGGCTGGGCTCTGCGGTAAGGGCGTTGCTGACCACGTCGCAAATTGACGCAATGGCCTGATAACGCGCATCGGCGATGTGCAGCGCCGGGTCGTCCAGCTCGTCGCTGAGACGGGCGAGGGCCACGTCCAGCTTATCCGCCGCGTGTCCGGCATAGGCGCGGCTGTAGATATCCCCTTCCAGCATCTGCAGGCCGAGCCACAGGCGCTGTTTTGCAGGCATGCTGCTGTCCATCTCCTGCGCCAGCCGTTCGGCTTCGCGCAGCAGCGGCTGGGCGTAGTGCACCAGCTCAACGTCGCGGTTTCCCGCGTGGCGGTCAATCGCCAGCTTCAGGGCGTCGATACCGCGAGCGCGGGTCGAGACCAGCGGAACCACCGGACAGCCCAGGCGCGCGGAGAGCGCATCGACGTCGATGCGCAGCTTTTGTTTTTCCGCAATGTCGAGCATGTTGAGCGCCACGATGCAGGGGATCCCCAGCTCCAGCAGCTGTAGCGTCAGGTAAAGGTTTCGCTCGAGGTTCGAAGCGTCGACCACGTTGATCAGCAGATCCGCGTCGCCGCCAAGAATGTAGTGGCAGGCAATTTGCTCATCGAGCGAAGTCTGGGATGAAATCGTGGTTAAGGAGTAGGTGCCGGGAAGGTCAACCAGGGTGACCTGATTGTCCGTTGTCGTGAACTGGCCTTCTTTACGTTCAACCGTTACGCCTGCCCAATTTCCCACGCGCTGGCGCGCGCCGGTTAACTGATTAAATAAGGTTGTCTTGCCGGAATTAGGATTGCCAATTAAGCCAATAGTTAATTTTTTCATTGTATTAGACCCACCGAAACCGCTGGCTTGTTAACGGGATAAAGATTCAACTTCAATTAATGCGAGGTCTTTTTTGCGCAGAACCAGATTTACGCGCCGGGTTTCGATATGAACAGGATCGCCCAACGGCGCCACACGCACGACCTGGAAGGATGAGCCGGGCAGCATGCCAAGTGACAGCAGCTTCTGTCGATAGGCCGGGCTAATTTCGCGGGTAAAACCGGTAATTTTCCATGCAGTGTCTGGAGTGAATTGCATAATGCCTGATTCCACGAGAGGTTAAATAATCTACACTGCGATGATAATGAGAATAGTTTTTATCAGCAATAATAAAAATGTGACGGGATGTTGTTAATCGTATTAATTTGCGGTCTGATTGACCTTGCTCAATATTTGCAGAATTACCCGGGAAGGAATAAAAAGCGTATTTGTTAATGGAGTGATAAATAGCGGTTTAAATATGGGTGTGCAATCGGTTTCATATATTTCGAGAGGATTTTATTCCCCTCTCCCTTTTGGGGAGAGGGTTAGGGTGAGGAGGGGTTACCTTAGCGTTTCTTACCCATCGCCGCCGCCAGCGCGTCCATCATCGCGCTGTTGCCCGCAGGCAGCGCGTCACGCCCGCGCGGTTTTGTGGCTTTCGTGGCCGGACGCTGCTGCTCGCGGCCTCCGCCGTTGCCGCCACGGCGCGCGCTGGTGTCGCCCGGCTGCTCATCCAGACGCATGGTCAGGGCGATACGCTTGCGCTGCAGATCCACCTCCAGCACTTTCACCTTCACGATGTCGCCCGCTTTGACCACGGTGTGCGGGTCTTCAACGAACTTGTCGGCAAGGGAAGAGATATGCACCAGACCGTCCTGGTGCACGCCGATATCCACAAACGCGCCGAAGTTGGTGACGTTGGTCACCGCGCCTTCCAGCACCATGCCCGGCAGGAGATCGTTCATGGTCTCGATGCCGTCAGCAAAGGTCGCCGTTTTGAACTCAGGACGCGGATCGCGGCCCGGTTTTTCCAGCTCTTTGATAATGTCGGTAACGGTTGGTACACCAAATTTGTCGTCGGTGAAATCAACGGCTTTCAGGTTACGCAGAGCGCTGCTGTCGCCCATGAGATCCTTCAGCGCCTGCTGGGTGGCGGCCAGGATGCGTTCCACAACTGGATACGCTTCCGGGTGAACGGTAGAGGCATCCAGCGGGTTATCGCCGTGGTTGATGCGCAGGAAGCCCGCGCACTGCTCAAACGCTTTCGGCCCAAGACGGCTCACTTTAAGCAGCTGCTGACGGTTCTGGAACTGGCCATTCTCATCGCGCCAGGCGACGATGTTCTGCGCCATCATGCGGGTTAACCCCGCCACGCGGGTCAGCAGGGGAACGGAGGCGGTGTTCAGGTCCACGCCGACGGCGTTTACGCAGTCTTCCACGACCGCGTCCAGCTTGCGCGCCAGCTGCGTCTGGCTCACGTCGTGCTGATACTGGCCCACGCCGATGGATTTCGGATCGATCTTCACCAGCTCCGCCAGCGGATCCTGCAGACGACGGGCGATGGAGACCGCGCCGCGCAGGGAAACGTCCAGGTCAGGGAATTCCTGCGCCGCCAGCTCAGAGGCGGAATAGACCGATGCGCCCGCTTCGCTGACGATCACTTTCTGTGCCGTCACTTTCGGGAACTGCTTTTGCACGTCGAGGTAGAAACGCTCGGTTTCGCGTGATGCGGTGCCGTTGCCGATAGCGACCAGCTCGACGTTGTATTTTTCGCACAGCGCCGCCACCACGACGGCCGCTTTCGCTGCCTGGCCGGTGTGCGGATAGATGGTGTCGGTAGCGACCAGCTTGCCGGTGCCGTCAACAACGGCGACTTTTACACCGGTACGCAGACCCGGATCGAGCCCCATGGTGGCGCGCAGGCCCGCAGGAGCGGCCATCAGCAGGTCATGCAGGTTACGGGCGAAGACGTTGATCGCTTCGTCTTCCGCTCGCTCGCGCACGGTGCCCATCAGCTCGGTTTCCAGGTGCATCAGCACCTTGATGCGCCAGGTCCAGCTCACCACGCCTTTGCGCCAGCTGTCCGCCGGGGCGTTGTTCAGGCGCAGGCCGAGATGGTCGATGATAATCTGCTCGCAGTGGCTCTCTTTCGGCGGCTCGTCAAACTGCGGGTCGGCGTTCAGGGAGAGCTGGAGCACGCCTTCGTTGCGGCCGCGGAACATCGCCAGCGCGCGGTGAGACGGGGTGGTCGAAATCGGTTCGTGGTGATCGAAGTAGTCGCGGAACTTCGCGCCTTCTTCCTCTTTGCCCGCGACGACGGTAGAGACGATGTGGGCGTTCTTCCACAGGTAATCACGCACTTTGGCCAGCAGGGCGGCGTCTTCCGCGAAGCGCTCCATCAGGATGTAGCGCGCGCCGTCCAGAGCGGCCTTGGTGTCAGCGACACCTTTGTCGGCGTCGACGAATTTTGCCGCTTCGGTTTCCGGGTCGTGAGATGGCTCATTCCACAGCAGCTCTGCCAGCGGCTCAAGGCCCGCCTCAATCGCAATCTGCCCGCGGGTACGGCGCTTCGGTTTGTACGGCAGATAGAGATCTTCGAGTTCGGTTTTGCTCAGGGTGCCGTTAATGGCGCTTTCCAGCTCGCTGGTCAGCTTGCCCTGTTCGCCGATGGATTTGAGGATCGCCTGACGACGTTCTTCCAGCTCGCGCAGATAGCCCAGGCGGGTCTCCAGGTTACGCAGCTGCGTGTCATCCAGACCGCCTGTGACTTCCTTACGATAACGTGCAATAAACGGCACGGTGTTCCCTTCATCAAGCAGGCGAACGGCAGCTTCTACCTGTTCGGCTCTGGCCTGAAGTTCACCCGCAATAATGCGGCAGAGCGAATCTTTCATCATGGCTTTATCATCTTGTGGGTCAAAAATCAGGGGATAGTTATACGGGCTGACACGGCAAAATGCCAGCCGGGGAGGGCGCTCTCGGACTATTTTACGTAGACGATCTCATTGACGTACCAGCTGGCTTCACCGGCTGGGGTCTGAACGACGGCTAAATCGCCCACTTCCTTTTTCAGCAGCGCGCGGGCCATCGGGGAGTCGATAGAAATGTAATCTTTACGACCAAAAATTTCATCGTAACCGACGATGCGAAAACGCAGGGTGTCACCATCGTCGTTTTCAATCTCCACCCACGCGCCGAAGAACACTTTGCCCTCCTGCTGCGGGGAGTAATCGACGATTTTTAGATTCTCAAGACACTTCGTCAGATAGCGTACCCGGCGGTCAATTTCACGCAGCCGCTTCTTGTTGTACTGATAATCAGCATTTTCGCTGCGATCGCCCAGGCTTGCCGCCCAGGTCACCTTTTTGGTTACTTCAGGACGCTCTTCGCGCCACAGGTAATCCATCTCTTTTTTGAGCTTTTCGTACCCTTCGCGGGTGATCAGGGGCGTTTTCATGGTGCTGCCTTTGCTGCCGGTTCTCTGTTTTGCGCACAATACGTACCACACAGTGTAACAGACAGGATTAATAATGATTTATGTGATGAAATGAACAGATAAGCTGCTGTTAAATATGCTTTGTAACAATTTCGACTAGAATTTATACCAGAATTAACTGGTCGAATACGTGCACTTTTTTAGAATACGCTGTTACAAAGACTATCCGAACCTTTGGGAGTACACACAATGCAAGAAAACTACAAAATTCTGGTCGTGGATGACGACATGCGCCTGCGCGCGCTGCTTGAGCGTTATCTGACCGAGCAGGGCTTCCAGGTTCGTAGCGTCGCGAACGCTGAGCAGATGGACCGTCTGCTGACCCGCGAATCTTTCCATCTGATGGTTCTCGACCTGATGCTGCCGGGTGAAGACGGGCTTTCTATCTGCCGCCGTCTGCGCAGCCAGAGCAACCCGATGCCGATCATTATGGTGACGGCGAAGGGCGAAGAAGTTGACCGTATCGTAGGCCTCGAAATCGGCGCCGATGACTACATTCCAAAACCGTTTAACCCGCGCGAGCTGCTGGCGCGTATTCGTGCCGTGCTGCGCCGTCAGGCGAATGAACTGCCGGGCGCACCGTCCCAGGAAGAAGCCGTCATTGCCTTCGGCAAGTTCAAGCTGAACCTCGGCACGCGCGAGATGTTCCGCGAAGATGAGCCAATGCCGCTCACCAGCGGCGAGTTTGCCGTACTGAAAGCGCTGGTCAGCCACCCGCGCGAGCCGCTTTCCCGCGACAAGCTGATGAACCTGGCGCGCGGTCGCGAATACTCCGCAATGGAACGCTCCATCGACGTGCAGATCTCCCGCCTGCGCCGCATGGTGGAAGAAGATCCGGCGCATCCTCGTTATATTCAGACCGTATGGGGTCTGGGCTACGTGTTCGTTCCGGACGGCTCTAAAGCATGAGGCGAATGCGCTTCTCGCCGCGAAGCTCGTTTGCCCGCACCCTCTTACTGATCGTCACCCTGCTGTTCGTCAGCCTGGTGACGACCTACCTGGTGGTGTTGAACTTTGCGATTCTGCCGAGCCTCCAGCAGTTTAATAAGGTCCTGGCCTACGAAGTGCGTATGCTAATGACCGATAAGCTGCAGCTGGAGGACGGTACGCAGCTGGTTGTTCCCCCGGCATTTCGCCGTGAAATCTACCGTGAACTGGGCATTTCGCTTTACTCCAATGAAGCGGCGGAAGATGCTGGCCTGCGCTGGGCGCAGCACTATGAATTCCTCAGCCAGCAGATGGCGCAGCAGCTGGGTGGCCCGACGGAAGTGCGCGTTGAGGTCAACAAAAGCTCGCCCGTCGTCTGGCTGAAAACCTGGCTGTCACCCAACATCTGGGTACGCGTTCCGCTGACTGAAATCCATCAGGGCGATTTCTCGCCGCTGTTCCGCTACACCTTGGCGATTATGCTGCTGGCGATAGGCGGCGCGTGGCTGTTTATCCGTATCCAGAACCGACCGCTGGTCGACCTGGAGCACGCGGCGCTCCAGGTCGGTAAAGGCATTATTCCTCCTCCACTGCGCGAATATGGTGCCTCTGAAGTGCGTTCAGTAACGCGCGCGTTTAACCACATGGCGGCAGGCGTTAAGCAGCTGGCGGATGACCGTACGCTGCTGATGGCCGGCGTCAGTCATGACCTGCGCACCCCGCTAACGCGTATTCGTCTGGCGACGGAGATGATGGGTGAAGAGGACGGTTATCTCGCCGAGTCTATTAACAAGGACATCGAAGAGTGTAACGCCATTATCGAGCAGTTCATCGACTACCTGCGCACTGGTCAGGAGATGCCAATGGAAATGGCCGATCTGAACGCGGTGCTGGGCGAAGTGGTGGCCGCAGAAAGTGGTTATGAGCGTGAAATTGATACTGACCTTCAGGACGGTGAAATTCAGGTTCGTATGCACCCGCTTTCCATTAAGCGTGCGGTGGCCAATATGGTGGTTAACGCGGCGCGCTACGGTAACGGCTGGATTAAGGTTAGCAGCGGGTCTGAACTCAACCGCGCCTGGTTCCAGGTGGAAGACGACGGCCCGGGCATTAAGCCCGAGCAGCGTAAGCATCTGTTCCAGCCATTTGTACGCGGCGATAGCGCGCGCAGCACCAGCGGAACGGGCTTAGGCCTGGCGATTGTGCAGCGTATTGTGGATAACCATAACGGGTTGCTGGAGATTGGTACCAGCGAGCGGGGCGGGTTGAGCATTCGCGCCTGGTTGCCGGTTCCGGTGACGCGAGGGCAGGTGAAAGAGGGATAGTGCGGTCTGATGCCCTCACCCCGGCCCTTTCACACGGGGAGAGGGAGAAAACATTAAAAAAGGCAACTTTCGTTGCCTTTTTGCTTTTACCTACAGCTTCGGACCCGCGCTCACCAGCGCTTCACCTGCCGGGGTATCGGTGTACTTCTCGAAGTTCTCGATAAACAGCTTCGCCAGCGATTCCGCCTTCTCGCGCCACTGTTCCGGCGATCCGTAGGTATTGCGCGGGTCGAGGATACGCGTATCCACACCCGGCAGTTCCGTCGGAATGGCCAGATCGAACATCGGCAGCGTGAAGGTTTCGGCGTTATCCAGAGAACCATCCAGAATGGCGTCGATAATGGCGCGGGTATCTTTGATGGAGATACGCTTGCCGGTACCGTTCCAGCCGGTATTCACCAGGTAGGCCTGCGCGCCGGATGCCTGCATGCGTTTCACCAGCACCTCAGCGTATTGCGTCGGGTGCAGCGAAAGGAATGCCGCGCCGAAGCAGGCGGAGAAGGTTGGGGTTGGCTCCGTGACGCCACGCTCGGTACCCGCCAGCTTGGCGGTAAAGCCAGAGAGGAAGTGGTACTGCGTCTGGCTGGCGGTCAGGCGGGAAACCGGTGGCAGCACGCCGAACGCATCCGCCGTCAGGAAAATCACCTTCGTGGCATGGCCCGCTTTTGACACCGGCTTCACGATGTTGTCGATGTGGTAGATCGGGTAAGAGACGCGGGTGTTTTCGGTTTTAGACGCATCGTCAAAGTCGATAGAGCCGTCGGCACGTACGGTGACGTTTTCCAGCAGCGCGTCGCGGCGGATCGCGTGGAAGATATCCGGCTCGGCCTCTTCAGACAGGCGAATGGTCTTCGCGTAGCAACCGCCTTCGAAGTTAAACACCCCGTCATCGTCCCAGCCGTGTTCGTCATCGCCAATCAGACGGCGTTTTGGATCGGTGGAGAGCGTGGTTTTCCCGGTGCCGGAAAGACCGAAGAACACCGCTACGTCGCCTTTCTCGCCGACGTTCGCCGAGCAGTGCATAGAGGCAATACCGCGCAGCGGCAGCAGGTAGTTCATGACCGAGAACATCCCTTTCTTCATTTCGCCGCCATACCAGGTGCCGCCGATCAGCTGAATACGTTCGGTCAGGTTGAAGGCAATGAAGTTTTCGGAGTTCAGACCCTGCTCTTTCCACTGTGGGTTAGTGCATTTCGCACCGTTCATCACGATGAAGTCAGGTGTGAAGTCCTGCAGCTCTTCGTCGGTCGGACGAATAAACATATTCTTAACGAAATGCGCCTGCCAGGCCACTTCGGTAATGAAACGCACGGAAAGGCGGGTGTCGGCGTTAGCGCCGCAGAAAGCGTCGACAATGAACAGACGCTTACCGGAAAGTTGATGGGTGACGAGCCCTTTCAGATGCTGCCAGGTTTCCGGGGAGAGCGGTTTGTTGTCGTTCTTCCCTTTGCCCTTGTCAGCCCACCACAGCGTATCGCGGGTAGTTTCGTCTCGGACGATATACTTATCTTTCGGCGAACGACCGGTAAAGATACCGGTATCGACGGCGATAGCACCAAGGTTCGTCAACACACCGCGCTCGTATCCTTCCAGTGCTGGATTGAGCTCTTCCTGATACAGCGTATCGTAATCGGGGTTGTAGACCACTTCCTGGACGTCGTGAATACCATAAGCCTTGAGATCTTGCGGGGTTAAACCAGTAACACGCATATCACTGCTCCTTAGCCAATATGTACTGCCTGAAATTGTAGGGTTTTTCTGGGGATGTTAACCGCGACGGGGCTCATAGATTTGTGCATCTGGATAAAACCCTTACTAACGGAAAACGCTGCGACTCCAGTCACAGTGCAGGCGGATTATCGCAGGAATCGCTTTTTGGTTGGGGAAAATGTTCCGAAAAGGTTAAGAGGTGGTGATTTTATCGGAGAGAATGTGAATGTAATCGCATACATGTAAGAAAATTACGTAAGAGTTACATAGGGAAAACGATTCAGCTTTTGGGGGATTTTTGCCCCTCACCCTAACCCTCTCCGCAAAGGGGAAAGGGCAGGGTGAGGGGTAGCGTATTAATGAACCTGCGGATCCGCCGGAGAGGCATTATTGCGGATTTCAGCGATATCCATTGAATTGAACACGTAGTGCGTACCGCAGTAGTCACAGTGCATATCAATTTCGCCGTCTTCAGCCATGATGCTGTCGATCTCTTCATCAGGCAGAGTTTTCAGTGCGCCAGCGCAGCGCTCACGCGAGCAGGTGCACTTAAACTCCACGGACTGCGGATCGTACACGGTCACTTCTTCTTCGTGGTACAGACGCCACAGCACGTCGGTCGCCGACAGGTTGAACAGCTCTTCCGCCTTGATGGTTTCGGTCAGCGTCGCCAGATGCTCAAAGTCATTGGTCTGCGCGTCCTGCGCTGGCAGAACCTGCAGCAGCATGCCGCCCGCAGCAGGCTGGCCGTCCACTTCACCGGTACGGATGAACAGACGCGTCGGCAGCTGTTCGGAGCGCATGAAGTAATCTTCCAGGCAGGCTGCCAGGGTATCGCCTTCCAGACCGACCACGCCCTGATAGCGTTCACCTTCCTCCGGGGAGATGGTGATCACCAGGTAGCCATTGCCCACCAGCGTTTTGAGATCAGCATTTTCAGGAACGTCGCCCTGAACGCGCGCTACGCCGCGCATCTGCTGCTGGTTATTGCCGTTGATCACCGCCAGCGTCATCGGGCCGTCACCCTGCAGCTGCACGGTGATATCACCGGCAAACTTCAGCGTTGCGGTCAGCAGGCTGGTGGCAACCAGCAGTTCGCCCAACAGGGTCTTCACCGGCAGCGGGTAGTTGTGGTTTTCCAGAATCTGTTTCCAGGTTTCGGATACGGTGACCAGCTCGCCGCGCACGGCGAATTGTTCAAACAGATAGCGGTGTAATTGGTCGTGTTGGGCCATTTTCATCTCTCGTGCGGGTGAGGGTTACTCGCTCTCACCGTGTTTAAATTTCATCAGATCGCGGCGCTCTTTTTTATCCGGTCGCCGGTCCGGGTGGGGCATGGTCAGCGCATTCATTTTGCGCGCCAGCGCGGTCTTCTCGCGCTTTTCAACGCTTTCAGCCGTCTCTTCGTAAAGCAGTACGGCTTCCGATGCGGGCCGCCGCTGTTCGGTAATGGCTTTAATCACTACCGTACGTTCGTCGTTGCCCTGGCGCAGCGTTAAGGTGGCGTTCAGCTCAACCAGCTTGCTCGGCTTGCTGCGCTGGCCGTTGTAATGCACTTTACCGCCGTCAACCATTTCACGGGCAAGGGCGCGCGTTTTATAAAAACGGGCTGCCCACAGCCATTTATCCAGTCTTACCCCATCTGAGGGCTTTTCTTTCATGGCGTCTCCTTCACGGTCAGTGAGGGGATCATCTGGCGGTAGTCGTTCAGTCCCGGATGGCGCAGATAGCTTTTTTCAGCCAGGCCAGAGTCAGGATTAGTGACGCCCAGACAGTAGCGAATGCCAAACGTTGCCGCAGAATCCAGAATAGGCTCGCTGTCGTCAATGAACAGCGTGCGCTCCGGCTGCAGGCCGGTCTCTTCCTTCACCGCATGCCACAACCGCTGATCCTCTTTCGGATAACCAAATGTGTGGGTGGAAAGTAATAAATCAAGGTGCGACGCCAGTCCCGTATGCTCCAGCTTCACGGCCAGGTTATGTGGATGCGCGTTAGTCAGCAAAATACGGCGCTTGCCGCTTGCTTTCAGCGCGTCCAGGAAGGGAACCGTATCTTCGCGCAGCACGGCGCGTGGTCCCTGGGCAGTGGTCATGGCACAAATATCCAAACCGAGGCGCTCGCTCCAGTAGTCCAGACAGTACCAGTTTAGCGTATGTTGCACCGCGCTATATTGCGAACGAATGAACGCCTGCGCTTCTGCCGGGGAGATACCCTGCTGCTCACCATAGGTTTCCGGCACCAGCTTTTGCCAGAAATAGTTATCAAAGGCGAGATCGAGCAGCGTGCCGTCCATATCCAGCAGAACGGTGTCGACCTGCTGCCAGTCGATATCAAGATGCATAGGGGGGAACTCCAGCCAGAAGAAACGTGCGCGACAGGGTAGCACATCTTGTCGCGCAACGACGTTATCAGATCAGGCTCTCAGAGGAGGGGATCAGCTTAGGATTGAGGCAATTCTCATAATATTGCTGGATCTCCGCCAGACGCGTGCGGGAGCGCTGGTAGCGGCGCAGGGCCATAAAACCGTTCCAGAAAATGGCGATCAGCATGGCGATCATCAGCAGAGAGGTGCCAATGTAACGCCACAATCCTGCGCTGTCCGGCATCCGGTGCAGGCCGATATGGCGCGTGCCGTTGGCGTCGGTGTAGATGCTTGTGACAATCCCTTCGGCACTGAACGGCGTTTGCATCAGCATCTGCGCCAGACGCTGGAACTGGCTCCACTGCTCCTGGGCCGGGTAGTCATAAAGCGCTACCTGCGGGTAAGGCTGATCGACCAGGTCGCTGCCTTCATCGCTGGCAATCACAAAGCCGCCCGGTGCCGGACTGTTGAGCGCCTGAGCCGCCCGGGTGGTTTCGCGCATCATAAACGGCGATGTCGAGGTGGCGACCAGGTTATCAAGCGATTCCGCGCTGACCGGACGCAGCAGCACGTTGACGCCATCAAGTCGTCCCGCCTCGGCGCGTTTCACCAGCGAGTCCCAGTCTTTACTGTTCCCGAGGTTAACCAGCGCGTTCTTGAGGCGTATGCACTCATCCTGCGAGGAGCATAAGTCCTGGGTTTTCAGGACAATGTCGCCAAAATCATCCAGCAGAATCATGCCTGATTTCTGGATGGCGGAACGCAGCGCGGGGCTGACGCGTGAATCATCGTCCGGTTTCGGGTGCAGCTGGCGGTTGACCGTCTGGGTCAGCGCCGTGGCTTTATTCACCACTTCGGATTCCGGCAGCGGCAGCGGCGGGGCGTCGTTCCAGATAATTTGCGAACAGTCGAACGGCGTGAACGGTGAATTCTGGCGCGTGTTCCACGCCCCCGGGGTATGGATATTACACATTCCGGTGCCTTTCAGGCGCAGCGTATCGCCCACCCGTACACCCGCTTCATCGAGCTGGTTGACGCTGGTCGCCTCGATGGTCTGCGCGCCTTTGATCCACGACAGGGTAAATTTGATGGGCATATCCAGCGGCACGAAAAGCAGCAGCATGATAAACACCAGCCCGGCGCCGGCGGCGATGACCGTGCTGCGGAGCCAGTGCTGAAGCGGGAAATTTTTCACTTCATCATGCAGGGATAAGAAGCGCCCCTGTCGCACAACGTGGCGGTCAAGATAGATATCAATATCGGTTTTCTGCCCTAAATCCTGCGCAATCCACGGTTGCCAGTGGCGCGGGTAGATCAGGTCGATAATCCCGAGTGAGATATTGTTGAGATGCTCCTGATCGTTCTCACCGAACAGGCCCCAGCGCTTTGGCGTGCCGCGCAGGCAGTGGATCTCCCGCAACGAGGTTTTTGCCGGCGGGGCAAAGAGCCCCCACAGCCCGGCCGCAAGAAGCAACACCGCGCCACCCGCCAGCCATGGGACAAAGACGTCCGGCGTCAGCAGGCAGACAAAAAAGAGCAGGAAAGCGGCAACGATCAGGATGGCTTCACGAATACCGTCCGGACGGCTCAGGGCGTACTCTTCATGCGTCTCCTGACGAATATTCAGTAGCTCAATTTGCTCGGTCTCTTCACCACGAATAGAGGCCTGCGTTGAACTCGCGCGTTCCAGCGCAAAGCGCGGGGCTTCGTGAAGATAGTCATTCAGGGTATGGCCGTTGAGCGAGATCACCAGCGGCAGCGAATCGGTGTGAATCAGCTCAACGCTGTTTTCGTCGTTGATGTACTGCTCCCAGGACGGAGGCAGATGCACCTCAACCGAATCCAGGTAGTAGCGCCACTTGTTGGGGTCGTCAGTCGTAATGCCGTAGCGCGTGATGGAGCGCGTCACGCAGAGCACGGTGTCACTTTGCGCGTTAAGCTTAAGCGCGACAGGCGCAGTCGTGGCTCCCGTCGGCCCAGGCGTTAACTGAGAACGGTTCAGCGTTTCGAGATAGTTTTCAACTGCATCGCGCTCGTCTTGCGTCAGTTTACGCGTTGTCGCACCCGCGAAGGCATTTAAAAAGGGCAGCCGGTAACGGCGCTGTATGCGTCGCCTGTACAGCCACCCTGCAATCAATGCGCTGACCAGCATAGCAGCGAGAACAATCAAAATGGTGCTCATGCTTTCCCCATCTTACTTATCTTACAGGTGTAGTCAGTAGCACCTTTACATTGAATGAGAGTCTGTGGCTGGCTATCTGCAAGTATGGAGTCGAACTTGAGCATTCTAAAGCGCATCCCAGTGACCGGTGATGATAGCAAAGCCTGTCATGGCGCGATATCAGCAAATTCCTGGAAACATTTCAACCTCTTGACATTTGTTTTGAATTGAGGATTGATCCCTGCTACGTTGCATAAATGTAAATAAAGAACAATTGACATTGCCGAAACCGTGCGGCATATCGCACAATAACGTCAGTTCACACTGCTAAGACCCCATCAAGATGAGCAAACCACTACAAAAACCCACCATTCTGCACGTTGAAACTGTCGCCAAATCGCGCCTGTTTAACGTCGAGAGTGTGGATCTGGAGTTCAGCAACGGTGTGCGTCGTGTTTATGAGCGTATGCGCCCCTCTTCGCGCGAAGCGGTGATGATTGTCCCTATCGTCGACGATCATCTGATTTTGATCCGTGAATACGCCGTGGGGACGGAATCTTACGAGCTTGGGTTCTCGAAAGGGCTCATCGATCCGGGTGAAACGGTCTTTGAAGCAGCAAACCGCGAGCTGAAAGAAGAGGTGGGTTTTGGCGCGAACGAACTGTCGTTCCTGAAAAAGCTGAGCATGGCGCCGTCCTATTTTTCCAGCAAAATGAACATTGTGGTGGCTGAAGATCTCTATCTTGAATCGCTGGAGGGAGATGAACCAGAGCCGCTGCCGCAGGTTCGCTGGCCGCTGGCGCATCTGATGGATCTGCTTGAAGACCCTGACTTTAACGAGGCTCGCAACGTGAGCGCGCTGTTCCTGGTTCGCGAGTGGCTGAAGGGGCAAGGGCGGCTGTAGGCCATAAAAAAGCCGGGTGGCGGCTTCGCCTTACCCGGCCAGCAATTCTTTGCCCGGTTTTTTCCGGGCATTTTTATGCTTAAAACAGCTCGTGCGTCTCGCCGTTATCAATAATCTCTGTACCCACCTCATGCACCGCCTGTGTGGTTGGCTGCGTACCTTCGATGAAATACTCGGCACGGCTATTACCGCCGTTAGCGAGCTGGCCGGTGCTGCGGTCAATATTGACCGTCACCACGCCCGGTGGCGGCGTCAGCGGCTGCTCCGGCACGCCTTCAAGAACGGATTTCATGTAGGCATCCCAGGCCGGCTGCGCGCTTTTGGCGCCGCCTTCGTAGCCGGAAATCTGATCTTTAATCGCGCCGGATGCCGTGGTACGGCCTAAATCACGGCGATGATCGTCGAAACCGATCCAGACTGACGTCACCACACCCGGCCCATAGCCGGAGAACCACGCATCCTTCGAGCTGTTAGTTGTCCCGGTTTTACCGCCGATATCATGGCGCTGCAGATCGCGTCCTGCTCGCCAGCCGGTACCCTGCCAGCCGGGTTCACCGAAGATGTTGGTGTTCAGCGCGCTCTTGATCAGGAACGCCAGCGGCGTGTTGATCACGTGCGGGGCGTACTCCTGCGCGCCGGTTTGCGCCACCAGCGACTGGTTAGCCTGCTCCAGCTGCGGCTGCGGCAAGACGATATTTGGCTGCTCCTGAGAAACGGCAGGGTCTTCCATGTCCTTGTTTTCGAGCACCTCGGATTTCGGCGTGTTGCCGTAAATAACCGGAATATCACACTCAGGGCAGGCAATTTTCGGCTTCGCTTCAAACAGCACGCCGCCCTGGTCGTTCTCGATTTTGCTGATGAAGTACGGGTCAACCAGGAAGCCGCCGTTGGCCATCACCGAGTATCCACGGGCGACCTGAAGCGGCGTAAAGGAGGCTGAGCCCAGCGCCAGCGACTCGGTGCGAACGATGTTCTGAGCCGGGAAGCCGAAGCGCTGCAGGTACTCTGCCGCATAGTCGACGCCCATCGCGCGCATGGCACGCACCATCACCACGTTTTTCGACTGCCCCAGACCCTGGCGAAGACGAATAGGACCGGCATACTCCGCAGGAGAGTTCTTCGGCTGCCAGTCGGAACCGGCACCGGCATCCCAGCGGGAGATCGGCACGTCGTTAAGGATGCTGGCAAGGGTCAGTCCCTTATCCATTGCAGCCGTGTAGAGGAACGGCTTGATGTTGGAACCCACCTGACGCAGCGCCTGGGTGGCGCGGTTAAATTTGCTCTGGTTGAAATCGAACCCGCCGACCAGCGCCATTACCGCCCCGTTCTGTGGGTTGATGGAGACCAGAGCCGAGTTCACATCCGGTACCTGCGCCAGCCACCAGGCATCGCCTGACTTGCGCACCCAAATCTGCTGCCCGGCCTGCACCACGTCGGTCACCTTGCGCGGCGTTGGCCCCTGCAGGGTGTCCGAACGGTATGGACGCGCCCAGCGAATACCGTCCATGCGCAGGGAGACAGACGTGCCGTCCGCCAGCGTCGCAACGGCTTCCTGAGGATCGGCCTGCGTCACTACGGCTGGAAGGAGCGGACCATAGGTTGGCAGCGCTTTCAGCGTGCTGGTGATTTTTTTGCTGTCCCATGCGCTTTCGCCCACTTTCCAGAGCACGTTCGACGGTCCGCGATAGCCGTGACGCATATCGTAGTCCATCACGTTATTGCGCACCGCGTCCTGAGCCGCCTGCTGCACTTTACGGGTAACGGTGGTGTACACGCGATAGCCATCTTCATAGGCCTTGTCGCCATAACGACTCACCATCTCCTGGCGCACCATTTCGGTCAGATAAGGGGCAGAGAAGGCGATCTCAGGGGCGTGATAATTGGCGTCAATGACGTCGTTACGCGCCTGGTCGTACTCGCTCTGGCTGATATAGCCTTCGCTCAGCATACGTGACAGGACGACGTTACGTCGTGAAGTAGCGCGATCGAGCGAGTAAAGCGGGTTAAACGTGGACGGCGCTTTTGGCAGACCGGCAATGGTTGCCATTTCGCTTAGGGTGAGCTGTTCAACAGGCTTACCGAAGTACACCTGCGCGGCTGCACCCACGCCATAGGCTCGGTAGCCCAGGTAGATTTTATTGAGGTACAGCTCAAGGATCTCGTCCTTGTTCAGCAGCTGCTCAATACGGATCGCCAGGAACACCTCTTTGATCTTACGCGTCAGCGTCTTTTCAGGGCTGAGGAAGAAGTTACGCGCCAGCTGTTGCGTAATGGTGCTCGCCCCCTGGGAGGCGTGACCGGAGAACAACGCAATGCTTGCGGCACGGAAAATCCCGACCGGATCGACACCGTGGTGCTCGTAGAAACGGCTGTCCTCCGTGGCGATAAAAGCTTTCACCATCACGGGGGGAATTTGGTTTAAGGTCAGCGGGATACGACGCTTCTCGCCATACTGCGCCATCAGCTCGCCATCGGCGCTATAGACCTGCATTGGGATCTGGAGACGCACATCGCGGAGCGTGGCGACATCAGGTAGCTGTGGCTCAATATATTTGTACAAACCGTAAATCGAGCCTGCTCCCAGCAGAATGCAACAGACTGCAAGGATGAATAAATACTTTACGAACTTCACCGGAGATTTCCCATTTGGTTTCACTTGGGCAGTTTCTAAACAATCGCGCGGTAGTATAAAGGCAAGCCTGATTCATTGATATAGCCGTCAAGGCGACGGGCGATAAGGAGATCGTGAAGCATGGCTTTCAAAACATGGCAAACGGGCGTTCATATTCAACAGGATAAGGTGCTGATTACGGCACTGGTCCGGGAGAGAGGCGGCTGGTGCTTACGCCGCTGGTGGGCCATTTCTCTGGCCGAAGGCATCATTCGTGACGGCAAAATTTGTCAGCCAGAAGCGCTGGCCGATGCCTTACGCGACTGGCGAAAAGCGCTCCCGCACTACCATCGGGTATTTCTCTCCTTTCCTGCTGCACGGACTCTGCAAAAAACGTTGCCCCGACCGGCTCTTGCATTGCGCGACAGCGAGCAGCTCTCGTGGATGGGGGCGGCGCTTTCGCGCGAACTGGAGATGTCGACAGAGTCCCTCTGTTTCGACTACACCCAGGACACCTTCAGCAATACGTTTCACGTGACTGCCGCACAAAACAAAGAGGTTGAAACGCTTCTTGACCTGGCGAAAACGCTACGTTTGCGGCTGGCGACCATCACCCCGGATGCCAGCGCGCTGACGAACCTGCTGCCTGCGGTAGCGCCGACGCAGTGCGTCGCCTGGCGAGATGCGCACCACTGGCTGTGGGCTATGCGCCATCAGTGGGGGCGTCGTTATACCACTGAAGCAGAAAACGTTACTGAGCTGGCGGCGCTGCTGGCCCTTAACCAGAATGACATCGCGTTCTTTGATGCCGAACGGTCCCCATGGGAAACGCTGCAGCGCTGGCATGCGCCTCTTCCCGAATGCGGGGCTGACTATACCGTCGCGCTGGCGCTGGCCATGAGCGAGGTGCCTGAATGAACGTGACCAACCTCCTGCCCTGGCGTCAGCAGCGGCGCGCGCGATGCCTGCGTTTCTGGGGCGGCGTATTTGTCGGCGCACTGCTGCTCATGCTGATGGCCGTTTTTAGCATAAGGATGAATCATCTGGTAACGCTGCGCGCGCTGCAGGCTCAACTGGCGGGTACGCAGTCCGTGCAGCGTGGTCTTGTGTCTCGCCAGCGACCCACCGCAGAGGTGCAGAACCCTGCGGGCACGCCGCCGCGCCGCGCATGGCAACCGGTGCTGGAGTCACTTTCTGAGACCATGCCTGCGCAGGTATGGTTGACAGAGCTGCGTTATCAGCCTCCTGCTCTGATGTTGATCGGATATGCCACTACCCTGCAGGCGCTTTCTGCCTTGCGTAATGGGCTGGAGCACATAGACGGCTTTACGCCCGGTTCTGAGGGGGAACTCCGGCAGGATAGCCAGGGGCGCTGGATGTTCACTCTGCACCTGAAAAGCGAGGGGTAATGCGTGGAGACCTTGCTAGAACGCTGGTGTGAAAGTCGTCCCTGGTGTCGGCTGGTCTGCGGGGGGCTGGGTATTCTCCTGATGGGCCTGACAGCATGGGGTGTAGTGCTCCGACCAGCAGAGAGGCAGTGTGCGGATCAGCGGCAGCAGTTGAGCCAGGCGGCGCGGACTAATGCGTCGCTGTGGCCCACCGCCAGTCAGGTGCCGTTTAGCCCGCAAACCCGGACGGCACTGGAGATAAAGCCCTTTTCACCGCTCGATTTTCAGGGGGAGGGTACAAGGCTCCTTCACTGGAAGCCGTTGCAAAACGGCGGTGAACTGGCGCTGGAGGCGGAGTGGCAGGCGATCCCGCCTCTTTTTTCCCGGCTGGCGCAGCGGGATGTGCGGGTCGCTGCTTTTACGCTTGCGCCACAAAGTACGGCGTTACGCCTGAAGCTGGAGCTGGAACATGCGAAATAGCGCGAGATACCTGCTGGTTTGCTCGACGCTGCTGTTGACCGGCATGCGCGATCCGTTTCGCCCGCCGGACGACCCTTGTGCCACAGCCGAACTGGCACAGTGGCACTACCGCGGAATGGTGGGAGGGCAGCAGCGCGTTGGTATTTTGCTGGATGGGCAACGGCGCTGGCATCGTCTGAAAGAGCACGATCGTTTCCCGGCGGGCTGGCGGATAACGGCCATCAATGAAACGGAACTGGTTGTTGATGTGGGTGACACATGCGATCCCGAAGAATGGGCGTGGCAACGAGAAGGAAAGGATAAAAATGAAGTTAAGGATAGTGCTGTTGCTGCTGGCGTTCAGCCGCCCGCTGTGGGCAGTCGCGCCAAAGCCGGTCACGCTGGTGGTGGATGACGTGCCGGTGGTTCAGGTGCTACAGGCGCTGGTTGCGCAGGAGAACCGTAATCTGGTGGTATCGCCGGATGTCGGCGGCACGCTCTCGCTTAACCTGACGCGCGTTCCCTGGCGGCAGGCGTTACAGACGGTAGTCACCAGCGCCGGACTCGTTTTACGAGAGGAGAGCGGTATTTATTATGTCCATACCGCAGCCTGGCAGCGTGAACAGCGGGAACGTTTAGAGCAGGAGCGAGCGCGTCGACAGCTTGATGCTCCGCTGGTCTCGCACAGCATCCCATTTTCTTATGCGGATGCCGGAGAACTGCAAAAAGCGGCTGAAAAGCTCCTGAGCCCAAAGGGGAGTTTATCTGTCGACAAACGCACCAACCGTCTACTGGTCAGGGATAGCCAGGTGGTACTGGAGGCGCTGCAGCAGTGGGCGGCTCAGATGGATATTCCCGTCGAGCAGGTCGAACTGGCAGCGCACATTGTCACCATTAACGAAAAAAGCCTGCGGGAGTTGGGGGTGAAGTGGAATCTTGCCGAGGCCACTGAGGCGGGCAAGGTTGGACAGCTCACGACGCTTGGCAGCGATCTTTCCGTGGCCAGTGCTACCACGCATGCGGGGTTTAATATCGGGCGAATTAACGGCAGGCTGCTGGATCTGGAGCTCTCTGCGCTGGAGCAAAAACAGCAGGTCGATATCATTGCCAGCCCGCGGCTGCTGGCCTCGCACATGCAACCGGCCAGCATTAAGCAGGGGAGTGAGATCCCGTATCAGGTTTCAAGCGGTGAAAGCGGGGCGACCTCGGTGGAGTTCAAAGAGGCGGTACTCGGAATGGAGGTCACGCCGGTAGTATTGCCCGGTGGGCGCGTGCGCCTGAAGCTACACATCAGTGAAAACATGCCGGGACAGGTGCTGCAGCAGGCCGATGGCGAAACGCTTGCCATCGATAAACAGGAGATAGAAACCCAGGTGGAGGTAAAAAGTGGAGAAACGCTGGCGCTGGGGGGAATTTTCTCGCAAAAGAACAAAACCGGCAGTGACAGCGTGCCCGGGCTTGGGAGCATCCCCTGGTTGGGACACCTTTTTCGCCATGATGGAAAAGATAATGAGCGGCGTGAGTTAGTGGTGTTTATTACGCCACGTCTGGTCGGTATTCACTAACGGGTAACGATCCCCGCAATGATTTTGCATTCAGTTTGTTGCAGATGTTTGACGTGGGGCATGAATTAGCATACAAGGAGTACCGATTTGAGTTGGACTTACGTCTTATTACCTTATGCGTCCGGCGCGGTGATTTAATCAGTTGCCAAACAAGCCGGAGTATTGAGATAATTTTTAGTCTGACTCTCGCTCTATTGCATATGAGGTTTCAGTTCATGTCCTGCTACGCCGGGTGTCTGCGAAGCGGGGATTACCATTAACGAATAGTCTTAGTAGTACCGATAAAATGGCAGAGAAACGCAATATCTTTCTGGTTGGGCCTATGGGTGCCGGCAAAAGCACTATTGGGCGTCAGTTAGCTCAACAACTCAATATGGAATTTTACGATTCTGATCAAGAGATTGAGAAACGAACCGGAGCTGATGTGGGCTGGGTTTTCGATGTAGAAGGCGAAGAAGGTTTCCGTGACCGAGAAGAAAAAGTGATCAACGAACTCACGGAAAAACAGGGCATCGTACTGGCAACAGGCGGCGGCTCTGTGAAATCTCGCGAAACCCGCAACCGTCTCTCCGCCCGTGGCGTAGTGGTCTATCTTGAGACGACCATTGAGAAACAGCTGGCACGTACGCAGCGCGATAAAAAGCGCCCGCTGCTGCAGGTTGAAACGCCACCACGCGAAGTTCTGGAAGCGTTGGCCGACGAACGCAATCCGCTGTATGAAGAGATTGCCGATGTGACCATTCGTACTGACGATCAGAGCGCTAAAGTGGTTGCAAACCAGATTATTCATATGCTGGAAAGCAACTGATTCTGGCTTTATATACACTCGCCTGCGGGTAAAAGCATTAAAGGTGGATGTCGCGTCATGGAGAGGATTACAGTTACTCTCGGGGAACGTAGTTACCCTATCACCATCGCGGCTGGTTTGTTTAACGACCCAGCTTCCTTTTTACCACTAAAAGCGGGTGATCAGGCGATGCTGGTCACCAATGAGACGCTGGCTCCGCTTTATCTCGACCGAGTGCGCCACCTGCTTGAGCAGGCAGGCGTAAAAGTCGACAATGTGATTCTGCCCGATGGCGAGCAGTATAAAAGCCTGACGGTACTCGATACCGTCTTTACCGCATTGCTGCAAAAACCGCACGGTCGCGATACAACACTGCTTGCCCTGGGCGGCGGTGTTGTGGGCGATCTGACCGGCTTTGCGGCCGCAAGCTATCAGCGTGGCGTCCGTTTTATTCAAATCCCGACCACGTTGCTGTCTCAGGTCGACTCCTCTGTCGGTGGCAAAACGGCAGTCAACCATCCCCTCGGCAAAAACATGATTGGCGCGTTCTACCAGCCTGCGTCGGTGGTGGTGGATCTCGACTGCCTGAAAACCCTGCCGAAACGCGAGCTGGCCTCTGGCCTGGCTGAAGTGATTAAATACGGCATTATTCTGGATGGCGAGTTCTTTAACTGGCTTGAAGAGAATATGGATGCGCTGCTGCGCCTGGATGAGGCGAAACTGGCATACTGCATTCGTCGTTGTTGTGAGCTGAAAGCAGAAGTTGTCGCGGCAGACGAGCGTGAAACCGGCTTACGTGCTTTACTGAATCTTGGGCATACGTTTGGCCACGCCATTGAAGCCGAAATGGGTTACGGCAACTGGCTGCACGGTGAAGCCGTCGCGGCTGGCATGGTCATGGCAGCCCGCACCTCTGAACGTCTTGGGCAGTTTAAACCGGAAGAGACGGCACGTATCATTGCGCTACTTGAACGTGCAGGTTTGCCGGTAACCGGGCCGCAGGAGATGTCGGCGCAGGCGTATTTACCCCACATGATGCGCGATAAAAAAGTATTGGCAGGTGAGATGCGTCTTGTACTCCCGCTTGCAATAGGGAAGAGTGAAGTGCGCGGCGGAGTGTCGCACGATGTCGTTCTTGGCGCCATTGCTGATTGCCAGCAGGCGTAACAACTAGAAAGGTCAGGCCACTGTTATCGGTGGTCGTTTAGCTTCAGGCGAAATGCAAAGACGTAGGCATAAGCCTTTGAGTGGGGTGTTAAATGGATGAATTCAAACCAGAAGACGAGCTGAAACCCGATCCCAGCGATCGTCGTACTGGTCGTTCTCGTCAATCTTCAGAACGTGATAACGAGCCGCAGATCAACTTTGACGATGTTGATCTGGATGCAGACGATCGTCGCCCTTCGCGCAGCCGCAACGCGCGTGATGAGCGAGAAGAAGAGGATTATGAGTCCGAAGAAGATTCAATGGACGAACAGCCTGTAGAGCGTCGCCCGCGTAAACGAAAAAAAGCCGCTGCGCAGAAACCGGCCTCCCGTCAGTACATCATGATGGGACTTGGCGTTCTGGTGCTTGTGCTGCTGATTGTTGGCATTGGCTCCGCGCTGAAAGCACCGTCCACCAACTCAACCGAACAAACCGCCTCCGCAGAGAAGAGCATCAACCTCTCCGGTAATGATGCGACGGATCAGGCGAATGGTGCACAGCCAGCGCCGGGCACCACTTCCGCTGAGCAGACTGCCAGCAACACAACGATGCCGCAGGATGTTTCTCTGCCGCCCGTTTCATCAACGCCTGCTCAGGGCCAGGCACCTGTCACGCCCGAAGGCCAGCAGCGTGTTGAAGTTCAGGGAGACCTGAACAATGCGCTGATGCAGCCGCAAAACCAGCAGCAGGTTGATAACGTTGTGGTTAACTCTACGCTGCCAACTGAACCTGCAACCGTCGCGCCGATCCACGGTGCTACCGCGCAGCCGCAGACGGCAGCAACGGAAACTAAACCGCGCCAGACGCAAACTGCGACGCGTCCTGAACGTAAGCAGGCGGTCATTGAGCCGAAGCGTGAAACCAAGCCTCAGGCCGTGGTAAAAGCGCCTGAAGTGAAAGCCGCACCGGCACAGCCGAAACGCACTGAAACGGCTGCCGTGAGCGAGCCGGCCAAAGCGCCAGTCACGCAGACTGCGCCGAAAGCGACGGCAACCACAACGGCACCTGCTGCCACCGCTGCTCCTGCCGCAACGGCGACGGCTTCCAGTGCTGCAGCAGGTAAAACAGCTGGCAACGTCGGTTCGCTGAAATCTGCACCGTCCAGCAACTACACGCTGCAGTTGAGCAGTTCGTCTAACTATGACAACCTCAACGGCTGGGCGAAGAAATCGAATCTGAAAAACTACGTGGTTTATCAGACAACCCGTAACGGACAGCCGTGGTACGTGCTGGTGAGCGGTGTGTATGCTTCTAAAGATGAAGCGAAGCGCGCCGTGGCGACACTGCCAGCAGACGTTCAGGCGAAAAACCCGTGGGCGAAGCCGATTCATCAGGTGCAGGCCGATCTGAAGTAATGTTTAAAGCGCAGGATGCTGTCGGAGCTTTCTCCACAGCCGGAGAAGGTGTAATCAGTTAGTCAGCATGAAAAAAAATCGCGCTTTTCTGAAATGGGCAGGGGGGAAATACCCCCTGCTCGATGATATTAAAAAGCACCTGCCAAAAGGCGAGTGTCTTATCGAGCCCTTCGTGGGTGCGGGATCGGTGTTCCTGAACACCGATTTTTCTCGTTATATCCTGGCGGATATCAACAGCGACCTTATCAGCCTCTATAACATCGTTAAGCTGCGTACCGATGAGTATGTGGAAGAGGCGCGCAAGCTGTTTACGCCAGAGAACAACAGCCCTGACGTCTACTATCAGTTCCGCACGGAATTTAATCAGAGCCAGGATCCGTTCCGCCGCGCGCTGCTGTTCCTTTACCTCAACCGTCATGGTTACAACGGCCTGTGCCGGTATAATCTGCGCGGCGAATTTAACGTGCCGTTTGGTCGTTATAAGCGCCCGTACTTCCCGCAGGACGAGCTGTATCATTTTGCGAAGAAAGCGCAGAATGCAGAGTTCCACTGCCTCTCCTATGAAGAGTGCATGGAACTGGCAGGCGTAAACTCGGTGGTTTACTGCGATCCGCCTTATGCGCCGCTGTCTGCGACGGCGAACTTCACCGCCTACCACACCAATAGCTTCAGCCCGGCCGAACAGGCCCGCCTGGCGGAGATGGCGGAAAAACTGGTCAGCAAAAGAATTCCGGTGTTAATTTCAAATCACGATACCCCTGATACGCGCGAATGGTACAAAGCCGCGAAGCATTTTCAGGTTAAGGTGCGGCGTAGCATTAGCAGCAACGGCGGCACACGTAAAAAGGTGGACGAACTCCTGGCTCTTTATCGCCCCTGAGCCGTTTTGCCCGCCGGTAAACACATTTCAAGGAGATGCGGATGAAACAGTTTTTGATTGCCCCCTCAATTCTGTCGGCCGATTTTGCCCGCCTGGGTGAAGACACGGCGGAAGCGCTCGCAGCTGGCGCAGATGTCGTCCATTTCGACGTTATGGATAACCACTACGTTCCCAATCTGACCATCGGTCCGATGGTGCTCAAGGCCCTGCGTAACTACGGCATTACCGCACCGATCGACGTTCACCTGATGGTGAAGCCTGTCGACCGCATCGTGCCTGACTTCGCCGCAGCGGGCGCCAGCATTATCACTTTCCATCCGGAAGCCTCCGAGCACGTTGACCGCACGCTGCAGCTGATCAAAGAGAACGGCTGTAAGGCGGGGCTGGTGTTTAACCCGGCAACACCGTTGAGCTATCTCGATTACGTGATGGACAAGCTGGACGTGATTTTGCTGATGTCCGTTAACCCGGGCTTTGGCGGCCAGTCGTTCATCCCTCACACGCTGGATAAGCTGCGCGAAGTGCGCCGTCGCATTGACGAGTCTGGCTATGATATTCGTCTGGAAGTGGACGGCGGTGTGAAAGTGAATAATATTGGCGAAATTGCGGCAGCGGGCGCGGATATGTTCGTTGCAGGTTCGGCAATTTTCGACCAACCGGATTACAAAAAAGTCATTGATGAAATGCGCCGCGAGCTGGCGAAGGTAAGTCATGGATAAATTGCAGGCAATTCGGGGTGTGGCATTCGACCTCGACGGCACGCTGGTGGACAGCGCGCCGGGCTTAACGAGCGCCGTCGATCAGGCGCTGTATGCACTGGAACTGCCCGTTGCGGGCGAAGATCGTGTGATTACGTGGATTGGCAACGGTGCCGATGTCCTGATGGAGCGCGCGCTGACGTGGGCTCGTCAGGAACGCGCGTCGCAGCGTTCCGCGCAGGGGAAACCAAGCGTCGATCACGCCGATATCCCTCAGGATGAGCAGCTGCGTATTCTGCGCAAGCTGTTCGATCGCTTCTACGAAGAGGCCGTCGAGGAGGGGAGCTTCCTTTTCCCGGACGTCCAGGAAACCCTGAGCGCGCTGCACGCAAAAGGCATCCCGCTGGGACTGGTGACCAACAAGCCGACGCCGTTTGTTGCGCCGCTGCTGGAAACGCTCAATATCGCGAAATATTTCTCCGTGATTGTAGGCGGGGATGACGTGCAGAACAAAAAGCCGCATCCGGAGCCGCTGTTGCTGGTGGCAGGAAAATTATCCTTAACGCCTGCGGAGCTGCTCTTTGTCGGGGATTCGCGTAATGATATTCTGGCTGCCCGAGCGGCGGGGTGTCCTTCCGTCGGTTTAACCTATGGCTACAACTACGGTGAGGCCATTACGCTGAGTGAGCCGGATGTTGTGTTCGACCACTTCAAAGATTTGTTGCCCGCACTCGGGCTTTCGCACAGTGAACATCAGGAATTGAATAATGACTAAGCCCATCGTTTTTAGTGGCGCACAGCCTTCAGGTGAATTGACCATTGGTAACTACATGGGTGCGTTGCGTCAGTGGGTCAGCATGCAGGATGACTACCATTGCATTTACTGCATCGTAGATTTGCATGCTATCACCGCGCGTCAGGATCCTGAGAAGCTGCGCAAAGCCACCCTGGACACCCTGGCCCTCTATCTGGCCTGCGGTATCGATCCTGAAAAGAGCACCATTTTCGTTCAGTCTCACGTGCCGGAGCATGCGCAACTGGGCTGGGCGCTGAACTGCTATACTTATTTCGGCGAGCTGAGCCGCATGACCCAGTTCAAGGATAAGTCTGCCCGCTACTCTGAAAACATCAACGCTGGCCTGTTCGACTATCCGGTGCTGATGGCGGCCGATATCCTGTTGTACCAGACCAACCAGGTGCCGGTGGGTGAAGACCAGAAGCAGCACCTGGAGCTGAGCCGTGATATCGCCCAGCGCTTTAACGCGCTTTACGGCGACGTATTCAAAGTGCCAGAGCCGTTTATTCCGAAATCCGGCGCGCGCGTGATGTCGCTGCTGGAGCCAACCAAGAAGATGTCCAAGTCTGACGATAACCGCAACAACGTTATCGGCCTGCTGGAAGATCCGAAATCGGTGGTGAAAAAGCTCAAGCGCGCGGTCACCGACTCCGACGAGCCGCCTGTGGTGCGCTACGACGTGCAGAACAAAGCGGGCGTCTCCAACCTGCTGGACATTCTCTCCGGCGTGACCGGCCAGAGCATTCCCGAGCTGGAAAAACACTTCGAAGGCAAGATGTACGGCCACCTGAAGGGTGAAGTGGCAGAGGCCGTTTCCGGCATGCTGACCGAGCTGCAGGAGCGCTACAACCGCTACCGTAACGACGAAGCCTTCCTGCAGAAGGTGATGAAAGACGGCGCGGAAAAAGCCAGCGCGCGCGCGTCCGAAACCCTGAAAGCGGTGTACGAGGCGATTGGGTTTGTGGCGAAACCTTAAGCCGCCACCCGACAAATACGGACTCAATAAAAAAACCGGGAAATTCCCGGTTTTTTTACGCCTGAAAAACGCTTACTGCTGTGCCGCCGGGCCGCAACCGCCGATGATCTTCGAAATGGAGATCGCCGGGTGCAGCAGGTAATCGTAGCTGCAGTTATTTTTAGTATTTTGAACGTGACCGGTGCAGGCGGTCAGAGTCGGTAACAGGCCAACCAGAACGGCGGCTTTTGCCAGCTTGAACATACGCATTCCTTGTCTAAAAATCTTAAATTGGATGTAACACGAGGGAATAAATGGAAAAGTTCCATTATGCGGGCGGTATGTTATCGACTGAGGTATGAAGGGAGTAGTCCGCTTAAGGACTACTCGAAGGAGGGAGAATATGCGTTAGTGATTCGAGAACCAGTTCAGCTTATCGCGCAGTTCAACCACGCGACCCACCACAATCAGCGCCGGGCTTTCGACCTGCTGCGCCAGCTCACCGAGCTGCGTCAGCGCGCCATTCACCACGCGCTGCTTGATTGACGTCCCGTTTTCCACCAGCGCAACGGGCATATCAGCCTCCATGCCGTGTTCCAGCAGTTTCGCCTGGATAGTGGCGGCCTGGTTCAGCCCCATGTAGAACACCAGCGTCTGCTTTTCAGCGGCCAGGTTATGCCAGTCCAGCTCGCTGCCGGTTTTCAGGTGGCCCGTGACCAGACGCACGCTTTGAGCGTAGTCGCGATGGGTCAACGGAATGCCTGAGTAGGCTGAACAGCCGGACGCCGCCGTTATGCCCGGCACCACGGAGAACGGAATGCTTGCATTGCACAGGGTTTCCAGCTCCTCGCCGCCGCGGCCAAAGATAAACGGATCGCCGCCCTTGAGGCGCACCACTCGTTTTCCCTTTTGCGCTTCACGCAGCAGGATCTGATTAATCTCCTCCTGCGGCACGCAGTGGTAGCCTGCCCGTTTACCGACGAAGACGCGGTCGGCGTCGCGGCGCACCAGGTTCATGATGTCATCGGAGACCAGGCGGTCATACACCACGATATCCGCCTGCTGGATCTGCTGGAGCCCTTTCAGGGTCAGTAAACCCGCATCTCCCGGACCAGCCCCGACCAGCACCACTTCACCACGGTGATCCAGTGGCTCGCTCAGCAACTGCTCGGTCGTCTCTTCAACCGCTTTCGCGTCCTGATTCGCCAGCGACTGCGCCAGCCTGTCGTTAACGAAAAATTTCTCCCAGAAGCGACGACGCTCACCCACGGTTGAGAAGGTTTGCTTCACGCGGGAGCGAAGCTGCCCGGCGTAGTGGGCTATCTGGCCGAGATGCTGCGGCAAAATAGCTTCCAGTTTTTCCCGCAGCAGGCGGGCAAGTACGGGCGAGCGGCCGCCGGAAGACACCGCGATCATCAGCGGTGAACGGTCGATAATCGACGGCATGATAAAGCTGGCCTCTTTCGGCGCATCCACCACGTTGCAGAAGATCCGGCGCGCTTCGCAGGCGTCGCTGACGCGCTGGTTCACTTCATCGTCATCCGTCGCGGCAATCGTCAGCCAGCAGGTATCCAGCAGGGACTCATCAAACTCCCCCTGCACCAGCGTGAGCATCCCTTCCTGAGCCCAGACGTCAAACTGCGGAGCGAAGGTGAGGGCATTGACGGTCAGTCGGGCTCCAGCATCCAGCAACAGGCGCGCTTTACGTTCAGCCACATCGCCGCCGCCTACAAGCAGGCAGTCGCGATGGCGTAATTGACAGAAAATCGGCAGGTGGTCCACGACGTTACCTCACAGCATTCAAGGAGGGGGTAAGAATTGACGTCAGGATAACAGCAGGAATCGTACAGAACATACGGTTTTTCCTGCCGTTACCCATAAGGGGTCATAAGCCTTTCCTATTGGAAAAGCGGAGGGTTACGCTTTGAGCTGCACCCTGCCGTCCTTCACGCGGGCGTCGTAGTGCTTCACGGAGAAGCTTTCATCTTCCATGCAGTGCCCGTCGGTTAAGCGGAAACGCTGCTTTTTCAGCGGGCTGGCGACCCACAGCTCACCCTGGTGTTCAGCAATCAGACCGCGGGAGAGCACGCTGGCCTCAAAGAACGGATCGATATTGCTGATGGCAAAGACCTGTTCATCGTGGCGAGGGCGGAAAATAGCTACCTGCTCGTTACCCAGCAAAGCACAGACGCCGGTTGCTGGCAGAATGTCGTTAATGTTGCAGATGTTTACCCACTGGCTCATGCGTTTTCCTCCACCAGCATCACCGGAATGCGTTCATACGGGGTTGCAGGACGATGCTGTTCGCGCTCCGGCACCACCTGCACGTTCGGGTCGCGCTGGGTGCTGTTGATAAAGTGTTTGAAACGCGTCTGCGCCGCCGGGGTGTTGACGGTTTCGGTCCACTCGCAGATCACCGCCTCGCGCAGGCGAGCCATCTCGGACTCAAGCTGTTCGTTCAGACCCAGCTTGTCATCAATGATGACCGACTTCAGGTAGTCGATACCGCCTTCGAGATTATCCAGCCAGGACGCGGTACGGGTCAGCTTATCGGCGGTACGAATGTAGAACATCATGAAGCGGTCGAGATACTTGATCAGCGTGTCGCGATCGAGATCCGCCGCCAGCAGGTCCGCGTGGCGTGGTTTCATCCCGCCATTGCCGCACACGTACAGGTTCCAGCCTTTCTCGGTGGCGATGATCCCTACGTCTTTACCCTGCGCTTCCGCACATTCACGGGTACAGCCGGAGACGCCGAACTTCATTTTGTGCGGGGTACGGATGCCTTTGTAGCGGTTTTCCAGCTCGACGCCGAATCCCACGCTGTCGCCCACGCCGTAGCGGCACCAGGTGCTGCCCACGCAGGTTTTCGCCATACGCAGCGCTTTGGCATACGCGTGACCGGTTTCGAAGCCCGCTTCAATCAACTGACGCCAGATTTCCGGCAGATCATCCTTCTGCGCGCCAAACAGGCCGATACGCTGGGAACCGGTGATTTTGGTGTACAGATTAAACTCACGGGCGATACGGCCCACGGCGACCAGCCCTTCTGGGGTGATTTCGCCACCGGCGGAACGCGGAATGACGGAGTAAGTACCGTCTTTCTGGATGTTCGCCAGGAAGTTATCGTTGGTGTCCTGCAGCGGCGTGTGTTCTGGTTTGAGCACGTACTCATTCCAGCAGGACGCCAGCAGGGAGCCGACGGTCGGTTTACACACTTCACAACCGTAACCCTGGCCGTGTTTCTCCAGCAGTTCGTCGAAGGACTTGATGCCTTCCACGCGGATCAGATGGTACAGCTCCTGGCGAGAGTAAGCGAAGTGCTCGCACAGGTTGTTGTTCACTTCGATGCCCTGTTTCGCCAGTTCAGCGTTCAGCACCTGAGTCACCAGTGGAATACAGCCGCCGCAGCCGGTACCGGCTTTGGTTTCGGCCTTCAGCGCCGCAACGGTGTGGCAGCCTTTGTTGATGGCGGAGATCAGCATGCCTTTGGTGACGTCGAAGCAGGAGCAAATCTGCGCGCTGTCCGGCAGTTTATCCACGCCGATAGAGGGTTTACCGCTGGAGGCGTGCGCCGGCAGGATCAGCGCGTCCGGGTTTTCCGGCAGCTCAATGGCGTTCAGCACCAGCTGGAGCAGGTTACCGAAGTCGCTGGTATCGCCCACCAGCACCGCACCGAGCAGGGTTTTGTTGTCCTGGCTGACGATAAGGCGTTTGTAGACCTCTTTGCTTTCGTCCAGATAGACATAGCTGCGGGAGTTCGGGGTGCGGCCATGCGCATCGCCGATACCGCCTACGTCCACGCCCAGCAGCTTCAGCTTGGCGCTCATGTCTGCGCCGGTGAAGGCGTTTTCGCTGCCGAGGATATGGTCCACGGCGACCTGCGCCATTTTGTATCCTGGTGCCACCAGACCGTATACCCGGTTATTCCAGCTGGCGCACTCGCCAATGGCGTAGATATCCGGATCGGAGGTCTGGCAGGTATCGTTAATCATGATCCCGCCGCGCTGGGCTACGGCCAGGCCGCACTGCGTGGCGAGCTTGTCGCGCGGACGAATACCGGTGGAGAAGACGATGAAGTCCACTTCCAGCTCGCTGCCGTCGGCAAAGCGCATGGTTTTACGCGCCTCTGTGCCTTCCTGCACGATCTCTTTGGTGTTCTTGCTGGTGTGAACCTTCACACCCATGCTTTCGATTTTACGACGCAGCTGGTCGCCACCCATGTGGTCCAGCTGTTCCGCCATCAGCATCGGGGCAAATTCGATAACGTGGGTTTCAACGCCGAGGTTTTTCAGCGCGCCTGCCGCTTCCAGGCCCAGCAGGCCACCGCCAACAACCGCACCGCGTTTGCTTCGACGAGCGCAGGATTCAATGGCGTTGAGGTCTTCAATGGTACGGTAAACGAAGCAATCCTGGGTTTCCGACCCTTTAATCGGCGGGATCCACGGATACGAGCCAGTCGCCATGATCAGCTTATCGTAAAAAACCGTACGCCCGGCGCTGGAGTGGATCACTTTCTCCTGACGGTTGATGGTGATAGCGCGTTCGCCCACCAGCACTTTTACGCCATGCTTCTCGTAGAAACCTTCGCGCACCAGAGAGAGCTCTTCGGCGGTATGGTGAGAGAAGTAGGAAGACAAGTGCACACGGTCGTACGCCTTGCGGGGTTCTTCACAGAACACGGTAATATCGAACTGGTCAGCATCGGCTTTATCGAGAAGATCCTCAATAAAGCGGTGGCCGACCATGCCGTTACCGATGATAGCGAGTCTGACTTTGCTCATTTTTGCCTCGATTTCTTTTCTATTACTGCCTACCTTAACGATTCAGCAGGGGCACTTATTGATGCAAATCAAATACGCCTTCACCTACCCCTTAGTGGGTATATCTATGATTTGTCAGGTTTTTTATAAGTAACGGATATTGTTTGATTTTTGTGCTTGCTTGTTTTTCGCACAAATTTGAGGGGTTTTTTACGAATCGGCAGTCAGAGCGTGTAAGCAGGGTAAAACCCCTTTGCAGAACGCAAAGGGATTTTGACGATTAGTGGGTAGCCGTTGCCGTATTGTGCTGGCGGTGACGGGTCACGAAGCCCAGAATGAAACACATGATAAACACCACGGCATACAGACCGTTAGCGGTGTGCAGCGCGGCCAGCGGGCCGCTGTGCGCCACAATCGGGCCCGTGACCACGAAGGTCAGCATGGTGCCGATGGTGCCGCAGGTCAGCACGAAGTTCACCAGCTTTGGCGAAGCCACTTTGGTCTGCAGGGAGCCCAGGGTGATGATTGAGGTGTAAATAGCGCTGGAGAAGAAGCCCAGGGTCAGGATGAACCATGGCATATGCTCCGGGGCACCGTTGATGAACAGATACATCAGCACGGTCGCCAGACCCGCCAGGACGGTCAGAATACGTTGCAGGTCGAAGAAGCGCAGGATGAAGCTAAAGGCCCACATGCCGAACATGTAAGACATCCAGAAATCGCTCACCAGTTTGCCCGCATCGTTCAGGCTCATGCCCAGACCTTTGGCGTATTCAGGTACCCACGAGATAAAGCCCAACTGACCGAGGATGTAGCACAGGGCGGCAATGGAGAGGAACAGCACGCCGATACCCCATTTTTCCTTCGCCACCGGCTCTGAGGTGGTCTGCGCTTTTTTGCCCAGCACCGGGAAGTCACAGCCGAAGGTCAGAATGAAGATCGCGACATAGACCAGACCGATACAGGCGTATACCCAGTACCATTCAATGCTGCGCGCGAGCAGATACGCGGCGACCATCGGGAAAATCATCCCGGCCATGCTGAAGAAGGAGTCGGTAAACAGCAGGCGCGCGCCGCGCTGGCGGCCTTCATACATGTGCGTAATAAGGAACGTACCGATCGACATCGTGATCCCGCTGACAAGGCCCAGCACGAACATGGCGGCGGAGAACAGGGCGATGCTGTGGCTCAACATCAGGCCCGCCACGGCGGCAACCATCAGCACGAAGCCGAAGCGCAGCTGGGTTTTCAGCGGGACGATTTCCATCAGCCAGGCATTCAGGAAGATTGAGATCAGGATCCCCGCGTTGAGGAAGGTGAAGGTGTTACTCATGCTGGAAACGGGCAGCTGGAAGTAGTCTGCGATATTTCCCATCACCATCCCGGTGACGATCACCAACGCGCCGGTCAGGGCGTAGGAGAAGAAGCTTATCCATGTGAGCTTGATGCGATTGCTGTTAGTCATGTCTGGCCTGTTCAGAAAAAGAAAAGCGCCGGGAGGGCGCTGAGAGCGGGCAGATTTTAGTCGCTAAAGTGATCTATTCCTATCTTTTAAGGGAAATGAATATGCCATTGCAGGTTTTAGTGTGATCTAAGTCACACTAAATGGCGGTATAACCAATCGTTTGCGCAGTAATAATTGTTTCAATTTCGTAAAATTAGGTAAAAGACTGGTCTGGGTTCATACTGCTCTTTAGAATCAAGCCATTCGCTTTTTATACTGCGCTTTGTTAAGGAATTCTCATGCTCAAATCAACACTGGCGGCTGTCGCAGCTGTGTTTGCTCTTTCTGCCGTTTCCCCTGCTGCGCTGGCAGCCAAAGGGGACCCTCACGTTCTGCTGACCACCTCTGCCGGGAACATTGAGCTGGAACTAAATAGCCAGAAAGCTCCGGTTTCTGTGAAAAACTTCCTCGACTATGTGAACAGTGGTTTCTATAACAACACCACCTTCCACCGCGTGATCCCTGGCTTCATGATTCAGGGCGGCGGCTTCAACGAGCAGATGCAGCAGAAACAGCCTAACCCACCCATCAAAAACGAAGCGGACAACGGCCTGCTGAACAAGCGCGGCACCATCTCCATGGCGCGCACGGCGGATAAAGACAGCGCCACCAGCCAGTTCTTCCTCAACGTGGCGGATAACGCTTTCCTCGACCACGGCCAGCGCGACTTCGGCTATGCGGTCTTCGGTAAAATTGTGAAAGGGATGGACGTGGCGGACAAAATCTCTCAGGTTCAGACCCACGATGTCGGTCCATACCAGAATGTACCGTCTAAGCCAGTGGTGATTCTCTCCGCGAAAGTGCTGCCGTAATCGTTCTCCCACACGGGCATATCCTGCCCGTGTCTTTCAGCCCTCCCTGCGAAAGCGCGTTTTGCTGCTTATACTTGTGGCACACGGACTATTCAGGGAGGCGTTAAGTGAAAAAACTCACCGATAAGCAAAAATCCCGTCTCTGGGAGCAACAGCGTAACGTCAATTTTCAGGCCAGTTGTCTCCTTGAAAAAGGTAATGGTCCTTCAGAGCCCGGCATTGAGACGCTGGAGCTTGGGCCCTCAGCGCCCGGGCTACCGCATCTGTGCCTCATTCATCGCCATCTGTATCACAGAGAGATGAAGCAGGCAGGCGAATTCCGTACCGACGATATTTTTAAGGGTGACATTCCCTTCTGCCATTTTGAGTACATCGAGACGATGGGTAACGAACTGATGGCAGCGCTGGAAAGTGATAAGTATCTTGTGGGTCTTGAAAAAGCGGCGTTTGTTGAAAAAGTGAGCCATTACTACTGTGAAATCAACATGCTGCATCCCTTTATGCGCGGTAATGGCATTGCTCAGCGCGTCTTCTTTGAGCAGCTGGCCATCCACGCGAATTACGCGCTGGACTGGCGGGATATTGATCCCGAGCAGTGGGTGGCGGCGAACCGAAGCGGGGCCACGGGCGATTTGACCGCGCTGAGCGCTATCTTTGCCAAAGTAGTGAGCGAAGCGCGGGAATCTGAGTAAAATAGGGCGGCATTTTTTTCGGGAGCCGCCATGATTCTGCTGATTGATAACTACGATTCCTTCACCTGGAACCTTTACCAGTATTTTTGTGAACTGGGTGCAGAGGTGGTTGTCCGCCGCAACGACGAACTCAGCCTGTCTGATATTGAGACGCTGGCTCCGCAGAAAATTGTCATTTCGCCGGGGCCGTGTACGCCGTCGGAATCGGGCATTTCTCTGGACGTTATTCACCACTATGCCGGCAGGCTGCCGATCCTTGGCGTCTGTCTCGGTCATCAGGCGATTGCCCAGGTATTTGGGGCTACCATCGTCCGTGCCGCGAAAGTGATGCACGGCAAAACCTCGCCGGTCACCCACACCGGCACGGGCGTATTCACAGGGCTGAATAACCCGCTAACCGTGACGCGCTACCATTCGCTGGTGATTGACCCACCGACGCTGCCCGACTGCTTTGACGTGACCGCCTGGAGCGATACGCAGGAGATCATGGGGATTCACCACCGCGAGTGGGATCTTGAAGGCGTCCAGTTCCACCCTGAAAGTATCCTCAGCGAGCAGGGGCACGCACTGCTGGCAAATTTCCTCAATCGCTGAATATCTGTTGCCTTGTTGTGAGTTTTTATGCATATTTTGTGATTATATTTTCACAATGAATGTGACATAAAATGGATGGGCATGACATGGCAACTGAACAACCAGCAATTACTCGCGCGACATTCGATGAAGTGATTCTGCCGATTTATGCACCGGCTGAGTTTATCCCGGTGAAGGGGAAAGGCAGCCGCGTCTGGGATCAGCAGGGCAAAGAGTATGTGGATTTCGCGGGCGGTATTGCGGTCACGGCGCTGGGCCACTGCCATCCTGCGCTGGTGGACGCGCTGAAAACCCAGGGCGAAACCCTGTGGCACACCAGCAACGTGTTCACCAACGAACCTGCGCTGCGCCTGGGCCGCAAGATCATTGATGCCACGTTTGCCGAGCGCGTGCTGTTTATGAACTCCGGCACCGAGGCCAACGAAACCGCCTTTAAGCTGGCGCGCTACTACGCCACCACGCGCCACAGCCCGTACAAAACTAAAATCATCGCCTTCCATAACGCCTTCCACGGACGCTCTTTCTTTACCGTCTCCGTTGGCGGCCAGCCGAAGTATTCCGACGGCTTTGGTCCGAAACCAGCCGACATTATCCACGTGCCGTTTAACGATCTGCACGCGGTGAAAGCGGTGATGGACGACCACACCTGCGCGGTGGTGGTGGAGCCGATTCAGGGCGAAGGCGGCGTGACCGCGGCAACCCCGGAATTCCTGAAAGGGCTGCGCGAACTGTGCGACGAACATCAGGCGCTACTGGTGTTTGATGAAGTGCAGTGCGGGATGGGGCGTACCGGAGAGCTGTTTGCCTACATGCACTACGGCGTCACGCCGGATATTCTGACCAGCGCCAAAGCGCTCGGCGGCGGTTTTCCGGTGAGTGCGGTACTGACGACGCAGGAGATTGCCTCTGCGTTCCACGTCGGGTCTCACGGCTCGACCTACGGCGGTAACCCGCTGGCGAGCGCCGTGGCGGGTGCCGCGTTCGACATCATCAACACGCCAGAGGTGCTGAACGGCGTTAGCGCGAAGCGCGAGCTGTTTGTGCAGCATCTCCAGCAGATTAACAATAAGTACGACGTCTTCAGCGAGATCCGCGGCATGGGGCTGCTGATTGGTGCGGAGCTTAAGCCGCAGTACAAAGGCCGCGCGCGCGATTTCCTGCACGCAGCCGCCCACGAAGGGGTGATGGTGCTAAATGCCGGGCCTGACGTGATGCGCTTTGCGCCTTCGCTGGTGGTGGAAGAGAAAGATATTGACGACGGGTTAACCCGCTTTGCCGCGGCGGTCGAGAAGATCGTAAAAGACTAATACTCGGTTCGCTTTAACCGCCGCGTTAACCAAATGCCGTGATGCGGGCGCTGACGCCATGCCACCGACGAAATGGTGTGCATGGTGTTCAGATGTCCCAGCACGCGCTGCAAATGCTGCTCCAGGGTGCTCATCGGCCCGTGGGTCAGCGTCTCCGGTGCCTCCAGAATGTTCGAATCCCCCGACTCACCCGGCGCGTCATACTCCAGACGCTGCTGACACCGCTGCAACGCAATTTCACACGACTGCAAATAGCGCTGCGCCAGATCCGGCGTCAGCATGGTGTGCTCGCGCGCCAGCGTGGTCATGGCATTGATGTGCTCAACGATAAACTGGCTGTGCGTGACCCACAGCTTCATATCGGCAAGATAGTGTGAGTTAAAGCCCGGCTCCTGCATCGCCTGGTTGAGCGAGTTAAACAGGGCGTTGTGCGCCTGGTTGACCTTCATCCGCTGATACGCCAGCGGGGAGGGCTGCGGATCGTCGCTCAGGATCAGACGAATGGCCTGCTGATCAGCCTCCAGCGCGTCGTGGGCGTTCTGCCTCAGCAGCCCGCTCTGCCACTGCGGCCACAGCCAGACCATGCCGCCAAAGGCAATCAGGCAGCCGATCAGGGTATCAATCAGCCTGGCGACAATAAACTGTTCGCCGTTAAGCGTCAGCAGCTGAAGGGTATATACCGCCGTCACCGTAAAGCCCACCATCGCCCAGCCGTAGTTTTTGCGAATGATTAGATAGCTTACCAGGGTGATCGCCAGCATGCCCGCCAGGGTATAGCCCTCGGGCACGTGAAAATGCAGCGTCACGCCCGCAATAATCAGCCCCGCCATCGTGCCGCCTGCCCGGTGCAGAATGCGCACCCGCGTGGCGCCATAGCCGTTCTGGGTAACAAACAGCACGGTCATTAAGATCCAGTACGGTTTCGGCAGGTGGAGCGCCATGCCCATCAGGCTGGCGATACTGAGCATGACGCTAATCCTTGCAGCGTTGCGCAGAGCGGAAGATTTCAGAGACAGGTAGCTTCTCAGCGCCGGCAGCAGCGGCAGACGTTTCTGTTTATCCGCCATCAGGTCACGGGAATAAAGCGGGCGCTGGGTGCGCAGCACGCGGGCGATGCGGCTGAAGTGCCAGGCGGCAAACTGGCCGACCGGGTTATCCGGGTGCTGACGGGCGATTTTCTCCAGCGCGCCGAGCTGTTTGTCCATGTTAAAGCGCGTGGGGTAGCGGTGGTAGAGAATATCATCGGCCAGCACCCGCAGGCGCGCGGAGACGGTTTGTGCGTTCCAGCGGATCACCGCTTCGGCATGGCTGCGCTCAACCAGCTTTTGCACCTCCTGCGGGTGGTGAAGGCTAACGGAGATATGCTCCTGAAGATCCAGCCCCACCTGGAAGGTGCGCAACAGCCGTTTATATTCGTGGTTCTTGTTGGCGGCGAGCATATGCAGCTGCTGATAGCACTGGCTTATCAGGTCTACCACCTTTTGCTGGCGCGTCAGCAATGGCGGTAAGGATTTTTCCGGATCCGTATGCTGGGTGAGCAGGGTGTATTTGGCTTCACAGTAATCCGCAAGCTGCACGTAGAGCAGGCTCAGAGATTCGCGCAGCGGCTGCTCCCGCCACAGCCAGAACCAGAACCAGTTAAACAGCCCGTACCACAGCGTGCCGAGGGCGTAGATCAGCAGCGGCTCCCACACGGGCATATTACCGGCGAGGCTCAGGGTGAAGATGGCCGCAATGAGTGACGCGGGAAGCAGCCGGGCATGGAGCGAGCTGATTTCGGCGGTGACGCCGAGGGTCATCGCCAGCACGGTCAGGATCAGCGGCAGGGGAATATCACGAGCCAGCAGAAGCTGCACCGCGAGGCTACAGCCAGCAAACAGCGAGCCGCCAATTATCAGACGTTTGAAAAAGCGTTTATGGGGCGTGTCCAGACCGGCAATGTTGCAGCAGGCGGGGACGAGAGAAAACAGCAGGCCCTGCTGAAGATGTCCCAGGATCAGGCCCACGGCCACGGGAAGACACAGCACCAGCGTTTGTCGTAGTGCGTAGTTAACTTCCGGGTGATAGATCAGCCTGCGCCACATGGGGAATAGAGACAAAAACGGCGTGACACCTCGCGATGGCACGCCGTTTAGGCAGGATTAACGGGTTCCGTAAACCACGATGGTTTTACCGTGGGCGGAGATCAGGTTTTGATCTTCCAGCATTTTCAGAATACGGCCCACCGTTTCGCGGGAGCAACCGACGATCTGACCGATTTCCTGACGGGTAATTTTAATTTGCATGCCGTCCGGGTGGGTCATCGCGTCTGGCTGTTTCGCCAGGTTCAGCAGAGTCTGCGCAATGCGGCCAGTCACGTCCAGGAAGGCGAGGTTACCCACTTTCTCTGACGTCACCTGCAGACGGCGCGCCATCTGGGAAGAAAGACGCATCAGGATGTCAGGGTTTACCTGAATCAACTGACGGAATTTCTTATAAGAAATTTCAGCCACTTCACATGCTGTCTTTGCACGAACCCAGGCGCTACGTTCCTGGCCTTCTTCAAACAGGCCCAGTTCACCGATAAAATCGCCCTGGTTCAGATAGGAAAGGATCATCTCTTTGCCTTCCTCATCTTTGATCAGCACTGCCACCGAGCCTTTGACGATGTAATACAACGTTTCCGCTTTTTCACCCTGGTGAATCAGCGTGCTCTTCGATGGGTACTTATGAATGTGGCAATGAGACAAGAACCATTCGAGAGTCGGGTCTGTTTGCGGTTTGCCAAGCACCATGCGCTGTTATCCTCTGTTATAAGCTGTCACCAGAGTCATCAGATGCATCCGGACTCTGGGGTTGCAATCGAATTCTTACCCATACCCTGGGAAGTCGGCTGTCGTAACGTTTCGCAGCCAGTAAAGTTTGATGTCCTCTGCATACATGTGTAACGTCAATGTATTACTGTAGCATCCTGAGTGTTTTAGCATAGCTTTCGCCGCGTGTCTCCTGGTGTCTCGCTTCAGCATGATGCAGGTCGCCTTCCATTGCGAGAAATGTAACGCACGCGTAATCTGTCACCAAAAATGCAACGTTGGAGTTAATGAATATGCAAGCGCGCGTGAAGTGGGTTGAAGGTTTAACGTTCCTGGGCGAGTCCGCATCAGGACACCAAATTTTGATGGATGGTAACTCCGGCGATAAAGCGCCAAGCCCAATGGAAATGGTGCTGATGGCGGCAGGCGGATGCAGCGCGATTGACGTGGTGTCGATTCTGCAAAAAGGCCGTCATGACGTGACGGATTGCGAGGTTAAACTCACCTCAGAACGTCGCGAAGAGGCGCCACGTCTGTTCACCCACATTAATCTGCACTTTGTCGTCACCGGGAAAGAACTGAAAGACGCGGCGGTCTCACGTGCGGTGGATCTCTCTGCGGAGAAATACTGCTCTGTGGCGTTAATGCTGGAGAAAGCGGTAAAAATCACCCATTCGTATGAAGTGATCGAGGCCTAATTATTGGGGCATCGTGCGTGTTGATGCCCTCACCCTAACCCTCTCCCACGGGGAGAGGGAACATGTTCACGCGATCTGCTTCCCTTCCATCAGTCGCTCCACCAGCGGCGTCATGATCAGCTCCATTGCCAGCCCCATTTTTCCACCGGGAACCACTAACGTATTCATGTGGGAAATAAACGAGCCCTGCAGCATCGCCAGCAGCCAGGGGTAATCAATGCCTTCAAGATTGCGGAAGTGGATCACCACAAAGCTCTCATCCAACGACGGGATGCTTTTCGCCGCGAACGGATTGGAAGTGTCCACCGTCGGCACGCGCTGGAAGTTAATGTGCGTGCGGGAGAACTGCGGCGTGAGATAGTTGATGTAATCTTCCATGGAGCGCACCACCGAGTCCATTACCGCCTCGCGCGAATGGCCGCGCTCGCTCATGTCGCGCGTCAGCTTCTGGATCCACTCCAGGTTAACGATCGGCACCACCCCGACCAGCAGATCCACATGGCGCGCCACGTCGTGCTGAGGTGTGACAACGCCGCCGTGCAATCCTTCATAAAACAGCACGTCGGTGGGTTCCGGCAGCGGTTGCCAGGGGGTAAAGGTGCCCGGCACCTGATTCCAGGGTACGGCTTCGTCGTAGGTGTGCAGATACTTACGGGACTGCCCGGTACCGCTCTGACCGTATTCGCGGAAGGTTTGCTCCAGCAGGCCGAAATCATTGGCTTCCGGGCCAAAGTAGCTGATGTGTTTACCCAGATCGCGTGCCTTGCGGATCGCCATGTCCATCTCAGGCCGCGTATAGCGGTGAAAGCTGTCGCCTTCGACCTCCGCCGAACGGAGATTCAGCTGGGCGAAAATCTTGCGAAAAGCGAGGCTGGTGGTGGTGGTTCCCGCACCACTCGACCCCGTAACGGCAATAATGGGATGTCTGGCAGACATAGCAACTCCCTGACGGAAAAGGTTGGAAGATCAGCCGTGAAACGCGTTGCGGGGCATGATATTGACCGTCTCATGCAGTTCTGACCACACCAGCACCACGTCGCCGCTTTTCAGCTGGCGTTTTACATCGTTGACCTTTTGCTCAAGCGAACGCTCATGTTCACCATAATCGGTGCCTTCGCGTAATACAAAGCTTTCAATCAGATTATCGAGCGTTTCGGGAGCCAGATCCTGCCAGGGAATGATCATTTTGCACCATCCAGATAAGGAGTCAGCCAGTCAGGAATGCGCGCTTCCAGCCACATTTTCGGCCTGCGCAGCGTGCCGCCGATGAACCCCACGTGGCCACCATGTTCGGTCAGCTGGTAGTGAACGTTGTCAGGCAGGAATTCCTGCGCGGGAATAGAGTGATGATCCATGAACGGGTCATCTTTGGCGTGAATGATCAGCGTCGGCTGCGTGATTTTGCTGAGCAGCGGCATGGCGCTGCACTGTCGGTAATAGTCGATAGCATCGGCGAAGCCGTGAATTTTGGCGGTGATCAGATCGTCGAATTCGCGGATGCAGCGAACCTTTTTCAGCTGGCGCAGGCTTACCGGCAGGGTATCCGGATAGGCCTTCAGCTTTCGCGCCGCGTTGGCTTTCAGCAGGTTGAGCAGATAGCGCTGATAGACGCGAGAAAAGCCTTTTTCCATGTGGTAGCTGCACTGCTCCAGCATAAACGGTGCGGAGACAATCACTGCCGCATTCAGCGGTACGCTTTCGCCCTCTTTGGCCAGCAGACAGGCGAGCATATTACCGCCCAGCGAGTAGCCCACGGCGGCCGTTGGCGCGGCGCCATAATTTTCCCGCAGCCAGTGCAGAAACCACGTGCCATCTTCGGTTTCACCCGAGTGATAAATGCGTTTCTGACGATTCGGCTCGCCGCTACAGCCGCGAAAATGCATCACCACGCCGAGCCAGCCGCGCGCTTTGGCGGCCTCAATTAACCCATGCGCATACGGACTGTGCAGGCTGCCTTCTAAACCGTGAAAAACCACCAGACGCGGCTTATGAAGAGCCTGTTCCGGCGCTTCGCTCCAGGCGAGATCCAGAAAATCACCGTCCGGCAGATCGAGCCGTTGCCAGTGCGGAGTGAACTGGACCTTGCGGCGGATCAGCCGCGGCAGCATGGTCTGCAAATGGCAGTTGGTCACGCCGCGCATGGGCACGAACTCGGTGCTGTCTTCGGCTGTAATGTCGAAGTCTGATGGAATGATTTGGGTCATAAGGACGATGCTGATTCTTGTCAGAAATTCACTATACCTTCCGAATTGTACCCCGTTTAGCCTGGATTTCCGAACCAGAGATAGATTCCGTTCGCACAACGGGGTAAAAATTCAGTCTGCCTGCAGCATCGCTTCCAGCTGTTCCTGCGCGTCCAGCCATGCCATTTCGCACTCTTCGAGGCTGGATTTAGCTTTCGCCTGCGTTTGTAGACAATCCGTTAGCTCCGCTTTACGGCTCTGATCGTACAGGTCGCTGTCGCCCAGCTTCTCTTCGACGGCGGCAAGGATGGCGTTGAGCTTTTCCATCTCTTTTTCAAGACGGGCAATCTCTTTACGCAGCGGCTGGGTCTGGGTGCGCAGTTCCGCTTCGCGGCGCTTCTGGTCTTTACGCGACTGTGCGCTGTTGACGTTGTCTTTCGCTGACTCTTCCGGCTGGTTTTCCTGCTTTTGTACGTCCGTCAGCCACTGCTGGTAGTCTTCAAGATCGCCGTCGAACGGTTCGACTTTGCCGCCGTGTACCAGGTAGAGATCGTCGGTGGTGGAGCGGATCAGGTGGCGATCGTGCGACACGACAACCAGTGCGCCTTCGAACTCAATCAGCGCTTCGGTCAGCGCCTGACGCATGTCGAGATCCAGGTGGTTGGTCGGTTCATCGAGCAGCAGCAGGTTGGGTTTCTGCCAGACGATCAGCGCCAGCACCAGACGGGCTTTTTCGCCGCCCGAGAAACGCTCGGTGTTTTCGGTCACCTTATCGCCCTGGAAGCCGAAGCCGCCGAGGTAGTCGCGCAGCTTCTGCTCCATTTCCTGCGGCGCAAGACGCGCCAGATGCTGAATCGGGGATTCATCCGCGCGTAAAAATTCCAGCTGATGCTGGGCGAAATAGCCAAGCTTAATGCCCTTCGCCAGGCCGATTTCACCGCTGGTTGGGTTAAGCTCGCCCGCGAGCAGCTTAATTAATGTTGATTTACCGGCGCCGTTGCGCCCCAGCAGGCCAATGCGCGAACCCGGCACCAGGTTAAGCTTGATAGAGTCGAGGATGATGCGATCCCCATAACCCGCGCTGACCTTTTCCATCTTCAGAAGCGGGTTCGGCAGGCTTTCCGGCGCGCGGAAGCTGAAGTGGAACGGGTTATCCACGTGTGCCGGGGCAATCATCTCCATGCGTTCCAGCATCTTGATGCGGCTCTGGGCCTGCTTGGCTTTTGACGCTTTAGCTTTGAAGCGATCCACGAAGCTCTGCAGATGCGCCACGCGCTGCTGTTGGCTTTCATACATCGACTGCTGCTGAGCAAGGCGCGTCGCGCGCTGGCGCTCGAAGGAGCTGTAGTTGCCGGTGTACTCGAACATGGTTTGCTGTTCGATATGAATGATTTTATCCACCACCGGGTCGAGGAAGTCGCGGTCGTGGGAGATGAGAATCAGAGTGCCCTGATAGCTCTTGAGCCACTTCTCCAGCCAAATAACCGCATCGAGATCGAGGTGGTTGGTCGGTTCATCGAGCAGGAGCAGGTCTGAGCGGCAGATCAGCGCCTGCGCCAGGTTGAGGCGCATGCGCCAGCCGCCGGAGAAGTCGCTTACCGGGCGTTCAAGCTGTTCATTGCTAAAGCCCAGGCCGTGCAGCAGGCTGGAGGCGCGGGAGCGAATGGTCCACGCGTCGATGGCGTCCAGCTTGCCGTGAACGGTAGCGATGGCGTGACCGTCGTTGCGCTCGTTGGCCGCGTTGAGTTCCGCTTCGAGCTTACGGTACTCGCGATCTCCGTCGATAACATAGTCGAGCGCCGGTTCGCTCAGGGCAGGCGTCTCCTGGTTTACCCACGCGAGCTGCCAGTTCCCCGGGAAGGTAAAGTTACCACCATCCGCGCTAATCTCGTTTTTCAGCAGCGCCAGCAGGGTGGATTTACCGCAGCCGTTTTTGCCGACCAGACCCACTTTCTGGCCCGGGTTGATGGTAGCAGTGGCGTTATCCAGCAGGACGCGCACGCCGCGACGAATTTGTAACGAGGAGAAAACAATCATAGAAGCGCCGTATGTTCCGACTATGTTAATTTGTCATTATGATAATGTAAGGTGTGGGCCATTTTCCCCACCGGGCCGCCATGGTAGCCCAAAACGACAACAATACACAAAAACAGAACCGGGAGGGGAGTGATGTCTCAGACAGCGAAAGTGCTGCTGCTGTATGCCCATCCGGAATCTCAGGACTCGGTGGCGAACCGGGTGCTGCTTAAGCCGGCCACACAGCTCAGTAACGTCACGGTGCACGATCTCTACGCGCACTATCCTGATTTCTTTATCGATATTCCTTACGAGCAGGAACTGCTGCGTCAGCACGACGTGATTGTGTTCCAGCATCCGCTTTATACCTACAGCTGTCCGGCGCTGCTGAAAGAGTGGCTGGACCGCGTGCTGAGCCGGGGCTTTTCCAGCGGGGTGGGGGGCAACCAGCTGGCGGGAAAGTACTGGCGCAGTGTGATCACCACCGGTGAACCCGAAAGCGCTTACCGTCACGACGGGCTGAACCGCTACCCCATGAGCGACATCCTGAGGCCGTTCGAGCTGACGGCGGCCATGTGCCGCATGCACTGGATGAGCCCGATTATTGTTTACTGGGCGCGGCGTCAGGACCCGAAATCGCTGGCAAGCCACGCCAGAGCCTACGGTGAATGGCTGGCATCACCTATTCCGGCAGGAGGTCGTTAATGGAAGGATCGAATTTACTCCTCGCCGGGGTGCTGTTTTTATTTGCCGCCGTCGTCGCGGTGCCGCTTGCCGCCCGTATCGGCATCGGGGCGGTGCTGGGGTATTTGCTCGCGGGGATCGCCATTGGCCCATGGGGACTGGGTTTCATCAGCGACGTGGATGAAATTCTCCACTTCTCGGAGCTCGGCGTGGTGTTCCTGATGTTCATCATCGGCCTCGAACTGAACCCCTCGAAGCTGTGGCAGCTTCGACGCTCTATCTTTGGCGTGGGCGCCGCGCAGGTGCTGTTTAGCGCCGCGATTCTGGCTGGCCTGTTAATGCTGACCAACTTTTCCTGGCAGGCGGCGGTGATTGGCGGGATTGGTCTCGCAATGTCGTCGACGGCGATGGCGCTGCAGCTGATGCGCGACAAGGGGATGAACCGCAATGAGGCCGGACAGCTGGGCTTTTCGGTGCTGCTGTTCCAGGATTTAGCGGTGATCCCGGCGCTGGCGCTGGTGCCGCTGCTGGCGGGCTCGGGCGACGATCACTTCGACTGGGCAAAAATTTCTATGAAGGTGCTGGCCTTTGCGGGCATGCTGATTGGCGGACGTTTCCTGTTACGTCCGGTGTTCCGCTTTATTGCCGCCTCGGGCGTGCGCGAGGTGTTTACCGCCGCGACGCTGCTGCTGGTGCTCGGCTCGGCGCTGTTTATGGACGCGCTGGGGCTGTCGATGGCGCTGGGCACCTTTATTGCCGGCGTGCTGCTGGCGGAGAGTGAATATCGGCACGAACTGGAAATTGCCATCGATCCCTTCAAAGGGCTGCTGTTAGGCCTGTTCTTTATTTCGGTGGGAATGGCGCTCAATCTTGGCGTGCTTTATACCCATTTGCTCTGGGTTGCGGTGAGTGTTGCGATCCTGGTGGCGGTGAAAATGCTGGTGCTGTACGTCATGGCACGTATCTACGGGTTGCGCAGTTCTGAACGCATGCAGTTTGCCAGCGTGTTGAGCCAGGGGGGCGAGTTTGCGTTTGTGCTGTTCTCCACCGCCTCCTCCCAGAAGCTGTTTAAAGATGACCAGATGGCGCTGCTGCTGGTGACGGTAACGCTGTCGATGATGACCACGCCTCTGCTGATGAAGATGGTGGATAAACTCCTGTCGCGCCGCCTGAATCCGGCAGACGATGAAGATGAAGCGCCGTGGGTAGAAGACGATAAGCCGCAGGTGATCGTCGTGGGCTTCGGCCGCTTCGGGCAGGTGATTGGCCGCCTGTTGATGGCGAACAAAATGCGCATTACGGTGCTGGAGCGCGATATCAGCGCGGTCAACCTGATGCGCAAATATGGCTACAAGGTCTATTACGGCGATGCCACTCAGCTTGAGCTTCTGCGCTCGGCCGGGGCAGAAGCGGCAGAGTCCATCGTGATTACCTGTAACGACCCGGAAGACACGATGAAGCTGGTGGATCTTTGCCAGCAGCATTTCCCGCACCTGAATATTCTGGCGCGTGCCCGGGGGCGTGTTGAAGCTCACGAATTGTTGCAGGCAGGTGTGAAACACTTCTCCCGTGAGACGTTCTCCAGTGCGCTGGAGCTGGGGCGCAAGGCGCTGATCTCGCTTGGCATGCATCCTCACCAGGCGCAGCGCGCCCAGATGCACTTCCGCCGGCTGGATATGCGCATGCTGCGCGAATTAATGCCGGTACATAGCGATACGGCGCAGATCTCCCGCGTGCGGGAAGCGCGTCGCGAGCTGGAGGAGATTTTTCAGCGAGAGATGCAACAGGAACGACGCCAGCTCGACGGCTGGGATGAATTTGAATAAAAGGTAACGAAAGATGGCTGTACGTAAACGCTTTATCGCGGGTGCAAAGTGCCCGTCTTGCCAGGCTCAAGATACGCTGGCCATGTGGCGCGAAAATAATATTGATATAGTTGAGTGCGTTAAGTGCGGTCACCAGATGCGTGAGGCGGACAAAGAAGCACGCGATCACGTTCGCAAAGAAGAGCAAGTGATCGGCATTTTTCATCCAGACTAGCGATATGCTCTGAGTTTTTTTAAGCTTAAGGGTACACGGGTGCAGATTTCCGCTACAATCTGCGCCAGCAATTTTCCCACGCTCAGGAGATATCATGAAAGTAGCAAAAGACCTGGTGGTCAGCCTGGCCTATCAGGTACGTACAGAAGACGGTGTGTTGGTTGATGAGTCTCCGGTGAGTGCGCCGCTGGACTACCTGCATGGTCACGGTTCCCTGATTTCCGGCCTGGAAACTGCGCTGGAAGGTCATGAAGTTGGCGATAAATTCGACGTTGCTGTAGGCGCGAACGACGCTTACGGTCAGTATGACGACAACCTGGTTCAGCGCGTTCCTAAAGACGTGTTCATGGGCGTTGACGAGCTGCAGGTTGGCATGCGCTTCCTGGCTGAAACTGACCAGGGTCCGGTTCCTGTTGAAATCACTGAAGTTGAAGACGACCACGTCGTGGTTGACGGCAACCACATGCTGGCTGGCCAGAACCTGAAGTTCAACGTAGAAGTTGTTGCGATCCGTGAAGCGACCGAAGAAGAGCTGGCCCATGGCCACGTTCACGGTGCGCATGGTCACGACCATGATCACGATCACGGCCACGACGGCTGCTGCGGTGGTCACGGCCACGACCATGGTCATGACCACGGCCACGGTAAAGGTGGTTGCGGCAACGGCGGCTGCGGTTGCCACTAATTCCGTCATGCGGAAAATAAAAAAGCGGGATAATCCCGCTTTTTTTACGCCTCAATAATGAGGTGGTGGCGTCTCTTCCGACTGAGAGGCAATATTTGACGGCTGCGTCGCCTTCAGCTTTTCCGTCAGCAGGCGCATATGATCCCGCAGTTTCGCCATTTCGAGTTCGTGCGCGGTCACGGTCTGGTTAAGCTCTTCGATGGTGATGTCCTGAAAAGCCAGGCGGCTTTCCAGCTCAGCCATTCTCGCTTCTATCATTGTGTCCTTCATCATTCACCTCGTTTATATCTGATACGCCATATTGGCCCAGCGGCGGCGCAGTTTAACTGAGTTTATCCTTAAGTGCAGTCTCTATCCCGTTGGCAAGAAACTTATTTAAACAAAAATAGTCTGAAAAGTGGCGAGAATTGGAAGTGTCTGTCTGTAGATTTCTTCCGCAACGTTTTATAGTACGTCACTCATTTACGTTTAACGCTGGGGTGAGAGTCCCCAGGCCCTGGAGATATGGATGAAATCACTGTTTAAAGTAACGCTGCTGGCGACGACGATGGCTGTTGCACTGAACGCGCCGCTGTCATTCGCTGCTGATACTGCTGCGAAGCCTGCTGCCACTGCAGACAGCAAAGCGGCGTTCAAAAATGACGACCAGAAATCCGCCTACGCACTGGGCGCATCTCTGGGCCGCTACATGGAAAACTCTCTGAAAGAACAAGAGAAACTGGGCATCAAACTGGACAAAGCCCAGCTGATCGCGGGTGTTCAGGACGCCTTTGCTGATAAGAGCAAACTGTCTGACCAGGAAATCGAACAGACTCTGCAGGCGTTCGAAGCGCGCGTGAAGGGTGCCGCTCAGACCAAGATGGAAGCGGACGCTAAAGACAACGAAGCGAAAGGCAAAGCCTACCGCGACACCTTTGCTAAAGAGAAGGGTGTGAAAACCTCTTCTACTGGTCTGGTGTACAAAGTTGAGAAAGAAGGTACCGGTGATGCGCCTAAAGACAGCGACACCGTTGTGGTGAACTACAAAGGTACGCTGATCGACGGTAAAGAGTTCGACAACTCTTACACCCGTGGTGAACCTCTTTCCTTCCGTCTTGACGGTGTGATCCCAGGCTGGACTGAAGGCCTGAAAAACATCAAAAAAGGCGGCAAAATCAAGCTGGTTATCCCACCGGATCTGGCCTATGGCAAAACTGGCGTTCCGGGTATCCCGGCTAACTCCACGCTGGTCTTCGACGTAGAGCTGCTGGACATCAAACCAGCGCCGAAAGCGGATGCGAAACCGGAAGCGCAGGCAGATCAGAAAGCTGCGACAGACGCTAAGAAGTAATGTGATGCAAACCGCCGCCTTTTAAGGCGGCGGTTTTTTATTGTGGGGCAGATATAATTAACACTGGAAAGCGTTAGGCACGCTGTATTAATTTAGTTGTCCGTGTAGATAATGAGCCTGCCCTGAAAACCTAACGACAGGCTCCTGAAAAGGAGTGTTTTTTTCATGTCCAGGTCGCTTTTAACCAACGAAACCAGTGAACTTGATTTGCTGGATCAACGTCCTTTTGACCAGACCGACTTCGATATTCTGAAATCCTATGAAGCGGTAGTGGACGGGTTAGCGATGCTCATTGGTTCCCACTGCGAAATCGTATTGCACTCCCTGCAAGATCTGAAGTGTTCCGCCATCCGCATTGCTAATGGTGAGCATACCGGCCGTAAAATTGGTTCGCCAATTACCGACCTTGCATTGCGTATGTTGCATGACATGACCGGCGCGGACAGCAGCGTCTCAAAATGTTATTTCACCCGCGCCAAAAGCGGCGTGCTGATGAAATCAGAAACCATCGCGATTCGAAATCGCGAGCATCGTGTGATTGGGCTGCTGTGCATCAACATGAACCTTGATGTGCCATTCTCGCAGATCATGAGCACCTTTATTCCGCCAGAAACGCCAGACGTTGGCTCTTCTGTTAACTTTGCCTCCTCCGTTGAAGATCTCGTCACGCAGACGCTTGAGTTCACCATTGAAGAGGTCAATGCTGACCGCAACGTATCGAACAACGCCAAGAATCGCCAGATCGTACTCAATCTCTACGAGAAAGGGATTTTCGACATTAAAGATGCCATCAACCAGGTGGCCGATCGTCTGAACATCTCCAAGCATACGGTTTACCTCTACATCCGTCAGTTCAAAAGCGGCGATTTCGTGGGGCAAGATAAGTAATGCGTTTTGCATTAATGGTGACGGGCCCGGCGTATGGGACTCAACAGGCCAGCAGCGCGCTGCAGTTTGCGCATGCGCTGCTGGCGACCGGACACGAACTGGCGAGCGTCTTCTTCTATCGGGAAGGGGTGTATAACGCGAACCAGTTTACGTCGCCGGCGAGCGACGAGTTTGATCTGGTCCGCGCCTGGCAGGCGTTAAATGAAAAGCAGGGCGTTGAGCTGCATATCTGCGTGGCGGCGGCGCTGCGTCGCGGCGTGACGGATGCAGCCGAAGCCGAGCGCCTGGGATTATCAGGCGCTAACCTGCAGCCTGGTTTTTCGTTGAGTGGTCTGGGCGCATTGGCTCAGGCGGCGTTAACCTGCGACAGATTGGTGCAATTCTGATGAAGCGTGTGGCATTTGTTTTTTCTTCTGCGCCGCACGGCAGCACCTCTGGCCGCGAAGGCCTGGATGCGCTGCTTGCGACATCGGCGTTAACAGAAGATATCGGTGTCTTCTTTCTGGGGGACGGCGTGCTTCAGCTTCTGGCGGGCCAACAGCCGCAGGCCATTCTGGCGCGCGACTACATCGCCACCTTCAAAGTGCTGCCGCTTTACGATATCGAAACCTGCTATGTCTGTGCCGACTCTTTAACGGCGCGCGGTTTAAGCGATAAGACGCCTTTTGTGCTGGATGTGACGACCTTACCTGCCGCAGCACTGCGTGAACAACTATCCCACTACGACACCATTCTGACTTTCTGAGGCTTCCATGCTCCATATTCTCAGCCATTCACCATGGCAATGTGATATCGACACGCTGTTGAGCATGCTGCGCGAAGGTGACGATCTGCTGCTGATTCAGGATGGCGTGCTCGCTGCACTTGAAGGTGGACGTTTCGTTGAAATTCTCACGAATGCCCCCATAACGGTCTCTGCGCTGAAGGACGATCTGGATGCGCGGGGTCTTTCTGGTCAAATTTCAGCCAAAATTGACGTGGTTGGCTATACTGATTTCGTCAATCTTACTGTGACGCACGCCAGTCAAATGAACTGGTGATTTGAGATCGCTGTATATTTCTTGACACCTTTTCGACGTAGCCCTAAAATTTCGCGTCCTCATATTGTATGAGGTCGTTTTATTACGTGTTTACGAAGCAAAAGCTAAAACCAGGAGCTATTTAATGGCAACAGTTAACCAGCTGGTACGCAAACCACGTGCACGCAAAGTTGCAAAAAGCAACGTGCCTGCGCTGGAAGCCTGCCCGCAGAAACGTGGCGTATGTACTCGTGTATATACCACCACTCCTAAAAAACCAAACTCCGCACTGCGTAAAGTATGCCGTGTGCGTTTGACTAACGGTTTCGAAGTGACTTCCTACATCGGTGGTGAAGGTCACAACCTGCAGGAGCACTCTGTGATCCTGATCCGTGGCGGTCGTGTTAAAGACCTTCCGGGTGTTCGTTACCACACCGTTCGTGGTGCGCTGGACTGCTCAGGTGTTAAAGACCGTAAGCAGGCTCGCTCCAAGTACGGCGTGAAGCGTCCTAAGGCTTAATGGTTCTCCGTTAAGTAAGGCCAAACTGATTTATCTTAATGTCAAACTAAACTCGTAGAGTTTTGGACAATCCTGAATTAACAACGGAGTATTCCCATGCCACGTCGTCGCGTCATTGGTCAGCGTAAAATTCTTCCAGATCCGAAGTTCGGATCAGAACTGCTGGCAAAATTTGTAAATATCCTGATGGTAGATGGTAAAAAATCTACTGCAGAAGCAATCGTATACAGCGCGCTGGAGACCCTGGCTCAGCGTTCTGGTAAAAATGAACTGGAAGCTTTCGAAGTCGCTCTCGACAACGTTCGCCCAACTGTAGAAGTTAAGTCCCGCCGCGTTGGTGGTTCTACTTATCAGGTTCCAGTTGAAGTTCGTCCGGTTCGTCGTAATGCCCTGGCAATGCGTTGGATCGTTGAAGCTGCTCGTAAACGCGGTGATAAATCCATGGCTCTGCGTCTGGCGAACGAACTTTCTGATGCTGCAGAAAACAAAGGTACTGCAGTTAAGAAACGTGAAGACGTTCACCGTATGGCAGAAGCCAACAAGGCGTTCGCACACTACCGTTGGTAATCCCTTCGGAGTATTAGTCACCAGGCGGGCGCTTCAGAGAAGCTGCCCGCTCTGGGTAACTTAACTGAACGCCTAAAGAAACAAACGAGGAATCAAATGGCTCGTACAACACCCATCGCACGCTACCGTAACATCGGTATCAGTGCGCACATCGACGCCGGTAAGACCACTACTACCGAACGTATTCTGTTCTACACCGGTGTAAACCATAAAATCGGTGAAGTTCATGACGGCGCAGCCACCATGGACTGGATGGAACAGGAGCAGGAGCGTGGTATTACCATCACCTCCGCAGCGACTACTGCATTCTGGTCAGGTATGGCTAAGCAGTACGAACCGCATCGCGTAAACATCATCGACACCCCGGGCCACGTTGACTTCACCATCGAAGTAGAACGTTCCATGCGTGTTCTTGACGGCGCGGTAATGGTTTATTGCGCAGTTGGTGGTGTTCAGCCACAGTCTGAAACCGTATGGCGTCAGGCGAACAAATATAAAGTTCCACGCATCGCGTTCGTTAACAAAATGGACCGTATGGGTGCTAACTTCCTGAAAGTTGTTGGCCAGATCAAAACCCGTCTGGGCGCGAACCCTGTTCCGCTGCAGCTGGCAATTGGTGCTGAAGAAGGCTTCACCGGCGTTATCGACCTGGTGAAAATGAAAGCCATCAACTGGAACGATGCAGACCAGGGCGTTACCTTCGAATACGAAGATATCCCGGCTGAGATGCAGGACCTGGCTGACGAATGGCACCAGAACCTGATCGAATCCGCTGCTGAAGCTTCTGAAGAGCTGATGGAGAAATACCTGGGTGGTGAAGAACTGTCTGAAGAAGAGATCAAAAAAGCTCTGCGTCAGCGCGTTCTGAACAACGAAATCATCCTGGTAACCTGTGGTTCTGCGTTCAAGAACAAAGGTGTTCAGGCGATGCTGGATGCGGTAGTTGACTACCTGCCATCCCCGGTTGACGTTCCTGCGATCAACGGCATCCTGGACGACGGTAAAGATACTCCGGCTGAGCGTCACGCAAGTGATGACGAGCCGTTCTCTGCACTGGCGTTCAAAATTGCTACCGACCCATTCGTGGGTAACCTGACCTTCTTCCGCGTTTACTCTGGTGTGGTTAACTCTGGTGATACCATCCTGAACTCCGTGAAAGCGGCGCGTGAACGTTTTGGCCGTATCGTACAGATGCACGCTAACAAACGTGAAGAGATCAAAGAAGTTCGTGCGGGCGACATCGCTGCAGCTATCGGTCTGAAAGACGTGACCACTGGTGACACCCTGTGTGACCCGGATCACCCGATCATTCTGGAGCGTATGGAATTCCCTGAGCCGGTAATCTCCATCGCGGTTGAACCAAAAACCAAAGCTGACCAGGAAAAAATGGGTCTGGCTCTGGGCCGTCTGGCGAAAGAAGACCCATCATTCCGCGTATGGACTGATGAAGAATCTAACCAGACCATCATCGCTGGTATGGGTGAACTGCACCTGGACATCATCGTTGACCGTATGAAGCGTGAATTCAACGTTGAAGCGAACGTGGGTAAACCTCAGGTTGCTTACCGCGAAGCGATTCGCGCGAAAGTTACCGATGTTGAAGGTAAACACGCTAAGCAGTCTGGTGGTCGCGGTCAGTACGGTCACGTTGTGATCGACATGTACCCACTGGAGCCGGGCTCTAACCCGAAAGGTTACGAGTTCATCAACGACATCAAAGGTGGTGTAATTCCTGGCGAATACATCCCAGCCGTTGATAAAGGCATCCAGGAACAGCTGAAAGCGGGCCCTCTGGCTGGCTATCCGGTTGTTGACATGGGTATCCGTCTGCACTTCGGTTCTTACCACGACGTTGACTCCTCTGAACTGGCGTTTAAACTGGCTGCGTCTATTGCCTTTAAAGAAGGCTTTAAGAAAGCAAAACCAGTTCTGCTTGAGCCAATCATGAAGGTTGAAGTAGAAACTCCTGAAGAGAACACCGGTGACGTTATCGGTGACTTGAGCCGTCGTCGCGGTATGCTGCGTGGTCAGGAATCCGAAGTAACTGGCGTTAAGATCCACGCTGAAGTTCCGCTGTCTGAAATGTTCGGATATGCAACTCAGCTGCGTTCTCTGACCAAAGGTCGTGCATCATACACCATGGAATTCCTGAAGTATGATGATGCGCCTAACAACGTTGCTCAGGCCGTTATTGAAGCCCGTGGTAAGTAATCCACAGGATTAAAACCTAAGTCCCGTGCTCTCTCCAGAGGGGAGAGCACTATAGTAAGGAATATAGCCGTGTCTAAAGAAAAATTTGAACGTACAAAACCGCACGTCAACGTTGGTACTATCGGCCACGTTGACCATGGTAAAACTACCCTGACCGCTGCAATCACTACCGTTCTGGCTAAAACCTACGGTGGTTCTGCTCGTGCATTCGACCAGATCGATAAC
>NZ_JADBRS010000014.1:0-169283 GCF_014930775.1 Enterobacter cloacae complex sp. P38RS
AAGGAAAGGCCCTGGAGATACCCCACAGCCCCGAAAAAGGGCCAGTCAGAGTCTTAACTGACTGGCATTACAACCCAGGTTGCCGTTTTTAGTGTTTGCTCCCTCTCCCACAGGGAGAGGGCTGGGGTGAGGGCATCAGGCCTCACCCTTTTTCATGCCATTACGCTTCCTGCTTTACCAGTTCAGCTTCAGCTTCAGCTTCCCGCGCACCTTCGTTCTGCGAGAGCATCGCCGTCGCAATCCCGTTCCCCAGCACGTTAATCGCGGAACGCCCCATATCCAGGAAGTGGTCGATCCCCATCAGCAGCAGGATCCCCGCCACCGGAATGTTAAAGCTTGGGATCGTCGCGGCCAGCACCACCAGCGAAGAACGCGGCACGCCCGCAATGCCTTTCGACGCCAGCATCAGGGTTAACATCAGCACCGTCACCTCAGAGAAGCTCAGGTGAATGTTGTACGCCTGCGCAATAAACATCGAGGCGAACGAGCAGTACACCATTGACCCCACGAGGTTGAAGGAGTAGCCAATCGGCAGAACGAAAGAGGCGATATTGCGCGAGCAGCCAAAGCGCTCCAGCTGCTCCAGCGTTTTAGGGTAGGCCGCTTCAGAACTGCTGGTGGTGAATGCGACCAGCACCGGATCTTTCAGCATGCTGACCAGGCGAAACACCTCTTTTTTCAGTACCATGTAACCCACGGCCAGCAGCACCATGCAGGTGAGAAGAATGGCAACGTAGTAGCCGCCAATAAAGGAGGCGTAGTTCAACAGGATGCCCAGACCCTGCGTGGCAATGACGGAGGAGATCGCCGCGAAGATGGCCAGTGGCGCAACGTACATCACGTAACCCGTTACCTTTAGCATGATATGGGAAACCACATCCAGTGCGGCCACCAGCGGCGCGTTGAATTTCTGCCCCAGCGACGCGCCGCCGATGCCGAAGAACATCGAGAACACTACAATCTGCAGGATCTCATTGTTCGACATCGCCCCCGCGATGCTGGTGGGAATGGTGTGAGACAGGAACGCCTTCAGCGTCATCCCGCCCACGGCCAGACCGGTATCCACCGCCTCGGTTGGAATAGTCAGGTTCAAGCCGCTTCCCGGACGCTCAAGCGTGACGATAAACAGTCCGACCAGAATAGAAAGCACGGATGAACTGATGAACCATACCATCGCTTTGCCGCCCACCCGGCCTATGGTGGAGGTTTCTCCCAGCTTCATAATGCCTACGGTCAGCGTGCTGAAGACCAGCGGCGCAATAACCATTTTGATCAGACGGAGGAAAATATCGGTCAGAAGGGTAATATTATCCGACCAGGCTTTGATGGCATCCGCAGATGCGTACTCGTGAATTGCCGCCCCTGAAAGAATACCCGCCAGCATGAATATCACGATGAAGAGTGTAAGTTTGTTTGCACTTGCCACGAAAAAAGACCCTCTATGCGCTATCAGATGTCGCCCGCGCCGATACATATAAATTTTTTAATACTGCGCGGGAAAATATTCGGCACATAAATTGACGCAAAGCGTAGGGGGTTACAACAAGTTTTTAAGTTTTATTGATTTTGTTGTTGGTGGCATAACGATATATTGTGATGGTGATCACACTATAAGGGATATATTCTCTTCTGAAAAAATAAAAATGCGGCCAAAATAATTTTAATTCATTGTTATTTATAAGAATATTAAGTCAATAGGACACAAGGATTATGCGTTTTGGGGCGGGTGGTGGAAGCGATATCCGTAAACTAAATTCTCATTAACCCCTCTCAGAGGAACCTTAAGCGGGGCTAACATCTTGAACAGCATAAATAAAATGTGGCAAGGGAACGCGTTTGACTTCCGGAGGGTGGAAAATGAAAAGAAAACGCCTTTTAATCTGCGCTGGCGCGTTACTGGCGGCGACAACGGTACATCCTGCGCTGGCCGTGACCAGCAGCGGCACCATCGGTGCGACGCTGACCCTCACAAACGGGTGTCTGATTAACGGATCGCCCACGCAAAACGGTATTAACTTCGGGACACTCGATTTTGGTACCCATCCCGCCACGTTTTCCACGCTGACCACCCAGCTCACCGGCGCCAGCGGCGGGAATACGTTCACCATTCAGTGCACCACCGCCAGCTATACGGTGGCGATCACCGGCAACACTAACTCCACCGCACCCGGTACCGTGGTCGGCACGCCGGGCACGCCTGCGCGCTATCTGATCAATACCGCCAATGCGGCGCAGGGCGTGGCTTACAGTCTGTACAGCGACAGCGGATTTAACAACGTCATCGCCAACAACGCGGCGCTGCCGGTCGCGTCGACGGCGGGCGGGGTCAACAGCTACACCCTTTACGGGCGCATCACCGGCGGCGGTAACAGCGTGACGGTGGTGCCGGGCACTTATACCGACACGATCAACGTCAGCGTCACCTACTAGCTCCAGCCATGAAGGCCTCCTTTTTAAGTCTGCGCGCTTGCGCAGAGGGGATCGTGCAGCCTTTTTTTGCGCTGGCGCTGGGGCTGACCCTGGTTTCCGGGGCCGGCGCTGTGACGTCGCAGTCGTTTAAGGTGAGCGCGACCGTCGTGCCGGGATGTTCTGTCAAGACGGGGACCGGCGGGATCTTCGGGACGCTGGATTTTGGAACCCATACCGGCGTGGAGAGTGCCCCGGTCAGCACCAGCTTTGTGCCCAACGGGGCGCTGTCCATCGCCTGCACGCCGGGCGTGGCGCTGAGCATGAGCATCAACGGCGGGCAAAACTACGCCTCGGTGCGCCGCATGACGCGTTCAGGCGGCACCGACGTGGTGGGCTACCGGCTTTACAGCAGCAGTTCACTGGCGGCGAACAGTGAGATTGGGGTCAACCAGGCCATCCCGGTGACCTACACCAACAGCAACAATATTGCACTACCACTTTTTGGCGTAGCGCTGCTGACGGGATTTAGCCCGGCAGGCACCTATTCCGATCAGCTCACCGTGACCTTGTCATGGTGAAAAAGGGAGAACATTCGATGAAGCCACTATTCAGGCATTGGTACCTGGTGAGTATGTTGGGCGTGACCGCCATGGCGGCAGGACAGGCGCAGGCGGCGGCGACCATTCTGTTATGGCCCATCGATCCGTGGCTGTCGGCCGACAGCAAAGCGACTGAATTGTGGATCCAGAATCAGGGAAACAGTGCCACAACGATGCAGGTGCGCATTGTGCGCTGGAAGCAGGAGGGGGGCTTTGAGCGCTATACCGCCCAGCAGGACGTGGTCGCCAGCCCGCCCATCGTCACCATCGGCAAAGGCAGTAAACAGCTGATCCGCCTGATCAAACAGGGTACGGTTCCGATGGGCGTTGAACAAGCCTATCGCATTATCGTGGATGAAATTCCCCAGCCGGACGCGAAGGCCGACCCCGCCATCGGCCTTAAACTGCAGATGCGCTATTCCATACCGCTGTTCGTTTACGGACAGGGGATCCCGACAATAAAAGAGGGGGCGCATCATGCCCTCGTGGATACCCGTAACCTAAGCTGGCGCGTCACGCAGGTGGCGGGCCAGCCTGCCATTGAAGTGCGCAATCAGGGCGATGTTCACGTCAGGCTCAGCCAGGTGGCGCTGGAGCAGGGGGGACAAAAGCGCATGATTGCGGATGGCCTGTTGGGCTATGTGCTGCCGGGCAGCACCCGCAGCTGGCCGATTCCGGCCGGGATCCGCCAGCCCAGCCAGATCAGCGCGCAGATTAATGCCAGGGATGCACAATGGCAGTCGACGCCCGTCAACTGAAGCCCGCAATGATGATCCTGCTTTGCGTGAGTACCAGTACCTGGGCCGAACCGGGTGATGACAGCTTACCGCCGCCGCCGCAAGCGCAGGCGATAAACGGGGAGGCGGTTTTCCAGCTCGCCCTGGTACTGAACCACTACGACACCGGGCTGGTGGTTCCCGTGACGCAACGCGACGGCGCTTACTATATCTCCAGCGCCGATTTGCTGCGCGCCGGGCTTCCGCCTGAACATGTGCCCAACGGCGACGTCAATCTCAGCACGCTTCCGGCGGTGCGGGTGGAGTACGACAGTCCCGCCCAGCGTCTGCTGCTGACCGTGCCCCGTGAGTGGATAACCTCCCGCGTCACCCCGTTTGGCGGCCAGCCGACGCAGAGTAAGCCTCACTATGGCAGAGGCGCGCTGCTCAATTACGATTTTTATACCAACCATACCGAGCACGTCGGCGGGCAGGCCTCGCTCTGGCATGAATTCCGCTACTTCAATGAAAACGGTTCATTCTCCTCCACCGGCTACGCCCGCGAAAATTTCACCGGCAACGACGGTCAGCAGGAGGGCTATGTCCGCTATGACACCACCCTTCTGGTGACCAACGAGGAGGACGCCACCACCTGGACCGCCGGGGATGTCATCAGCGATGCCCTGAGCTGGAGCAGCAGCGTCCGCATGGGCGGGATCAGCTATGGGCGTGATTTCTCCCTGCGTCCGGACCTGGTGACCTGGCCGCTGCCGGAATTTTCAGGTGAAGCGGCGGTGCCGACCTCGGTCGACCTCTTCATTAACGGCTACCGCTCCGGGTCCACGCAGCTGCAGCCCGGACCGTTCACCCTGACGAACCTGCCCTACATTAACGGCGCCGGGGATGCGGTGCTGGTCACCACCGATGCGCTGGGGCGCCAGGTGAGTACCACGCTGCCGTTTTACGTCACCAGCGATCTGCTGAAAGAAGGGCTTAGCGACGGGGCCGTTACCCTGGGGAGCCTGCGGCGCAACTACGGCATTAAGAATTTTGACTACGGCCCGGCGGCGGGGAGCGGATCGTATCGCTACGGCCTGACGGACTGGCTGACGCTGGAGGGGCACGCCGAAGGCGCGGAGGAACTGGCGCTCGCCGGTGCGGGGACGGTGGTCAAGCTGGGGCGTTTTGGCGTGGTGAATACCTCGTACAGCCAGAGCCGGATGCGCGGAGATGACGGCGGGCAAATCAACTGGGGCTACCAGTACAGCACCAGCGAGTTCAGCCTCGCCACCCAGCATACCCGCCGCGATCGCGGCTTTGGTAACCTGGCCCTGTATGACCAGCCGACGGTGTACGACGAAAATGACCGCCCCATCGCCAGCTTTAGCCGCAATACCGATCAATATTCCCTGACCTTCAACCTGGGGGAATACGGCAACATCGGGGCGGCCTGGATCGGCGTGGAGAGCTTTGACAGCCAGAAAACCGAGCTGCTTAACCTCTCCTGGAGCCGAAATCTGTGGGGCTCCAGCAGCATTTACCTCGCCGCCAGCCGGGACCAGCAGCGGGGCGACTGGACGGTCGCGATGTCATTCCAGGTGCCGCTGGGCGAACGCGACAGCGCGGCGCTCACCGTGGAAAATACCCCGGATGCAGGCAGCACGCAGCGTATCAACTACAACCACTCGATGCCCTCCGACGGCGGCTTCAGCTGGAATATGGCGTGGGCGAACCAGTCGCGATCGAATAACTACCAGCAGGGAACGGTGGGCTGGCGCAATAACAATATCGAGCTGCAGGGGGGCGGGTACGGCGAGAAGGGCATGATGACCTGGTGGAGCGAAGCGATGGGCTCCCTGGTGCTGATGGACGGCGAACTGTTTGCGGCAAACAAAATCAACGATGCGTTTGTGGTCATCAGCACCGATGGCCAGCCGGATGTCCCCGTCAGCTATGAAAACCAGCCGGTTGGTAAAACCAACCGCAACGGGTATCTGCTGGTGAGCGGCGTCTCGGCCTATTACCCGGCAAGCTACAGTATTAATACCCTGAACCTGCCTGCCGACACCCGGCTGAAAGAGACCGAGCGGCGGGTGGCGATCCGCCGCCACAGCGGTTATCTGGTGGATTTCCCGATGGAACAGGAGCGGGTAGCGAGCGTCATCCTGCACGACGCGCAGGGGGAGGCCATTCCGGTGGGAAGCCAGGTTCGACGCGCCTCGCGCAGCAATGCGGTGGTGGGATATGACGGGATTGCCTGGCTGGAAAACCTCAGCGACGTCAATCTGCTCGACGTCACGACGCCGACAGGCAAACGCTGCAGGGCAACGCTGACCATCGGCGCGAACCCGGACCACAGGCTGCAAACCTACGGCCCGCTGGTCTGCCGGGAGGGGCCATGAAGCGCTGGGTGATGTTGCTCCTGCTGCTGCTCTCCGGCGGCAGCTGGGCGGCCTGTACCGTCAGCACGGTCAATGCGTCGTTCGGCAGCGTCACGTCGTTTGCGCTGAGCGGCTCCGGGGAGGTGGAGACCACCGGCACGCTGGTGGTGGCGTGTGATGCGATACTCAACCTGCTGACGAACGACTCGGTGACGCTGAACTACACCGCAGCAACGATATCGGCCAACAGTCGTGCGACCCTGAAACGCACCGATAATGCCGCCATCACGGACGTGATCCCCACCCGGCTGTGTGGACTTTCGGGTTGCGCGAGCAGCAGTGAGGTACAGATAAGTAAATCGTATACCTGGAGCGGAAATACCTTGCTGGGATTGCTCGGGTCAAAGCAGTACAACATTCCGCTCTATTTCCGCACCGTCGCCGGACAAAACGTCTCTGCCGGGCCGTATCAGGTGCAGTTAACCTTCAGCGTTAACTACAGCGTCTGTTCCGTGGGGGCGCTCGGTATTTGCACCATCAATCAAACGGGAACCGCGACGACCAGTATTCTGCTTAACCTGACCGTCACCAACGACTGCAGCGCCATGACCACGCCGGACGTCAACTTTAGCAGTGCGCCGCTGGTGCAAAATTTCCCCACGGTCTCGCAGGCGATTGCCGTCACCTGTACCAAAGGCAGTACCTATACCATCGGGATTAACAATGGTGCCAACGCGCTGAATAACGTGCGCCGGATGGTGAGCGGCAGTAACTACCTGAGTTATGACATCTATAAAGAAGCCACGACTAACCGCTGGGGCAGCAGCGGCAGCGAACGCTGGACCAGCGCGACCTCCTCGCTGGTCAGCGCCGACGGCCTGCTGCGTACCTATAACTACACCGCCAAAGTCCTGACGAATCAGGCCACGCCACCCGCCGGTACCTACACCGATACGCTGATTGTTGACGTCGCGTTTTAACCCCGCGCTTTTCCCTTTCGCAAATGTAAAGTTCCTGTGGCCTGTGCCGATAACACCGTTAATAAATCTATGAGAAGGTGTTGTATGTTGAACCGTATCCGCGTTGTCACAATGCTCATGATGGTGCTGGTCATTTTCGCACTACTTCAGCTTATCTCCGGCGGGCTTTTTTTCTCGTCGTTAAAACAGAACCAGGACAGCTTCGCCGCCTCAAACGATCTCCGCCTGCAGCAGAGTGAGCTCACCTCAACGTGGGATCTGATGCTGCAAACGCGTATCAACCTGAGCCGCTCGTCCGCGCGCATGATGATGGATCCGAACAATCAGCAGAGCAGCGCGAAGACCGATCTGCTAAAAAATGCCCGGGCCACGCTGGCCGACGCGGCTAAACATTACGCCGCCTTCAGGCAGATCGCACCGCAGCCTGCTATGGCGCAGGTGAGCCAGAACATTGATGAAAAATACAGCGCCTACTATGCCGGGCTGACGGAGCTGATCCAGTTCCTGGAGAGCGGCAACATGGATGCCTACTTCGCACAGCCGACGCAGGGGATGCAAAACGCACTCGGCGCGGCGCTGGGGGAATACGCGAAGGCCAGCGGCGATCTGTATCACTCGGCCTTTACTGAAAGCCAGAATGACTACCGCTTTGCGAAATGGCAGATGGCGGTATTGGCCCTGGCGCTGGTCATTGTGCTGTTTGCTGTGTGGTACGGCATTCGCCACATCCTGCTGAACCCACTCGGCCGCGTGATTGCCCATATTCGCGAGATTGCCTCTGGCGATCTGACCAAAACGCTGACCGTTTCCGGACGTAACGAGATCACCGAGCTGGCCAACAGCGTCGACCACATGCAGCGTTCATTGATCGAGACCGTCGCCAACGTGCGTAACGGATCCGAGGCGATCTATACCGGCACCAGCGAAATCGCGATGGGGAATAACGATCTCTCATCTCGTACCGAGCAGCAGGCGTCGGCGCTGGAAGAGACGGCCGCCAGCATGGAGCAGCTCACCGCAACCGTGAAGCAGAACGCCGATAACGCCCGCCAGGCGTCTCAGCTGGCGGAAAGCGCCTCCGAAACCGCGCAGCGCGGCGGTCGCGTGGTGGATGGCGTGGTGAAAACCATGCACGAAATCGCCGACAGCTCGAAGAAAATCGCCGACATCATCAGCGTCATCGACGGCATTGCCTTCCAGACCAACATTCTGGCGCTGAACGCCGCCGTGGAAGCGGCGCGTGCGGGCGAACAGGGTCGCGGGTTTGCGGTGGTGGCCGGAGAAGTGCGCAACCTTGCCAGCCGCAGCGCCAACGCGGCAAAAGAGATTAAATCCCTGATTGAAGACTCCGTCTCCCGCGTGGATACCGGCTCCGTGCTGGTGGAGAGTGCCGGGGAGACCATGAATGACATCGTGAATGCCGTCACCCGCGTGACGGACATCATGGGTGAAATCGCCTCTGCGTCCGATGAGCAGAGTCGTGGTATCGACCAGGTTGCCCTGGCGGTATCGGAAATGGACCGCGTGACACAGCAAAACGCCGCCCTGGTGCAGGAGTCCGCTGCGGCGGCCGCTGCGCTGGAAGACCAGGCGAGCCGTCTGAAGATGGCCGTCTCGGCGTTTCGTCTCGCTTCACTCGCTGGAAATACGGTCACTGCGCAAGCTACGTACCGCGCGCCAGCCGCCGACACGGCGGTCACCCGCACGCGTGCTGCAACGACCGGACAAGATGAAAACTGGGAAACATTTTGACTGACAATTAAACCGCGGCTGCTTGCCGCTTGATGGGAGCGTGGATGTTAAATCGTATTCGTATCTCGACCACACTGTTTTTGATTCTGATCCTTTGCGGTGTGTTGCAGGTTGGCAGTAACGGGTTGTCTTTTTGGGCGTTTCGCGATGGCTATCAGAATTTGCAGGACGTTGAGGCGAGTAATCAGCAGCGCTCCGCACTGGCACAAACGCGTGCCGTGCTGTTGCAGGCAAGCACTGCGCTGAACAAGGCAGGAACCTTAACCGCGCTCAGCTATCCGCCGGATGACATTAAGGCGCTGATGGCCACCGCGCGCGACAGCCTGAAGCAGGCTGACGCACAGTTTAAGGCCTTTACGGCACAGGCCACCGGCAGCGAGAAAGAGAAAGCGCTGAAGGCCGCCATGAAGACCCACTTTGAACAGTGGTACAGCGATCTCGACCATCAGGCGACGTGGCTTGAGAACAACCAGCTGTCGGACTTTATGACCGCACCGGTTCAGGCCTCGCAGGCCGCGTTTGACGGCAGCTTTAACGCGTGGCAGCAGGATATTAACCAGTCTGTTGAGCGTGCCGGTGAACAGAGCCGTCAAAGCTATCACATGTCGGGCGTCATCTTTGCCGTGGTGGTGATTCTTGCAGGCTTGCTGACCGGCGCCGCGCTGCTCTGGTCGCGCAGAATGATTGTGCAGCCGCTGGCGATTATCAGCAGCCACTTCGACAGTATTGCGAAGGGAGATCTGGCGCGTCCGGTGGCGGTGTTTGGCAAAAACGAAATTTCGGCGATCTTTGCCAGCCTGAAGGCCATGCAGGGGTCGCTACGGGAAACGGTATCCGACGTGCGTCAGGGCAGTTACGCCATGCATACGGGGATCTCAGAGATTGCGGCGGGGAATAACGATCTCTCGTCCCGCACCGAGCAGCAGGCGGCGTCGCTGGCGCAGACGGCGGCCAGTATGGAACAGCTGACCGCGACGGTAAGCCAGAACGCCGATAACGCGCGCCAGGCGTCTGACCTGTCAAAACAGGCGGCGCTGACGGCGAAGAGAGGGGGCGATCAGGCCTCTCACGTGGCAAGCACCATGCAGGAGATTGCCGCCAGCTCGCAGAAGATCGGCGACATCATCAGCGTGATTGACGGTATTGCGTTTCAGACCAACATCCTGGCGCTGAACGCCGCCGTGGAAGCGGCGCGCGCCGGCGAGCAGGGACGTGGGTTTGCGGTGGTGGCAGGTGAAGTGCGAAACCTGGCGAGCCGCAGCGCCAACGCGGCGAAAGAGATTAAGTCCCTCATTGAAGAGTCGGTCTCTCGCGTCCAGCAGGGGTCTGCCCTGGTGGATACGGCGGCGCATACCATGCACGAGATCGTCACCTCGGTGACGCGGGTTAACGACATCATGGGCGAAATTGCCTCGGCGTCGGACGAACAGCGTCGCGGGATAGAGCAGGTGGCTCAGGCCGTTAGCCAGATGGATCAGGTGACGCAACAGAATGCCTCGTTAGTTGAGGAAGCGGCAGCGGCAACCGATCAGCTGGCCAGCCAGGCGGATCGTCTCACCGGGCTGGTCGCGGTATTTAATGTGAAAGAGCACGTTGAAGCAGTAACAGAAGTCGGGCGGTCGCAGGCCGTGCCAGTTGTATCCTGAATGTAATTAAGAAGGCGCTATGACATCACCAATGCCCCCTGGGCAAACGTCATTATTGTTGCAGATGACACAGCGCCTCGCGCTGTCCGACGCGCATTTTCGTCGGATATGTCAGTTAATCTACCAGCGTGCGGGGATCGTGCTTGCGGATCATAAGCGGGACATGGTCTACAACCGACTGGTGCGGCGCTTGCGTACGCTGGGGCTGGATGATTTTGGCCGCTATCTGAGCATGCTCGAAGCGAACCAGAACAGCGCGGAGTGGCAGGCTTTTATTAACTCACTCACGACCAACCTGACGGCCTTTTTCCGTGAAGCCCACCACTTTCCGGTTCTGGCCGAGCACGCGCGCCGTCGCACCGGGGAGTATCGCGTATGGAGTGCGGCCGCCTCAACGGGCGAAGAGCCGTACTCGCTGGCGATCACCCTTGCAGACACGCTGGGCATGGCGCCGGGACGCTGGAAAGTCTACGCCAGCGATATCGACACCGAGGTGCTGGAGAAAGCGCGCAACGGCGTGTATCGCCAGGACGAGCTGAAAACGCTGTCGCCGCAGCAGCTGCAGCGTTACTTCATGCGCGGTACGGGGCCGCATGAAGGCCTGGTTCGCGTACGCCAGGAGCTGGCGAACTGCGTCGAATTCGCGCCTGTTAACCTGCTCGATAAGCAGTACAACGTGCCGGGGCCTTTCGACGCCATTTTTTGCCGTAACGTCATGATCTATTTTGATAAAACGACGCAACAGGACATTCTGCGTCGGTTTGTTCCGTTGCTCAAGCCTGACGGTTTACTGTTTGCCGGGCATTCGGAAAACTTCAGCAACCTCGCGCGTGAGTTTAGCCTGCGTGGGCAAACGGTATATGCGCTGAGTAAGGAAAAAGCATGAGTAAAATCAGGGTATTGTCTGTCGATGATTCAGCGCTGATGCGTCAGATCATGACTGAAATCATCAATAGCCACAGCGACATGGAGATGGTGGCCACTGCGCCGGATCCGCTGGTAGCGCGGGATTTAATTAAAAAATATAACCCCGACGTGCTAACGCTGGATGTCGAGATGCCGCGCATGGATGGCATAGATTTCCTTGAGAAATTGATGCGCCTGCGTCCCATGCCGGTGGTGATGGTCTCCTCCCTGACCGGGAAAGGATCGGAAATCACTCTGCGCGCGCTGGAGCTGGGGGCGGTGGATTTTGTCACCAAACCGCAGCTCGGCATTCGCGAGGGGATGCTGGCGTACAGCGAGATGATCGCCGAGAAAATTCGCACCGCCTCGCGCGCGAAGCTCGCGGCCCACAAGCCGATGGCCGCGCCGGCAACCCTGAAGGCCGGACCGTTACTCAGCTCGGAAAAACTGCTGGTTATTGGGGCGTCAACCGGAGGAACAGAGGCAATTCGCCATGTACTCCAGCCATTGCCGCTTTCAAGTCCGGGTATTCTGATCACGCAGCATATGCCGCCTGGCTTTACCCGCTCCTTCGCCGAACGTCTGAACAAGCTGTGCCAGATCAGCGTGAAAGAGGCGGAAGACGGCGAGCGCGTGCTGCCGGGACATGCCTATATCGCGCCGGGGGACAAGCATATGGAGCTGGCGCGCAGCGGCGCTAACTATCAAATCAAAATTCATGACGGACCGCCGGTTAACCGGCACCGTCCGTCGGTGGATGTGCTGTTTCATTCGGTGGCAAAACATGCGGGGCGCAACGCCGTTGGGGTGATCCTGACGGGGATGGGCAACGACGGTGCCGCCGGAATGCTTGCAATGCACCAGGCTGGCGCCTGGACGATTGCGCAGAATGAAGCAAGTTGTGTGGTGTTCGGCATGCCGCGCGAGGCCATCAATATGGGTGGCGTGAGCGAAGTGGTCGATCTTAGCCAGGTAAGCCAGCAGATGCTGGCGAAAATCAGTGCCGGACAGGCAATACGTATTTGACTCAGGAGTATTATTTTATGGCGGATAAAGAGCTTAAGTTTTTGGTTGTGGATGACTTTTCCACCATGCGTCGCATTGTGCGCAACCTGCTGAAAGAGCTGGGCTTCAACAACGTTGAAGAAGCAGAAGACGGCGTGGATGCGCTGAACAAACTGCAGGCTGGCGGGTTTGGTTTTGTCATCTCCGACTGGAACATGCCGAATATGGACGGTCTGGAGCTACTGAAAACCATTCGTGCGGACGCGGGCATGGCGTCTATGCCGGTGCTGATGGTCACTGCAGAAGCGAAAAAAGAGAACATCATTGCCGCTGCACAGGCGGGCGCAAGCGGCTACGTGGTGAAGCCATTCACCGCAGCGACCCTGGAAGAGAAGCTCGGTAAGATCTTCGAGAAACTCGGCATGTGAGGTGTTGGTGATGATGCAACCTGCAATGAAACCCGTTGAAGAACACTCGCCGAGCGACATCATCGTCCGCATCGGCAGCCTGACGCGCATGCTGCGTGACAGCCTGCGTGAACTGGGGCTGGATCAGGCCATTGCCGAAGCGGCGGAAGCGATCCCGGACGCCCGCGACCGTCTGGACTACGTTGTGCAGATGACCGCCCAGGCGGCTGAACGCGCGCTGAACAGCGTTGAAGCGTCGCAGCCGCATCAGGACGCGATGGAAAAGGGCGCGAAAGCCCTGACCCAACGCTGGGATGAGTGGTTTGAGAACCCCATCGAGCTGGCGGATGCCCGAGAGCTGGTGACCGACACCCGTCAGTTCCTGGGGGATGTGCCGGGCCACACCAGCTTCACCAACGCCCAGCTGCTGGACATTATGATGGCGCAGGATTTCCAGGATCTGACCGGTCAGGTGATCAAGCGCATGATGGATGTGATTCAGGAGATTGAGCGCCAGCTGCTGATGGTGCTGCTGGAGAACATCCCGGAACCGGCCGCCCGTCCAAAACGCGAGAACGAAAGCCTGCTCAATGGTCCGCAGCTCGACGCCAGCAAGGCGGGCGTCGTGGCAAGCCAGGATCAGGTGGACGACCTGCTGGACAGCCTCGGCTTCTGATTGTCCATTTCGCCTCAGGGGGTTACGCCGCCTGAGGCGGTTTACGACAAAATCACCGAAAAGAGCCCGAATAAACGGGCTTTTCCCGCCATTGGATTTCCGCTGCGCTGGCATGATACCCGTGACGTAATGGGCTGAGCATGCACTGTGGCAGAAGAGAACGACGACAAAACGGAAGCCCCCACACCCCACCGACTAGAAAAGGCGCGTGAGGAAGGGCAGATCCCCCGATCCCGAGAATTGACCTCCCTGCTGATCCTTATCGTAGGCGTGTGCATTATCTGGTGGGGCGGGGAGTCGCTCGCCCGCAAGCTGGCGGGGATGCTCTCCACCGGCTTACGTTTTGACCACAGCATGGTCAACGACCCGAATCTGATCCTCAGCCAGATTATCCAGCTGATTAAAGGGGCCATGGTTGCGCTGCTGCCCCTCATTACCGGGGTGGTGCTGGTGGCGCTGGTCTCCCCGGTGATGCTGGGCGGGCTGGTCTTTAGCGGAAAATCGCTGCAACCTAAATTTTCAAAACTGAACCCGCTGCAGGGCATTGCGAAAATGTTCTCGGCGCAGACCGGGGCCGAGCTGCTCAAGGCTATTCTCAAATCGGTGCTGATGGGCAGTTCCGCAGGGTTTTTCCTCTGGTACCACTGGCCCGAAATGATGCGCCTTATCAGCGAGTCGCCCCTTACCGCGATGAGCAATGCGCTGAACCTTGTCGGGCTTTGCGCGCTGCTGGTGGTGCTCAGCATTATTCCGATGGTGGGTTTTGACGTTATCTTCCAGCTCTATTCCCACTTCAAGAAGCTGCGAATGTCACGTCAGGACATCCGCGACGAATATAAGCAGATGGAAGGTGACCCGCACGTGAAGGGGCGTATCCGGCAGATGCAGCGTGCCGCCGCCCGTCGCCGCATGATGGAAGACGTGCCGAAAGCGGACGTCATCGTTACCAACCCGACGCACTATTCCGTGGCGCTGCGCTATGACGAAAACAAAATGAGTGCGCCGAAAGTGGTGGCAAAAGGAGCGGGGCTGATTGCATTGCGCATCAGGGAAATTGGTACCGAAAACCGCGTGCCGATCCTGGAAGCGCCTCCGCTGGCGCGAGCCCTTTACCGCCACGCGGATATCGGACAACAGATCCCTGGACAGCTCTACGCCGCGGTGGCGGAAGTGCTGGCCTGGGTATGGCAGTTGAAGCGCTGGCGTCTGGCCGGCGGTCAACGGCCTGTCAAACCTGAGAACCTTCCGGTGCCTGCCGCGCTGGATTTTATGAACGAGAAGGACACTGATGGCTAATCTGGTGGCAATGTTGCGCCTGCCCGGCAACCTGAAATCGACTCAATGGCAGATCCTTGCCGGGCCGATCCTCATCCTGTTAATTCTGTCGATGATGGTACTGCCGCTCCCGGCGTTCATCCTCGATCTGCTTTTCACCTTCAATATTGCGCTGTCCATTATGGTGCTGCTTGTGGCGATGTTCACCCAGCGCACGCTGGAGTTCGCCGCGTTCCCGACCATTCTGCTGTTTACCACCCTGCTGCGACTGGCGCTGAACGTGGCCTCCACGCGTATCATCCTGATGGAAGGCCACACCGGGGCGGCAGCGGCGGGTAAGGTGGTCGAGGCCTTCGGTCACTTCCTGGTGGGCGGGAACTTCGCTATCGGGATCGTGGTGTTCGTCATCCTCGTTATCATCAACTTTATGGTTATCACCAAGGGTGCGGGGCGTATTGCGGAAGTGGGCGCGCGCTTTGTGCTCGACGGGATGCCGGGCAAGCAGATGGCGATCGACGCCGACCTGAACGCCGGGCTTATCGCTGAAGATGAAGCCAAAAAACGCCGTGCGGAAGTGACCCAGGAAGCGGACTTCTACGGCTCCATGGACGGTGCGAGTAAGTTTGTGCGCGGGGATGCCATCGCGGGCATCCTGATCATGGTGATTAACGTGGTCGGCGGCCTGCTGGTGGGGGTATTGCAGCACGGGATGGACATGGGACACGCGGCGGAAAGCTATACGCTGCTGACCATCGGTGACGGTCTGGTCGCGCAGATCCCGGCGCTGGTTATCTCCACGGCGGCGGGCGTTATCGTGACCCGCGTCAGTACCGATCAGGACGTTGGCGAGCAGATGGTGGGCCAGCTCTTCAGCAACCCGCGCGTTATGCTGCTGGCGGCTGCGGTGCTCGGGCTGCTCGGCCTGGTGCCGGGGATGCCAAACCTCGTGTTCCTGCTGTTTACGGCGGGGCTGCTGGGGCTGGCCTGGTGGATGCGTGGCCGTGAGACCAGGCCGGCTGCGGATCCGGTTCCGGTGAAAATGCCGGAGAACACCCAGGCCGTCGAAGCAACCTGGAACGACGTTCAGCTGGAAGATTCCCTGGGAATGGAAGTGGGGTATCGCCTGATCCCGATGGTGGATTTCCAGCAGGATGGCGAGCTGCTCGGCCGCATCCGCAGCATCCGTAAAAAATTCGCCCAGGACATGGGCTTCCTGCCGCCGGTGGTGCATATCAAGGACAATATGGACCTGCCGCCTGCGCGCTATCGTATTCTGATGAAGGGTGTTGAAATTGGCAGCGGCGATGCTTACCCGGGACGCTGGCTGGCGATTAACCCTGGCACTGCAGCTGGCACGCTGCCGGGCGAGCAGACCGTCGATCCGGCCTTTGGCCTGGCGGCAATCTGGATTGAAAGCGCGCTGAAAGAGCAGGCGCAAATTCAGGGTTATACGGTTGTCGAAGCCAGTACCGTGGTGGCAACCCACCTTAATCACCTGATTGGGCAATTCTCGGCCGAGCTGTTTGGCCGTCAGGAAGCGCAGCAGCTTCTCGATCGCGTGACGCAGGAGATGCCGAAGCTGACGGAAGACCTGGTGCCGGGCGTGCTGACGTTAACTACGCTGCACAAGGTGCTGCAAAACCTGCTTGAGGAAAAAGTGCCGATCCGCGATATGCGTACCATCCTGGAAACCCTTGCCGAGCATGCGCCGCTGCAGAGCGATCCGCACGAGCTGACAGCGGTGGTGCGCGTGGCGCTGGGGCGTGCGATCACCCAGCAGTGGTTCCCCGGAACCGGCGAAGTCCAGGTGATTGGCCTCGATACGCCGCTTGAACGCCTGCTGCTGCAGGCCCTGCAGGGCGGCGGCGGCCTCGAGCCTGGCCTGGCGGATCGCCTGCTGGAGCAAACTCAGGAGGCGCTGGCGCGTCAGGAGATGCTGGGCGCGCCGCCGGTGCTGCTGGTCAACCACGCGCTGCGTCCGCTGCTGTCGCGCTTCCTGCGCCGCAGCCTGAATCAGCTTGTTGTGCTGTCGAATCTGGAACTGTCGGATAACCGCCATATCCGCATGACGGCAACGATTGGAGGAAAATAATGAAATGGCTATGGATTTTGCTCTTCCCGCTGGTGGCTCAGGCTGCCGGGGAAGGGACCTGGCAGGCAAGCAGCATGGGCGTGACCCTCAGCAACCGGGGTGTCGCCATGTCTTCTAATCCGCTGTCGCCCTCTGAAACGGTTTCTGGTCAGATGGGGATGGTGGTGTGGAACTACAGGCTGATTGGCCCAACGCCAGCCGGACTGCGGGTGCGCCTCTGCTCACAGACCCGCTGCACGGAAATCGACGGCGAAAATGGCACAACGCAGGCGTTCAACGGCGTGCCGGCCATTGAACCTTTACGTTTTATCTGGGAAGTGCCGGGCGGAGGACGTTTGATCCCGGCGCTGAAGGTGCAGAGCAATTCTGTCATCGTCAACTACCGCTAGCTGCCTGCCTTTGTCACCAGCCATCAGTCAATTCTGATGGCTGTCTCGCAAAATTGACCTCACCTTTTGATGCAACAGAAACGCTGTTTTATAAATTAGTGACACGCGTGACGCGACTCTTTGCATTTTTGCCATTTACCCTGCCCGTGATGGCAGAAACAGAAAGGTATCAGGACGTCGTTGCATTTACTGTAGCCGTGTAAAAACTCCCCGATGAGCCTTACTTGCAGGGAGTCTCCCAAATTTGCTTAGGGTTGACGGCAATGAAAACACGTAAAATTGGACTCGCAAATTATCTTGCTTACGGGGCAGGCGATTTTCTCGGGGCTGGTACGACCGCTCTGACGGCGGCCTGGCTTTTGTATTTTTATACCACCTTCTGTGGACTCACACCGATTGAAGCAACCTTCATCTTTGCCGCTGCGAGGGTGCTGGATGCTGTTGTCAGCCCGTTAATGGGCTTTTTGACGGATAACTTCGGTACGACCTGGCCTGGAAAGCGCTTTGGTCGCCGTAAGTTCTTTATCCTGCTAGGCATTCCGTGCGTGTTCAGCTACTCGTTGATGTGGGTAGGGGACATGAATTTCTGGTACTACCTGCTGACCTATCTGGTGTTTGATATTGTCTACACCATGATTCTGGTGCCTTACGAGACGCTGGTGCCGGAAATGACCGACGACTTCAAACAGAAAACCAAGTTCTCCGGGGCGCGTATTTCTATGGCGCAGATGTCAGCGATTCTGGCCTCCTTCCTGCCGGGGATCCTGCTCACCCACTTCGGTAAAGACAACGCCATCTCATTCTTTTACGCAAGCCTGGTTTTCTCCGTGCTGTGCGCCCTGATGCTGACCTTTGTCTGGTTCTTTACCTGGGAGCGCCCGCGTGAGGAGTGGTCTGAAGCGGCGCTGCGTGCCGAAGAAGAGAAGAAGAAACTGACGCTGGGGCAAAGCATCAATCGTCTGTTTGTCGAATTAAGCTCTACGCTGCGCATCAAGATTTTCCGCCAGCATCTTGGCATGTACCTCGGCGGCTACATCGCACAGGACGTATTTAACGCAGTCTTCACCTACTACGTGGTGTTTGTGCTGATGCAGGAAGCGTCAATGGCGTCCAACCTGCTGGGCACGATGGCTATCTTCCAGTTCCTCGCCGTGATCGGGATGATCCCGCTGTGTATTCGCTTCGGACCTGCGCCGTCCTACCGCATGGTGGTGGTGCTGTTTGGCCTGGCGTCTCTCTCTTACGCCATGCTCTATTACGCCGGTCTGAGCGACGTCTACGCTCTGCTGTTGCTGATCTCTGCGGTGGCTGGGCTGGGTCGCGGCGGTATTAACTACGTGCCATGGAATACCTATACCTACATTGCTGACGTGGATGAAGCGATCACCGGCCAGCGCCGGGAAGGGATTTTCGCTGGCATCATGACCCTGACCCGTAAGGCGTCACAGGCCGGTGCGGTGATGCTGGTAGGCATCGTGATGCAAATGTCCGGCTTTGTCAGCGGTCAGAAGGTACAGCCTGCGGAAGTGAGCCACACCATTCTGCTGATCCTGAGCGTGGGCACCATCCTGGTGCTGTTCTGCGGTTTCCTCGTTTCCCTGCGCTTCAGGCTTAATTTGCAGACCCACAGCACGCTGCGCGAGGAGACCGCGAAAATGCGTGAGTGTGGTCATGCGATGCCGGAGTCAGCGACGCCACACGCCCGCGCCACCGTCGAGATGCTGGCCGGTATGCCTTATGAGTCACTGTGGGGCAATAACAACATCGGTTATCTGAATCGCAATAAGCCAGCTGCATCTTCGCTGAAGGATCGCGCGGTACTCAATTCGACATACAACAGAGGTTAAGATGATGAAAGTTTGGCCTGTCAAACATAGCCCGCTATTGCGTCAGCCAGAGCGCTTTATCGCCCGGGACGAGCTGAAATCACTGATTCAAAAAGTGACGCACAACCTGGTCAATATCCACGACAAAACGGGTGAATTTTTGCTGCGGCTGGACGACGGGCGCGTGATCGACACCAAAGGCTGGGCCGGATGGGAGTGGACGCACGGCGTCGGCCTGTATGGCATCTGGCAGTACTACTGCCAGACCGGTGACGAAGGGATGCGCAACATTATCGACAGCTGGTTTGCCGACCGCTTTGCGGAAGGCGCCACCACCAAAAACGTCAATACGATGTCGCCGTTTCTGACGCTGGCCTATCGCTACGAAGAGAGCAAAAACCCGGCCTGGCTGCCGTGGCTGGAAAGCTGGGCGGAGTGGGCGATGACTGAAATGCCACGCACCGAACACGGCGGCATGCAGCACATCACGCTGGCGGAAGAGAATCATCAACAGATGTGGGACGACACGCTGATGATGACGGTGCTGCCGCTGGCGAAAATCGGCAGGCTGCTGAATAAGCCGGAGTACGTAGAGGAGGCGATTTATCAGTTCCTGCTCCACGTGCAGAACCTGATGGACCGGGAGACCGGGCTGTGGTTCCACGGCTGGAGCTACGACGGCAACCATAACTTTGCCCGGGCCCGCTGGGCGCGCGGCAACAGCTGGCTCACCATCGTGATCCCCGACTTCCTCGAACTGGTTGATCTGCCTGAAAACAACGCCGTGCGCCGTTATCTGGTGCAGGTGCTGAATGCGCAGATCGCCGCGCTGGCAAAATGTCAGGACGAAAGCGGGTTGTGGCATACGCTGCTGGACGATCCTGATTCTTATCTGGAGGCGTCGGCCACGGCAGGGTTTGCCTACGGAATTCTGAAGGCCGTGCGCAAGCGTTATGTCGGCGCAGAGTACGCTGAGGTGGCGGAGAAAGCGATTCGCGGTATTGTGCAAAATATCTCGCCGGAAGGGGAGCTGCTGCAAACCTCGTTCGGGACGGGAATGGGCAGCGATCTCGATTTTTATCGTCAAATACCGCTGACGTCGATGCCGTATGGCCAGGCAATGGCGATTCTGTGCCTGACGGAGTATTTACGCAAATATTTCTGACGGCTGCTTAATAATTTCATTACTGCAAAGCCCCTCCTTAAAGGGGCTTTTTTTATAATAACGGCGGGTAAATATAATACGCCATAAATATGATGTTCCGTTTATATTTACGACGTGAATAATACAATTAAAATAAATTCAGGCTGTTATTAATATGTGATTTTCTACACAAAATGCATTCCGTATTTATCCTATTTTTTAATTGCATTAAGACTCTTCCAATACACATTTAAGGAGTGACGCAATGGAAAATGCAATGGGCAGTATTGTTATTAATCCTTCTGTAAATATGCATGCCGATAAAATGTCGGATGAACATCTTCAAATGTTCGAATCGGTTTTCAATGATATCGACGGCGCGGGCTATACCCCGCTAATGTTTGTCGGTAGCCAGCTCGTGGCTGGCCAACTGCATACCTTTATTGCGCTTCGCCGTTTCATGCATGCAAAGGGGCAGGAAAAATCACTGGTTAAGGTCATTATTTTTCAAAGCCTGAACAATGAGTTGGCTATTCATTCGATCTCAGAATTCTAATCATTTTACTTACGGATAATTATTTAAACTGAAAAGGAAATCATTATGTGGAAATCAGCGAAAAGAGATGAATTTATTCCGTTGGACGCGCCTGTGGCCGGTTATGAAATTGGGGTGCCAGGTATTAAAGGACCTTCACCGTTATTTGTTATTCGCGCAAAACTGAATAATGGTATTCATCCGGGTAAATGGGTGTTCGGCAATACGGCTTGGGTCCCGTGGGGAGGGAGCGAGCACCTGTGTAATGAATTTGAAATTTACGTGGGCGCGTTAAAATGGGTAGACGTTAAGGGGAAAAATTTCCCACCGAATATGGTTGAGGCGGGGCATGAAGCCAATGGTGCTAAGCTCTACGTTGCACGTGCAAAATTCGATAATGGCCTCTTTGTTGGTAAAGCAGGAAGCCACCTTAGCAGAGGATGCTGCATCGGTTATAACGGCAGAGAGTATGAATTAGATACCTTCCAGGTGCTCGTTCACGACTAACCGCAATCATTCATAAAAAAACCCGGCGACCGCCGGGTTTCTTTTTTACATACGTTCTACGGTTTCGATACCCAGGGTATCCAGACCCAGCTTCAGGGTCTTCGCCGTCAGCTGAGCCAGCTTCAGGCGGCTGTTACGCACCGATTCATTTTCTGCAGACAGAATAGGACAGTGCTCGTAGAAGCCGGAGAACAGACCCGCCAGATCGTACAGGTAAGCACACATCACGTGCGGCGTGCCGTCACGCGCGACAACCGTCAGCGTCTCTTCGAACTGCAGCAGACGCGCCGCCAGCTGTGCTTCACGATCTTCCGTGATGGTCACTGTCGCATTCGCCAGCACGCTTTCATCAATGTTCGCCTTGCGGAACACGGAGAGCACGCGGGTATAGGCGTACTGCATGTACGGCGCCGTGTTGCCTTCAAACGCCAGCATGTTGTCCCAGTCGAAGATGTAGTCGGTGGTGCGGTTCTTGGAAAGATCCGCGTATTTCACCGCGCCGATACCGACGGCGTTGGCCAGTTTTTCCAGTTCGTCAGCAGGCATGTCCGGGTTCTTCTCTGCCACCAGGCGACGGGCGCGCTCCAGCGCTTCGTCCAGCAGATCGGAAAGCTTCACGGTACCGCCCGCGCGGGTTTTGAACGGCTTGCCGTCTTTACCCAGCATCATGCCGAACATGTGGTGTTCCAGCGGCACGCAGTCCGGCACGTAACCGGCTTTACGCACGATAGTCCACGCCTGCATCAGGTGCTGGTGCTGACGGGAGTCGATGTAGTACAGCACGCGGTCCGCATGCAGGGTTTCGTAACGGTATTTCGCACACGCGATGTCCGTGGTGGTGTAGAGATAGCCGCCATCCTTTTTCTGGATAATCACGCCCATCGGTTCGCCTTCCTTGTTTTTGTACTCATCAAGGAACACTACCGTTGCGCCTTCGCTCTCCACCGCCAGGTTTTTGGCTTTCAGGTCCGCCACAATGCCTGGCAGCATCGGGTTGTACAGGCTTTCACCCATCACGTCGTCGCGAGTCAGGGTCACGTTCAGACGGTTATAGGTAAGCTGGTTCTGGGACATGGTGATGTCAACCAGCTTGCGCCACATCTCGAGGAAGTATTGATCCCCGCCCTGCAGCTTCACCACGTAGCTGCGCGCGCGCTCGGCAAAGGCTTCGTCTTCGTCATAGTGCTTTTTGGCTTCGCGGTAGAACCCTTCCAGGTCCGCCAGCGCCATTTCACCCGCGTTTTCCTGCTGCTGTTTTTCCAGGTAAGCAATCAGCATGCCGAACTGGGTGCCCCAGTCACCCACGTGGTTCGCGCGGATCACCTTGTGACCGAGGAACTCAAGGGTGCGTACCGCGGCGTCACCGATGATGGTGGAGCGCAGGTGGCCTACGTGCATCTCCTTCGCCACGTTCGGGGCAGAGTAGTCGACCACCACGGTCTGCGCTTCCGGCTGGGAAACGCCCAGACGGTCAGACTTCAGCGCCGCGTCAACGTGGCTCGCCAGGAACGCAGGCTCAAGGAAAATATTGATAAAGCCCGGACCAGCAATTTCGGTTTTGCTGGCAATGCCGGAGAGATCCAGATGCGTCAGTACCTGCTCAGCGAGCTGTCGCGGCGGCATGCCCAGTTTTTTAGCCACTGCCATCACGCCATTAGCCTGATAGTCGCCAAACTGTACTTTTGCTGACTGACGAACCTGCGGTTCGCAATCCGCAGGTGCGCCTGCGGCAATCAGTGCCTGACTGACTTTTTCGGAGAGAAGAGCCTGAATATTCACCTGGATACCTTACGTTTTTGATGCGGGCTTACAACCGCCCGCGCCAGTTAAAGAATTTAGGGCGGGAGTATACTGCAAATGCCTTCTGGCGTCAGCATTGCGGGGCCCGAAGATTGCTCAGAATCCAGGCTAAGAAAGCGTGCATAACCATGCAGTCATAAAAAGCCGGATTCTGCGGTTGGTCAAAACGGGGCAACGGAGTAAATTAGCGGCTTTGCGACACGAAAAGAGACTGACTTATGGCGAACTGGCAATCCATTGACGAACTGCATGATATTTCCGCAGATTTACCGCGCTTCACAAAGGCGTTCACAGAACTTGCCACCCGTCTTGGTCTGGATATCGTGCCGCTTGAGGCGGATCACATTTCCTTACGCTGCCACCAGAATGCCACCGCCGAGCGCTGGCGTCGCGGGTTTGAACAGTGCGGCGAGTTGCTCTCTGAGAACATCATCAATGGACGCCCCATTTGTCTGTTCAAACTGTATGAGCCGGTGAACGTGGCGCACTGGCAGTTCACCGTGGTTGAACTGCCGTGGCCGGGCGAGAAACGCTATCCGCACGAAGGCTGGGAGCATATCGAAATCGTCCTGCCGGGTGAGCCGGAAACGTTGAACGCGCGCGCCCTGGCCCTGCTGTCAGACGACGGGTTAAGCAAGCCGGGGATTTTTGTGAAGACGAGTTCACCCAAAGGCGAGCGCGAGCGTCTGCCTAACCCGACGCTGGCCGTGACGGACGGGCAGGTGACCGTGAAATTTCATCCCTGGACCATTGAGCAGATCGTTGCCAGCGAAGCCTGAGAGTTGTGATTCGTCGCTGAGACACGAAACGAGAGGCGTGCCATGATGGCGCGTTAAGCTGATTTTAAGGAGAAGCAGATGGCGCTGCTGGAGATTTGTTGTTACAGCGTGGCGTGTGCCGTAACGGCGCAACAGATGGGAGCTGACCGGATTGAGCTATGCGCCGCCCCGAAAGAAGGGGGGTTAACGCCTTCATACGGCGTGTTGAAGTCTGCCCGCCAGGCCGTCACCATCCCGGTCCACCCGATTATTCGCCCTCGCGGCGGCGATTTTTGTTACACGGCGGGCGAGTTCAGTGCCATGCTTGAAGATATCGCCCTTGTTCGCGACCTGGGGTTCCCAGGCCTGGTGACCGGCCTGCTTGATGAAGACGGACATGTCGACCTGCCGCGGATGCGTAAGGTAATGGACGCCGCGAAAGGAATGGCCGTCACATTTCATCGTGCGTTTGATATGTGCAAAGATCCCCTGCAAGCATTTGATACGCTTGCCGAACTTGGCGTGGCGCGCGTCCTGACATCGGGACAGCAGTCTTCGGCGGAAAAAGGTCTGCAATTAATTACGGAACTAAAAGCACATTCCGGTGTTCCAATAATAATGGCGGGTGCGGGAGTCCGTGCCAGCAATCTGGAACGGTTTTTAAACGCCGGGGTGGAAGAGCTTCACAGCTCTGCGGGGAAATGGATACCTTCACCCATGCGTTATCGCAATACAGGGCTGTCAATGTCGACGGATGCTGAAGCGGATGAATATTCTCGCTACGGCGTAGAGGGAGAGTCGGTTGCGGAAATGAAGTCGCTGATTGAGCGTCATCACGTGTAGCAACGTACCGATTTTTACCGCGCATCATGTCGCCCAATATGATGCTTGCTTGTACCAGGCCCCTGCAATTTCAACAGGGGCCTTTTTTTATCCCCTCACCCCACAGGGGAGAGGGAAAAACTACGGCTTGGTCGCAATCAACACCGCACGCATCGGTGCAGGATAGCCTTCAACGGTTTTGCTGTGGTCGGCCGGGTCGAGGAACTGCTCCAGCGATTCGGTGATCATCCAGTCGGTGCGGCGCTGCTCTTCGATAGACGTTACGCAAACATCGGCAATGCGCACATCCACAAATCCGCATTTCTCCAGCCAGTTTTTCAGCGCCAGCGCGGACGGGATGAAGTAAACGTTGCGCATCTGCGCGTAGCGATCGCCCGGCACCAGAACCGCATGCTCATCGCCTTCAATCACCAGCGTTTCCAGCACCAGCTCGCCGCCGCTGACCAGCTGATCTTTGAGCTGCCACAGGTGTTCAAGTGGGGAACGACGATGATACAGCACGCCCATTGAGAAGACTGTATCGAACGCTTTCAGGGCAGGGAGCTGCTCGATGCCCAGCGGCAGCAGGTGCGCGCGCTGGTCGTTGCCGAGCAGTTTTCGCACCGCCTCAAACTGGCACAGGAAGAGCTGCATCGGGTCGATGCCGACCGCCAGATGGGCTCCCGCGCCAATCATGCGCCACATGTGGTAACCGCTGCCGCAGCCTACGTCCAGAATGGTGCGCCCGGTCAGGTCGGAAAGGTGCGGCAGTACGCGATCCCACTTCCAGTCTGAACGCCACTCGGTATTGATGTTCACGCCGTACAGCGAGAACGGCCCTTTGCGCCACGGCATTAAATTACGCATCAGCGTTTCGATGCGGTTGATCTGCCCGGCAGGGAGCGGCTCTGCGCTTTCCGCCGTCACGCTGTGCAGTAAATCCAGACGATGCGGCGTCAGCTCCGGCAGATACTCCACGGCATTTGACCACTGCTTTAACAGGCCGTGCTGCTGATCGCGCTGCCAGGCGGCAATCTGCGCCGGCAGGGTCTCCAGCCAGTGGGAAAGATGGTTTTTAGCAATCAGCTGATAAAAGTTGCTGAATTCAATCATGCGGCATCCCCGGCTTTTAGCGCCACCAGAGAGCCAAAGTTAAAGCACTGGAACCACAGTTCGCTGTGCTCAAAACCGGCTTTGTGCAGGCGCGCTTTATGGGTTTCCACGGAGTCCGTCAGCATCACGTTTTCCAGCATGCTGCGCTTCTGGCTGATCTCCAGCTCGCTGTAGCCGTTCGCCCGTTTGAAATCGTGGTGCATGTTGAACAGCAGCTCGCCTACTTTGGCATCCTCAAAGCTGAATTTCTCAGAAAGCACCAGCGCGCCGCCGGGATTCAGCCCCTGGTAAATTTTGTCCAGCAGCAGCTGGCGATCTTCAGGCACCAGGAACTGCAGGGTAAAATTCAGCACTACCATCGAGGCGTTGTTAATCTCGATCTCGCGGATATCGCCTTCCACCACGTCCACCGGAACGGGGGCTTTGTACGCGTCAATATGGCGACGGCAGCGTTCCACCATGGCCGGGGAGTTATCGACGGCAATGATTCGGCAGCCATCGTGATGAATGTTACGACGTACCGACAGCGTTGCCGCGCCGAGCGAGCAGCCCAGGTCATAGACCTGCGTACCGGGTTGAACGAAGCGCTCAGCCAGCATACCGATCATAGAGATAATATTGGAATAACCGGGAACAGAGCGCTGGATCATATCCGGGAAGACTTCGGCTACCCGTTCATCGAAGGTCCAGTCGCCCAGGCTGGCGATAGGCGCGGAAAAAAGCGTGTCGCGATCTGACATAACGTAAAAATCCGGGAAAAATAAAGTGGCGTATTGTGCGCTAATGGAGGGAGAAAACCAACTCCCACGGCATATACCACAGGTTAGCCAGCACCATCAGCAAAAGCGAACACCAGGTCGCGCTCATGCCGGAACGACGCCAGCGGAATAAACGGTGGTGAAAGCCGTAATAATGCATTAACCGGCCAGCAATAAGCATCAGGCCACAAATATGCACCATCCAGGTTTCCGCGCCATTCATCTCCATAAACAGCAGCAGGATGAGAGCAACGGGAATGTATTCCACCGCATTACCGTGAATGCGAATAGCGCTTTGCAGTTCGGAGAAACCGCCGTCGCCGTAAGAGACGCGGTACTGCATCCTGAGGCGCACAACATCAAACGAAAATTTAATCAGCAGTAATGCACCTAACACCGCATACAGCGCGCTGACCATACTAACTCCCTGTTTTTTGGCAGATGGCACTTCACTATGATAGGGGGTGATATCAGAAAAGAGAAGATTGTTGTGGGATGGAAGGGACACTGCCCACGGACGGCACCGCGGCCTGCAAGGCCTGCCACAGAGCATCGACCAGTTCGGGCGCCTGAGCAATATCCGGCGTGTGCAAAAAGAGGTACGGCGTGGTGGTGTGCTCCCAGCTCGCGAGTTTTTGCAGCCAGACGGCGAACATCGCCTGATTTTGCTGCATATTGTCGCTGCCGATGAACCTGACCATCGGGTTCTGTGCGGTCACGATGGCGTGGACCGGCACTTTCGGTTTTTTACGCTGGGCTTCAACGATGGCCTCGTTATGCGGTACCGCGCTGTGCACCGGACGACTGTCGAGGATCACCCGGTTAACGGAACGATCCAGCAGGCCGCGGTTAAGCGCTTTTTCGGCTTCGCCTTTCGCAAAGAAGTCCTGATGTCGGACTTCCACGCCGTAGGTGAATTCGCGGGGCAGGGCGTCCAGGAACTGCCACAGGGCGGGCAGATCGCGCGGGCCAAACGTGGCGGGAAGCTGGAGCCAGTATTGTCCAATTCGGTTCGCCAGCGGCGACATGCGCGCGAAAAATTCTTCCGTTAAGTCCCCGCAGTTGCGCAGCGCGGCCTGGTGGGAAATGGTCGCCGGAAACTTAAAGCAGAAACGGAAATCGTCCGTTGTTTGCTCCCGCCAGCGTTCGACTATCTCGGCTTTGGGCAGTGCATACAGCGTGGTGTTACCCTCGACGCAGTTAAAGTGTCGGGCATACTCTTCAAGGCTGGTAATGCCCAGGCGCACCCATTTCGGGTGCGACCACTGGGGCAGGCCCACGTACATCATAGCGCGCTTAAAATCTCATCCGTGCTGCGCACGCGTCCGATGCGCGGGAAGATATGGGTCATGCTGCCCTGATGCTGCTCCGCGGAAGCCGCGCTGCAGGCATCTTCAGCAATCACCAGATTAAAGCCCAGCTCCCAGGCGTTACGGGCTGTCGATTCCACGCCGATGTTGGTGGATATGCCGCACAGAATAATGGTGTCGATACCGCGGCGGCGAAGCTGCAGCTCAAGGTCGGTCCCGTAGAACGCGCCCCACTGGCGTTTAGTTACTTCGATATCGCTGTCGCGTTTGCCCAGCGACACCGGGTACGTCCACCAGTTTTCCGGCAGGGCATGCGCGGGCGCCTGGGCATCAACGGGCTGTTTTAACGCCTCGGCGAAATCAGCGGACCAGCCGACGCGCACCATGACCACAGTGGCACCGCTGGCGCGGCACTTCTCGGCCAGGCGAGCGGCGCGGCTGACGACTTCGTCCGCTGCGTGTGGGCCACCGGCGAAGGGCAGGATCCCTTCCTGTAAATCAATCACAACAAGCGCGGTTTTGCGGGCATCAAGTGTTAACATCGTCACTCCAGGTAAATTAATCACTTCCGTAACACCTTACGACGTGATGACCTGTTATCGGTCGGATAATTTTGTTAATTTTTGTGAGAATGCGCAATAAGAGTGCAGCAAACGACCGTCTGGCGGTGGTTCGCTCTTATCGTCCGGCGGAATTTCCAGTATAATAGCCGCCTTTTTTCATCCAGTTGTGACATACAGAAAGCTGCGACATAGTAGCCTGCATACCAGGCGACATTTAGCCTGCGGCTAATTAAGGGATATCTCATGCGTACAGAATATTGCGGGCAGCTGCGTCAGTCCCACGTCGGACAGCAGGTCACCCTGTGTGGTTGGGTCAACCGTCGTCGTGATCTTGGTAGCCTTATCTTCATCGATATGCGCGACCGTGAAGGTATCGTTCAGGTGTTCTTCGACCCGGATCGCGCAGATGCGCTGAAGCTGGCCTCTGAGCTGCGTAATGAGTTCTGCATTCAGGTCACCGGCACCGTGCGTGCGCGTGACGAGAAAAACGTTAACGCAGACATGGCGACGGGCGCTATCGAAGTGCTGGCGTCCGATCTGGTTATCATCAACCGTGCCGAAGCGCTGCCGCTGGACTCCAACCACGTCAACACTGAAGAAGCGCGTCTGAAATACCGCTACCTGGATCTGCGTCGTCCGGAAATGGCTCAGCGCCTGAAAACCCGTGCGAAAATCACCAGCCTGGTGCGTCGCTTTATGGATGACCACGGTTTCCTCGATATTGAAACCCCGATGCTGACCAAAGCCACGCCGGAAGGCGCGCGCGATTACCTGGTGCCATCCCGCGTTCATAAAGGCAAATTCTACGCGCTGCCGCAGTCACCGCAGCTGTTCAAACAGCTGCTGATGATGTCCGGCTTCGACCGCTATTATCAAATCGTTAAGTGCTTCCGCGACGAAGACCTGCGCGCTGACCGTCAGCCAGAATTTACCCAGATCGATGTTGAGACTTCCTTCATGACCGCCGAACAGGTGCGTGAAGTGATGGAAGCGCTGGTGCGTAGCCTGTGGAACGACGTGAAGGGCGTTGAGCTGGGCGATTTCCCGATCATGACCTTCGCCGAAGCGGAACGTCGCTACGGCTCCGACAAACCAGACCTGCGTAACCCGATGGAGCTGGTGGACGTGGCTGACCTGGTGAAATCCGTTGAGTTCGCGGTATTCGCGGGACCGGCTAACGATCCGAAAGGCCGCGTGGCTGCCCTGCGCGTACCGGGCGGCGCGGCGCTGAGCCGTAAGCAGATTGATGACTACGGCAACTTTATTAAGATCTACGGCGCGAAAGGTCTGGCCTATATTAAAGTGACCGAGCGTGCGAAAGGTCTGGAAGGGATCACCAGCCCGGTGGCGAAATTCCTGAACGCGGACATCGTGGAAGCGATCCTTGAGCGCACCGGTGCGCAGGACGGCGACATGATCTTCTTCGGCGCAGACAACAAGAAAGTCGTTGCGGATGCGATGGGCGCGCTGCGTCTGAAGCTCGGCAAAGACCTGAACCTGACCGACGAAAGCAAATGGGCGCCGCTGTGGGTTATCGACTTCCCGATGTTTGAAGACGACGGTGAAGGCGGCCTGACCGCGATGCACCACCCGTTCACCTCGCCAAAAGAGATGACGGCGGCAGAGCTGAAAGCGGCGCCGGAAGAGGCAGTGGCAAACGCTTATGACATGGTTATCAACGGCTATGAAGTGGGCGGCGGTTCCGTGCGTATTCACAGCGGTGAAATGCAGCAGACCGTGTTCGGCATTCTGGGTATTAACGAGCAGGAGCAGCGCGAGAAGTTTGGCTTCCTGCTGGACGCCCTGAAGTACGGCACGCCTCCGCACGCGGGTCTGGCCTTCGGTCTCGACCGTCTGACCATGCTGCTGACCGGCACCGATAACATTCGTGACGTTATCGCCTTCCCGAAAACCACTGCCGCAGCGTGTCTGATGACCGAAGCGCCAAGCTTTGCCAACCCGGCAGCGCTGGCCGAACTGGGCATTGAAGTGGTGAAGAAGGAAGAGAAAAACTGATATGGCATATAAGCTTCCCGTTTCTGTCCTGGTGGTCATTTATGCAGAAGACACGAAGCGGGTGCTGATGTTGCAGCGGCGCGACGATCCTGATTTCTGGCAGTCGGTTACCGGCAGCCTGGAAGAGGGGGAGACCGCGCCGCAGGCCGCCGCGCGTGAAGTAAAGGAAGAGGTCACCATTGACGTTGCTCATGAGCAACTGACCCTGAAGGACTGTCAGCGCACGGTGGAGTTTGAAATTTTTAGCCATTTACGTCATCGCTATGCGCCGGGCATTGAGCGCAACACGGAGTCGTGGTTCTGTCTCGCGCTCCCCCATGAGCGGGAGATCGTGTTTACCGAACACCTGAACTACCGCTGGGTGAACGCGGCGGATGCCGCCGCACTGACCAAGTCGTGGAGCAACCGGCAGGCGATTGAAGAATTTGTAATTAACGCGGCCTGAGAAGGCGCGATTTTTGGAGAACTTTTTATGGCAGGTCATAGTAAGTGGGCCAACACCAAACACCGTAAAGCGGCACAGGATGCCAAGCGCGGTAAGATCTTTACCAAAATCATTCGCGAGCTGGTGACAGCAGCGCGTCTGGGCGGCGGCGACCCGGCTTCTAACCCACGCCTGCGCGCGGCGGTAGATAAAGCGCTGTCTAACAACATGACGCGTGACACCCTGAACCGTGCTATCGCACGCGGCGTGGGCGGTGATGAAGACGCGAACATGGAAACCATCATTTATGAAGGTTACGGCCCTGGCGGTACTGCGGTGATGGTTGAATGCCTGTCTGACAACCGTAACCGTACCGTTGCGGAAGTGCGCCACGCGTTCACCAAAACCGGTGGCAACCTGGGCACTGACGGCTCCGTAGCTTACCTGTTCAGCAAAAAAGGCGTCATCTCTTTCGAGAAAGGCGACGAAGATGCGATCATGGAAGCGGCGTTAGAAGCGGGTGCGGAAGACGTGGTGACCTACGATGATGGTGCCATTGACGTCTACACCGCGTGGGAAGAGATGGGTGCCGTGCGCGATGCGCTGGAAGCGGCGGGCCTGAAAGCGGACAACGCTGAAGTCTCCATGATCCCGTCCACCAAAGCGGATATGGATGCAGAAACCGCACCGAAACTGCTGCGTCTGATCGACATGCTCGAAGACTGCGACGACGTGCAGGAAGTGTACCACAACGGTGAAATCTCTGATGAGGTTGCAGCGACTCTCTGATGAGAGCCTGTAAACCGTTTACGGGAGACGCGTGATGTCGATTATCCTCGGGATTGACCCCGGCTCGCGCGTCACCGGGTATGGCGTTATCCGTCAGGTGGGACGCCAGCTAACCTACCTCGGCAGTGGATGCATTCGCACCAAAGTGGACGATCTGCCGTCGCGCCTCAAGCTTATTTATGCGGGCGTATCGGAGATCATCACCCAGTTTCAGCCAGACTATTTCGCCATTGAGCAGGTCTTTATGGCGAAGAACGCGGATTCGGCGCTGAAGCTCGGTCAGGCGCGTGGGGTGGCCATCGTGGCTGCGGTGAACCAGGATTTGCCGGTATTCGAATACGCCGCGCGCCAGGTTAAGCAGACGGTGGTGGGCATCGGTAGCGCGGAGAAGAGCCAGGTGCAGCACATGGTGCGCACCCTGCTGAAGCTTCCCGCGAACCCGCAGGCCGACGCCGCCGATGCGCTGGCGATTGCAATTACCCACTGCCACGTCAGCCAGAACGCGATGCAAATGAGCGAGTCGCGGCTCAATCTGGCGCGAGGCAGGTTACGATAATCAGAAATCAGGCTGGATAAACATCCAGCCTTTTTTTATTATGTCGGCAGTTAATTTCTCCCAGAACGCAGGAGCGTCACGTGATAGGCAGACTCAGAGGCATCATCATTGAAAAACAACCCCCGTTAGTGCTGCTGGAAGTGGGTGGCGTGGGCTATGAAGTCCATATGCCGATGACCTGCTTCTACGAGCTGCCGGACGCGGGCAAAGAGGCGATTGTCTTTACCCAGTTTGTGGTGCGTGAAGACGCTCAGCTGCTGTACGGCTTTAACAACAAGCAGGAACGCACCCTGTTTCGCGAGCTGATTAAAACCAACGGTGTGGGGCCTAAGCTGGCGCTGGCGATTTTGTCCGGCATGTCCGCTCCGCAGTTTGTGAATGCCGTTGAGCGCGAAGATCCCGCGGCGCTGGTTAAGCTTCCGGGCATTGGTAAGAAAACCGCAGAGCGTCTGATAGTTGAGATGAAAGACCGCTTTAAAGGTCTGCACGGCGATCTGTTCACTCCGGCTGCCGATTTGGTTCTGACTGCTCCGGGTGCGCCTGCCTCTGATGATGACGCCGAGCAGGAAGCGGTTGCCGCGCTGGTGGCGCTGGGCTATAAACCTCAGGAGGCCAGCCGGATGGTGAGCAAAATTGCCAAACCGGACGCCAGCAGTGAAACTCTGATTCGTGAAGCGCTGCGCGCTGCATTGTGAGGTAAAGGATGATTGAAGCAGACCGCCTGGTATCGGCAGGCACCCTTCAGGCAGAAGACGTGGTGGATCGTGCGATCCGCCCGAAGCTGCTTGATGAGTACATCGGCCAGCCGCAGGTACGTTCCCAGATGGAGATTTTCATCCAGGCGGCAAAGCTGCGCGGCGATGCGCTCGATCACCTGCTGATTTTTGGCCCGCCGGGATTAGGGAAAACTACCCTGGCGAATATCGTCGCCAATGAAATGGGCGTCAACCTGCGTACCACCTCCGGCCCGGTGCTGGAGAAAGCGGGCGATCTGGCGGCGATGCTGACCAACCTTGAACCGCATGATGTGCTGTTTATCGATGAGATCCACCGCCTGTCACCGGTGGTGGAGGAAGTGCTCTATCCGGCGATGGAAGATTACCAGCTGGATATCATGATCGGCGAAGGCCCGGCCGCGCGCTCCATCAAAATCGATCTGCCGCCGTTTACCCTGATTGGCGCCACGACCCGCGCCGGGTCGTTGACCTCTCCGCTGCGCGACCGCTTTGGCATCGTTCAGCGTCTGGAGTTTTATCAGGTACCCGATCTTCAGCATATCGTGGGGCGCAGCGCGCGCTACATGGGGCTGGATATGAGCGAAGAGGGGGCATATGAAGTGGCGAAACGTTCCCGCGGTACGCCGCGTATTGCCAACCGCCTGCTGCGCCGCGTGCGTGACTTTGCTGAAGTGAAGCACGATGGTTCGATTTCCGCCGAGATCGCCGCCCAGGCACTGGATATGCTGAACGTCGATGCTGAAGGCTTTGACTATATGGACCGCAAACTGCTGCTGGCGGTGCTGGACAAGTTCTTCGGTGGCCCGGTCGGGCTGGATAACCTGGCGGCGGCAATTGGCGAAGAGCGTGAGACGATCGAAGATGTGCTGGAGCCGTATCTGATCCAGCAGGGCTTCTTACAGCGTACCCCACGTGGTCGTATGGCGACGGTGCGGGCGTGGAATCATTTCGGTATTACGCCGCCCGCGATGCCGTAAGTAGCGATAAATGGTAGCCCCGGTAAGCGAAGCGCCACCGGGGACATGCTCACTACTGCGCGGTCTTTTTCATCATACTGAAAACAAACAACACCGCCGCGCTCAAGACCACCGACGGCCCTGCTGGCGTGTCATAAAACGCCGAAAAGGTTAACCCGCCCGTGACGGCGATCATCCCGATAACCACCGCGATACCGGCCATCTGCTCTGGCGTACGTGCAAAACGGCGCGCCGTGGCGGCAGGGATGATCAGCAGCGATGTTATAATCAGCGCGCCGACAAACTTCATTGCGACACCAATCGTTAACGCCGTCACCAGCATCAGCAGCAGCTTCACGCGCTGCAGCTTCACGCCGTCGACAAACGCCAGATCCGGGCTGACGGTCATTGCCAGTAAATTCCGCCACTGCCACAGCAGAATACCCAGTACCACCACCACGCCAATGGCGATCGCGATGAGATCGTCAGGCGTTACGGCCAGCAGATCGCCGAACAGGTAGGCCATCAGGTCAACGCGGATATTTGACATCAGGCTAACAACGACCAGACCCAGCGACAGCGCGCTGTGCGCCATGATGCCAAGCAGCGTATCAATCGCGAGGTGAGGGCGCTTCTCCAGCCAGACCAGACCGGCTGCCAACAGCAGTGTGACCACAATTACCGCGTAAAAGGGATTCACATCCAGCAGCAAACCAAAGGCAACGCCCAGCAGCGACGCATGCGCCAGGGTATCACCGAAGTAAGACATTCTGCGCCACACCACAAACGAGCCGAGTGGGCCTGCGGCGCAGGCAAGCATAACCCCGGCCAGCCAGCCGGGCAGTAACAGTTCAATCATGAGTGTCCATTTCCCCGACGCAGAACGATTCGTCCCTGCAAATCATGGCGGTGATTATGATGATGGCGATAAATGCCAAGCTGTTCAGCGCCGCGAGGGCCGAACATGGAGATAAATTCCGGGTGCATTGAGACCACTTCAGGCGTGCCGGAACAGCAAATGTGATGGTTGAGACACAGCACTTCGTCGGTTTTCGCCATCACCAGATGCAGGTCATGGGAGACCATCAGCACGGCGCAGTTCAGTTCGCGGCGCAGCTGGTCGATCAAATCATAAAGCGCGACCTGACCATTGACGTCCACGCCCTGGGTTGGCTCATCCAGCACCAGCAGCTGCGGGCTGCTCAGCAGCGCACGGGCCAGCAAAACGCGCTGCGTCTCACCGCCGGACAGCTTCTGCAACGGCGCGTCGATAAGGTGGCCCGCCTGTACGCGCTTCAGCGCCGGGAGAATATCGGCTTTTCGCGTGCCCGGACGCAGACGCAGAAAACGATTTACCGTCAGCGGCAGGGTGGCGTCCAGATGTAATTTTTGCGGCACATAGCCGATCCGCAATTTTTCCTCGCGCGTGATTACACCTTCATCCGGTGTAACCAGACCCAGCACCACGCGCACCAGAGTGGATTTACCTGCGCCATTGGGGCCGAGCAGCGTCAGAATTTTTCCAGGCTTGAGATCCAGCGATACGTCAGAGAGGACGCGGCGCTGGCCAAAGGAGACCGAAATATTGTCGAGAGAAACCAGAGTCGTCATGTCAATTTAAGCTTGAAGAAGTCAACGAATGTTATAATATCACATTCCACGCATTCACTACGATGATTAGTCGCATTATGTTACATAAAAATACGCTTCTTTTCGCAGCATTATCCGCTGCCCTTTGGGGAACAACCGCACAAGATGTTAACGCCGCCGTTGTTGCTTCGCTTAAACCGCTTGGATTCATCGCGTCGGCCATTGCCGATGGGGTAACGGAAACCCAGGTTCTGCTCCCTGACGGGGCCTCAGAGCATGACTATTCTCTGCGTCCGTCTGATGTAAAACGCTTACAAAACGCAGACTTAGTTGTCTGGATTGGTCCGGAGATGGAAGCATTCATGCAGAAATCCGCCAAACAGATTGCTGATGAAAAACAGGTCGCGATTGCCGGGCTTTCCGGCGTGAAACCGTTGCTCATGAAAGGGGCGGATGATGACGGTGACGAACATGACCATCACGCTGCAGAGGGTGAAAAAGGTGATGGAGATCACCATCACGGCGAGTACAACATGCATCTCTGGCTATCCCCAGAGATAGCGCGGCTTTCAGCGGTTGCAATCCATGACAAATTAGTGGAACTTATGCCGCAAAGTCGAGCCAAACTAGACGCCAACCTGAAGGATTTTGAGGCACAATTAGCCGCAACCGATAAGCAGGTAGGTAATGAGCTCGCACCGTTGAAAGGAAAAGGGTATTTCGTTTTTCATGACGCCTACGGCTACTACGAAAAACACTACGGCCTGACCCCGCTTGGGCACTTTACCGTCAACCCTGAAATTCAACCTGGTGCGCAGCGTTTACATGAAATCAGAACACAGCTGGTTGAGCAGAAAGCGACATGCGTTTTTGCTGAGCCACAGTTCAGGCCAGCGGTCGTAGAAGCCGTGGCCAGGGGAACATCCGTGCGCATGGGAACCCTTGACCCGCTAGGTACGAATATCCAGTTGAGCAAAGCGAGCTATTCGCAGTTCCTCAGCCAACTGGCGAACCAGTATGCGAGCTGCCTGAAAGGAGATTAACGAGGAAGTGAATACGTGCAACAGATAGCCCGCTCTGTCGCCCTGGCATTTAACAATCTGCCTCGACCCCACCGCGTTATGCTGGGGTCGCTTACAGTTCTCACCTTAGCGGTCGCCGTCTGGCGGCCCTATGTTTACCACCCGAGTTCTGCCCCTATCATTAAAACCATCGAGCTTGAAAAGAGCGAGATCCGCTCTTTGCTGCCTGAAGCCAGCGAGCCTATCGACCAGGCCGCTCAGGAAGATGAAGCTATCCCTCAGGATGAACTGGACGATAAAACCGAGAACGAAGCGGGGATCCACGAATACGTTGTCTCTACCGGTGACACGCTGAGCAGCGTGCTCAACCAGTACGGTATCGACATGGGCAATATCAGCCAGCTGGCCGCTGCGGATAAAGACCTGCGTAACCTGAAAATCGGGCAACAGCTCTCCTGGACATTAACGGCGGATGGCGATCTTCAGCGTTTGACCTGGGAAATGTCCCGCCGCGAAACCCGCACCTATGACCGCACTGCAAACGGTTTCAAAATGACCAGTGAAATGCAGAAAGGCGACTGGGTTAACAGCGTGATGAAAGGTACCGTGGGCGGAAGCTTTGTTTCCAGCGCCCGTGATGCGGGCCTGACCAGCGGTGAAATCAGCGCGGTGATCAAAGCCATGCAGTGGCAGATGGATTTCCGTAAGCTGAAGAAAGGCGATGAGTTTTCCGTCCTGATGTCCCGCGAAATGCTGGACGGCAAGCGCGAGCAGAGCCAGCTGCTGGGGGTGCGTCTGCGCTCCGAGGGAAAAGATTACTACGCAATTCGCGCTGAAGACGGCAAGTTCTATGACCGTAGCGGTACGGGCCTTGCAAAAGGCTTCCTGCGTTTCCCGACGGCGAAACAGTTCCGCGTCTCCTCTAACTTTAACCCGCGTCGTCTGAACCCGGTTACCGGGCGCGTTGCGCCTCACCGCGGGGTAGACTTCGCGATGCCGCAGGGCACGCCGGTGCTGTCCGTTGGCGATGGCGAAGTGGTGATGGCAAAACGCAGCGGTGCTGCGGGCTATTACGTGGCTATCCGTCACGGTCGTACCTATACCACCCGCTATATGCACCTGCGCAAGCTGCTGGTCAAACCGGGGCAGAAAGTGAAACGCGGCGACCGTATCGCGCTCTCCGGCAACACCGGACGCTCTACGGGCCCGCATCTGCACTATGAAGTGTGGATCAACCAGCAGGCCGTGAACCCGCTGACGGCCAAACTGCCGCGCACCGAAGGCCTGACAGGTAAAGATCGTTCCGATTACCTGGCGCAGGCGAGAGAGGTGATACCGCAGCTGAGCTTAAACTAAGCTCTCTGTTTTGTGAAAAAAGCCGGTGTCAGCATGCGCCGGCTTTTTCTTTTGTGCGTGGGCGACTGCCTCGCTACACTATCTGAATAATTTTTTGCGTCACCAGACCCTGGAACCAGCATGGAAACAAAAAAAAATAATATTGAATACATTCCTGAGTTTGAAAAATCCTTTCGACACCCGCGCAACTGGGGCGCCTGGCTGGGGGTTTACACCTTTGCGGGCATCGCTATGCTGCCTGCCGCGCTGCGCGATCCCGTACTGGGAAAAATTGGCCGTCTGGCCGGACGCTTAGGTAAAAGCGCGCGTCGTCGTGCGCAGATCAACCTCTATTACTGTTTTCCTGAAAAAAGCGATGCCGAGCGCGAGGCCATCATCGACGCGATGTATACCACCGCACCGCAGGCCATGGCGATGATGGCGGAGCTGGCGCTGAAAGGACCGGAAAAAATCATCGACCGCGTTGACTGGAAAGGGCTGGAAATCATCGACGAAATGCGTCGCAATGATGAGAAGGTCATTTTTCTCGTGCCGCACGGCTGGGGCGTGGATATCCCGGCAATGCTGATGGCTTCCCAGGGGCAGAAAATGGCGGCGATGTTCCATAACCAGGGCAATAAAATCTACGATTTTGTCTGGAATACGGTACGTCGTCGTTTTGGCGGACGTTTGCATGCGCGTAACGACGGCATCAAGCCGTTTATTCAGTCGGTACGTCAGGGGTACTGGGGCTACTATTTGCCGGACCAGGACCACGGACCCGAGCACAGCGAGTTTGTCGACTTCTTTGCGACCTACAAAGCCACGCTCCCCGCGATTGGGCGCCTGATGAAGGTCTGCCGCGCCCGCGTGATCCCGCTCTTTCCGGTTTACGACGGTAAAACGCATCGTCTGAGCATTGAAGTCCGTCCGCCGATGGACGACCTGCTGACCGCGGACGATCGCACCATCGCGCGCCGCATGAACGAAGAGGTGGAGCTGCTGGTGGGGCCGCATACCGAACAGTACACGTGGATACTGAAGCTGCTGAAAACGCGGAAGCCGGGAGAGACGGAGCCCTATAAGCGTAAAGAGCTTTACCCGAGGAAATAGAAAACCTTCACCTTGCCCCTCTCCCCTTAGGGGAGAGGGGATCGGATCTTACTCTACAGTCAGTACGCGCGTGGTATTGGTTGAGCCGATGGTGCTCATCACGTCACCCTGCGTCACGATGACGATATCACCAGACACCAGGTAACCTTTATCGCGCAGCAGGTTTACGGCATCGTGCGCCGCGGCTACGCCGTCATTGGTGCTGTCGAAGTGTACCGGGGTAACACCGCGGTACAGCGCCGTCAGGTTCAGCGTACGCTCGTGGCGTGACATGGCGAAAATCGGCAGGCCGGAGCTGATGCGAGAGGTCATCAGCGCGGTGCGGCCAGATTCGGTCATGGTGATGATCGCCGTAACGCCTTTCAGATGGTTGGCTGCATACATGGCGGACATCGCAATCGCTTCTTCCACATTGTCGAACTGGATATCCAGGCGGTGCTTGGAGACGTTAATGCTTGGGATCTTCTCCGCGCCCAGGCAGACGCGCGCCATTGCGGCCACGGTTTCTGCCGGATACTGGCCCGCCGCAGTTTCCGCTGACAGCATCACCGCATCGGTACCGTCCAGCACGGCGTTAGCGACGTCCATGACTTCCGCACGGGTTGGCATTGGGTTAGTGATCATGGATTCCATCATCTGGGTGGCGGTGATCACCGCGCGATTCAGCTGACGTGCGCGACGAATCAGCGCTTTCTGGATACCGACCAGTTCAGGGTCGCCGATTTCCACGCCCAGATCGCCACGGGCAACCATCACCACGTCAGAGGCGAGGATCACATCGTCCATCGCATCCTGATCGCACACGGCTTCCGCGCGTTCAACCTTAGCGACGATTTTGGCATCACAGCCTGCGTCACGGGCCAGACGGCGCGCATAGTTCAGATCTTCCCCACAGCGTGGGAAGGAGACCGCCAGGTAGTCGACGCCGATCTGGGCCGCCGTTACGATATCCGCTTTGTCTTTGTCGGTCAGGGCTTCCGCAGAGAGGCCGCCGCCCAGTTTGTTGATGCCTTTATTGTTGGAGAGCGGGCCGCCGACGGTGACTTCAGTGAACACTTTCATCCCCTGAACTTCCAGCACCTTCAGCTGGACGCGACCGTCGTCGAGCAGCAGGATATCGCCAGGTACCACATCAGCCGGCAGGCCTTTATAGTCGATCCCGACTTTCTCTTTATCGCCTTCGCCTTTGCCGAGGTTGGCATCCAGCAGGAATTTGTCGCCGATATTGAGGAAAACTTTACCTTCTTTGAAGGTTGATACACGAATTTTTGGACCCTGCAGGTCGCCGAGGATAGCGACGTGGCGGCCCAGCTTAGCGGCGATCTCACGCACTTTATCGGCACGCAATTTATGGTCTTCTGGCGTACCGTGAGAGAAGTTCATACGCACCACGTTGGCGCCAGCGGCGATAATTTTTTCGAGGTTATTATCGCGATCGGTGGCCGGGCCTAAGGTGGTGACGATCTTGGTTCTGCGAAGCCTTCTGGACATGTAATACTCCGTTGACTGAAACAACTTTGGTGTTGCGTGAACATTGAATCGGCCTTCATCTACTGCAAGGCAGCAAAGAGGGGGCCGAATGCCGAAAATCGTTACATCTAATTATGGGTTACGTCTTCGTTATCTACTTTCAGGGAACATCGCTCTTTATAAGCAATTCTTTATCAAAACGCGATTCCTTCAGCGCTTCCTTGACTCGCTTCAAGTTATCTCGGAATTTTGCGCCCCGGCGTAAGGTAAATCCGGTCGCCAGCACGTCGATTACCGTGAGTTGCGCCAGACGGGACACCATTGGCATATACATGTCGGTATCCTCAGGCACGTCCAGGGTAATGGCGAGAGTCGCCTCCCGCGCCAGCGGCGTGCCGGCGGTGGTGAGGGCGATTACCATGGCATCGTTTTCACGGGCCAGCTGCGCCAGCTCAACCTGGCTTTTGGTGCGGCCAGTGTGCGAAATCAGTACCACGACGTCATCCTCACTGCAATTCATACAGCTCATGCGTTGCAGCACAATGTCATCGGAATAAATAACCGGCACGTTAAAGCGGAAGAATTTATTCATGGCGTCGTGCGCCACGGCGGCTGACGAGCCAAGACCGAAGAATGCAATGCGTTTGGCCTGGGTGAGTAAATCCACCGCGCGGTTTACTGAACTCATATCCAGACTTTGACGAACGTGATCGAGCGTGGCCATGGCCGACTCAAATATTTTTGCCGTATAGGCATCTACGCTGTCGTCTTCATCCACATTACGATTAACATAGGGGGTGCCGTTTGCCAGACTTTGTGCCAGATGCAGTTTAAAATCAGGAAAGCCGCGCGTTTCCAGGCTGCGGCAGAAGCGGTTGACCGTCGGTTCACTGACGCCCGCTTCCTGAGCCAGAGCGGCGATGCTTGAATGAATCGCCTGAGCGGGCGCGGCCAGAATGACTTCAGCCACTTTTCGCTCGGATTTGCTAAGGTGTTCCAGTTGATACTGGATTTTTTCAAGCATGTTCATTGTTAACAAGGCGCTCATGGGGGTGGAAACGATTTCACTCATTGATGAAATCTTGATTCGATTAGCCGATATTACCCCTGTGGCTTCCCTAAAGGGTAACAGTCGACAAGATAATGTTGTTGTTTTTTTTCATTACTTGATCGATGTCGGGTTTTGCTATGACCCTGTTGCGCAAATTATCGACGGCTGTTGCGTCATTACGTCGCCATAATCGACTGAATGGCGAAAAATCGCCGTATCGCACGAGACGATAAGCGCTAATGGTTTCGGGAATGACGTAAAAGCAGTACAGTGCATTGTAATAAAATTACAACGATACCTGGCAGAAGCACCAGGTGATCCAACTGAGGAGAATGACATGGCGGTAACGCAAACAGCCCAGGCATGTGACCTGGTCATTTTCGGCGCGAAAGGCGATCTTGCACGCCGAAAATTGCTGCCTTCCCTGTATCAACTGGAGAAAGCGGGCCAAATTCATCCGGATACGCGTATCCTGGGTGTTGGGCGCGCCGACTGGGACAAGGACGCTTATACCAAAGTTGTCCGCGAGGCGCTCGAAACTTTCATGAAGGAAAAAATTGATGAAAGTTTGTGGGATACCCTCAGCGGTCGTCTCGATTTCTGCAACCTGGACGTTAATGACGTCAGCGCGTTTTCCCGCCTGGGTGCCATGCTGGATCAGAAAAACCGTGTCACCATTAACTATTTCGCCATGCCGCCAAGCACCTTTGGTGCCATCTGCAAAGGTTTGGGCGAAGCCAAACTGAACGCCAAGCCGGCGCGCGTGGTGATGGAAAAACCGCTGGGGACGTCGCTGGCTACCTCCCGTGAAATTAACGACCAGGTGGGCGAGTTCTTTGAAGAGTGCCAGGTCTACCGTATCGACCACTATCTCGGTAAAGAGACGGTACTGAACCTGCTGGCGCTGCGTTTCGCTAACTCCCTGTTTGTGAATAACTGGGACAACCGTACCATTGACCACGTGGAAATTACCGTGGCGGAAGAGGTGGGGATTGAAGGTCGCTGGGGTTACTTTGACCAGGCCGGCCAGATGCGCGACATGATCCAGAACCACCTGCTGCAAATTCTGTGCATGATTGCCATGTCTCCACCGTCTGACCTGACGGCTGACAGCATCCGCGATGCCAAAGTGAAAGTGCTGAAGTCGCTGCGCCGCATTGACCGCTCCAACGTGCGCGAGAAAACCGTTCGCGGCCAGTACACTGCCGGGTTTGCGCAAGGTAAAAAAGTGCCAGGCTACCTGGAAGAAGAGGGCGCGAACAAGTCCAGCAATACCGAGACGTTTGTGGCCATCCGCGTGGATATCGACGACTGGCGCTGGGCGGGCGTGCCGTTCTACCTGCGCACCGGTAAGCGTCTGCCGACGAAGTGTTCCGAAGTGGTTGTCTACTTTAAGAACCCGGAACTGAACCTGTTTAAAGAGTCCTGGCAGGAGTTGCCGCAGAACAAGCTGACCATCCGTCTGCAGCCGGACGAAGGGGTGGATATCCAGATCCTCAACAAAGTGCCGGGCCTGGATCATAAGCACAACCTGCAGACCACCAAGCTGGATCTGAGCTACTCCGAAACCTTCAACCAGACGCACCTTGCGGATGCTTACGAGCGTCTGCTGCTGGAAACCATGCGCGGTATCCAGGCGCTGTTCGTGCGTCGCGACGAAGTGGAAGAGGCGTGGAAATGGGTTGATTCCATCACCGAAGCCTGGGCTGCCGATCAGGATGCGCCAAAACCGTATCAGGCGGGTACCTGGGGGCCTGTGGCGTCGGTGGCGATGATCACCCGCGATGGCCGCTCCTGGAACGAGTTTGAGTAGCATATTCCGCTAGCCCGAAAGTGTTATTTTACCGGTAACATGATCTAACACAGCTAGTGGCACAATTTTTATACTTTTAAGCTCCGCGTGGATTCACCCGCGGGGCTTTTTTTATTACACTGCCGGAAGTGATTTTGCCCCTGAGCTCCGGACAGCAAGCGTTTCAGCGTTGTTAACAACCGCCAGCTACTTTGTAAACTCCCGAGCCCGGACAGATAAATTAAAGGAGCTTTTATGAATCCTGTATTGTTACGCGTAACACAACGCATTATCGAGCGCTCGAAAGAGACCCGTTCGGCCTACCTCGCCCGCATTGAACAGGCGAAAAGCAACACCGTTCACCGCTCCCAGCTGGCCTGCGGTAACCTGGCCCACGGCTTCGCTGCCTGCCAGCCTGATGACAAAGCCTCACTGAAAAGCATGTTGCGTAACAATATCGCTATTATCACGTCCTATAACGATATGCTCTCCGCGCATCAGCCGTATGAGGTCTATCCCAACATCATTCGTAAAGCGCTGCACAGCGTGAACGCGGTCGGGCAGGTGGCAGGGGGCGTCCCGGCCATGTGCGACGGCGTGACGCAGGGGCAGGATGGTATGGAGCTGTCGCTGCTGAGCCGCGAAGTGATTGCGATGTCTGCGGCGGTGGGCCTGTCACACAACATGTTTGATGGCGCGCTGTATCTCGGCGTGTGCGACAAAATCGTCCCGGGCCTGGTGATGGCGGCGCTGTCGTTTGGTCATCTGCCTGCGATTTTCGTGCCGTCCGGCCCGATGGCCAGCGGTCTGCCGAATAAAGAAAAAGTGCGTATCCGCCAGCTGTATGCGGAAGGCAAAGCCGATCGTCAGGCGCTGCTGGAAGCCGAAGCCGCGTCCTACCATGCGCCGGGCACCTGTACGTTCTACGGCACGGCCAACACCAACCAGATGGTGGTGGAGTTTATGGGGATGCAGCTTCCGGGCTCGTCCTTCATCCAGCCGGACGCGCCGCTGCGCCAGGCGCTGACCGAGGCCGCGGCCCGTCAGGTGACGCGCCTGACAGGAAACGGCAATGAATGGATGCCGATGGGCAAAATGGTCGACGAAAAAGTGATCGTCAACGGTATCGTCGCCCTGCTGGCAACCGGCGGTTCAACTAACCACACCATGCACCTGGTGGCCATGGCGCGCGCGGCGGGTATCCTGATTAACTGGGATGACTTCTCCGACATCTCCTCCGTGGTACCGCTGATGGCGCGTCTGTACCCGAACGGGCCGGCGGACATCAACCACTTCCAGGCTGCGGGCGGCGTGCCGCTGCTGATGCGCGAGTTGCTGAAAGGCGGTCTGCTGCATGAAGACGTGAACACCGTAGCCGGATTTGGTCTGCAGCGCTACACCCAGGAGCCGTGGCTGAACAACGGCGAGCTGGACTGGCGCGACGGGGCAACCGCGTCTCTTGATCCGCAGGTGATTGCCACTATCGACAAACCGTTCTCCCACCACGGCGGTACCAAAGTGCTGAGCGGCAACCTTGGCCGCGCGGTGATGAAAACCTCTGCCGTGCCGGAAGAGAACCAGGTTATCGAGGCCCCGGCGGTAGTGTTTGAAAGCCAGCACGACGTGTTGCCTGCCTTCGACGCCGGTCTGCTGGATAAAGACTGCGTGGTGGTCGTGCGTCATCAGGGGCCAAAAGCGAACGGCATGCCAGAATTACATAAACTTATGCCACCACTTGGTGTATTATTGGACCGCCGTTTCAAAATTGCGTTAGTGACCGATGGCCGCCTGTCAGGCGCATCCGGCAAAGTGCCTTCCGCCATCCACGTCACGCCTGAAGCCTACGACGGCGGCTTGCTGGCGAAAGTGCGCGACGGCGACATGATCCGCGTGAACGGCCAGACTGGCGAGTTAACCCTGCTGGTGGATGACGCGGAGCTGGCGGCACGTCAGCCTCATATTCCTGACCTGAGCGCATCGCGCGTGGGGACCGGACGCGAAATGTTCAGCGCGCTGCGTGAGAAGCTCTCCGGTGCGGAGCAGGGCGCAACCTGTATTACGTTTTAAGACGACTTGATTTTAACGATCTGGCGAGAGAGAACTCTGATGAAAAACTGGAAAACAAGTGCAGAAGCAATCCTGACCACTGGCCCTGTCGTGCCGGTTATCGTGGTAAACAAGCTGGAGCACGCTGTGCCAATGGCGAAAGCGCTGGTTGCGGGCGGCGTTCGCGTTCTGGAAGTGACCCTGCGTACCGCCTGCGCGATGGATGCCATCCGCGCCATCGCTAAAGAAGTGCCGGACGCCATCATCGGTGCGGGTACCGTTCTCAACGCGCAGCAGCTGGCGGAAGTGACCGAAGCCGGCGCACAGTTTGCCATCAGCCCGGGCCTGACCGAGCCGCTGCTGAAGGCCGCGACCGAAGGCACCATTCCCTTGATCCCGGGCATCAGCACCGTTTCTGAACTGATGCTGGGCATGGACTACGGTCTGAAAGAGTTCAAATTCTTCCCGGCAGAAGCGAACGGCGGCACCAAAGCGCTGCAGGCAATTGCCGGTCCTTTCTCTCAGGTACGCTTCTGCCCGACGGGCGGTATCTCCCCGGCTAACTACCGCGACTACCTGGCGCTGAAAAGCGTACTGTGCATCGGCGGCTCATGGCTGGTTCCGGCGGATGCGCTGGAAGCGGGCGACTGGGATCGCATCACGAAACTGGCTCGTGAAGCGGTTGAAGGCGCGAAGCAGTAAGCCATATGCAGCATGAAAAACGGGCCTTTCGGCCCGTTTTTTTTATCCTGCTACCTGAACGTTCGCAGCCGCCGCTTTTGCTCTTGCTACGGCCTCGTCAACGTTATCCCCGGTGGCTAACGCCACGCCCAGACGACGCGTACCGTCGATCTCCGGCTTGCCGAACAGACGGACCTGCAGGCCTGCGCCCACCGCGCCTTCGACGTTATCAAACGTCACATTCTGGCTGGTCAACTGCGGAAGGATCACCGCCGACGCCGCCGGGCCGTACTGGCGGATGCCGCCAACCGGCAGGCCGAGGAAGGCGCGCACGTGCAGGGCGAACTCCGAGAGATCCTGCGAAATGAGCGTGACCATACCGGTGTCGTGCGGGCGAGGGGAGACTTCGCTGAAGATCACTTCGTCACCGCAGACGAACAGCTCCACGCCGAACAGGCCATAACCGCCCAGGGCCAGAACGGTTTTACGGGCAATCTCCCGGGCACGCTCCAGCGCCAGGTCGCTCATCTGCTGCGGCTGCCAGGATTCACGATAATCGCCATCTTCCTGACGGTGGCCAATTGGGTCGCAGAAATGGACGCCGTCCACGGCACTGACGGTGAGCAGAGTGATTTCGAAATCAAACTTCACCACGCCTTCGACGATCGCGCGACCGGCACCGGCACGGCCACCCTGTTGCGCATAATCCCACGCGCTGTCCAGCTCGCTGCTGTCGCGAATAAAGCTCTGACCTTTCCCGGAAGAGCTCATCACCGGCTTAATGATGCACGGGTAGCCAATCTCTTCAACGGCCTGCAGGAATGCGGCTTTGTCACCCGCAAAACGGTAGCTAGAGGTAGGCAGCCCCAGCTCCTCCGCCGCCAGGCGGCGAATGCCTTCACGGTTCATGGTCAGCTTTGCCGCTTTGGCGCAGGGCACCACGCGCTGGCCTTCCTGCTCAAGGGCGATCAGCGTATCGGTTGCGATAGCTTCAATTTCCGGCACGACAAAATCCGGTTTCTCCCGTGCAATGAGCGTACGCAGGGCATCACCGTCCAGCATGTTAATCACATAAGAACGATGGGCGACGTGCATGGCGGGCGCGTCGGCGTAGCGGTCTACGGCAATCACCTCCACCCCTAAACGCTGACACTCAATGGCGACTTCTTTACCCAGTTCGCCCGATCCCAACAGCATTACGCGCGTCGCCGCAGGTCGCAGCGCGGTTCCTAAACGAGTCATAACATTCCCCCTGAAAAAGATGCGCGCAGTATAAACGAAAACGTTTGCGTCTGTCTTGCGCACGGCAAAAGGGCAGACCAGAAATTTGCGCTTCTTTAGGCTTGATGGACATTTCCTGACGCCTGCTCGCTTACGCTGGAGAACATGTTAACCGTTAAGCGAGGGAAACCATGTCAGGCTGGTTAAATCAACTGCAATCCATGTTAGGGCAGAAAACGTCTGGTTCCGGCGAGCAGGGGCTGAGCAAACTTCTGGTACCGGGGGCGCTCGGTGGGCTGGCAGGGCTGCTGGTTGCCAATAAATCCTCACGCAAGCTGCTGGCGAAGTACGGTACCGGCGCGCTGCTGGCCGGGGGCGGCGCTATCGCCGGCACCGTGCTGTGGAACAAATATAAGGACAGGGTGCGAGCGGCGCACCGCGATGAACCTCACTATGGGGAGCATACTTCTCCGCTGGATCTGCGCACGGAGCGGCTCATCCTGGCGCTGGTGTTTGCCGCCAAAAGCGACGGGCATATTGATGATAATGAAAGAGCGGCTATCGAACAGCAGCTGCGCGAGGCGGGTGTTGAAGAACAGGGCAGAACGCTGGTGGCGCAGGCCATTGAACAGCCGCTCGATCCGCAGCGTCTGGCACTGAGCGTGAAAAATGAGGAAGAGGCGCTGGAACTCTATTTTCTCAGCTGTGCCGCCATAGATATCGATCACTTTATGGAGCGTAGCTACCTTAACGCCCTCGGCGACGCGCTGAAGATCCCTCAGGACGTGCGCGAGGGGATAGAAAAAGATATCGGGGAACAAAAACAGGCGCTACAGGGCTAACTCGCGCCCCCGTGGTCATGTTTCGCTTGCATCATGCGCGGGTTTTGCCAACCTTATAGGGTGTAAAACTTAAAAGAATGATGACATGCCACCGAAAGCCCGACGTACTCCTTATGCGATCGTCACGCATGGCGATACGCGCATAGACAACTACTACTGGCTGCGGGACGATTCGCGTTCCCGGCCAGAGGTGCTCGACTACCTGCACGAGGAAAACGACTATGGCCGCAGGGTCATGGCCAGCCAGCAGGCGCTGCAGGACCAACTGCTGAACGAAATGGTGCAGCGTATTCCCCAGCGCGACATCTCCGCGCCCTGGACCAAAAACGGCTATCGCTATCGCCATATCTATGAGCCGGGCAACGAGTATCCTATCTATCAACGACAGTCGGTATTAAGCGCCGAGTGGGATGAATGGGACATTCTGCTGGATGCAAACCAGCGCGCCGCCCATAGCGAGTTTTATACCCTGGGCGGTATGTCCATCTCCCCGGACAACACCATCATGGCGCTGGCGGAGGATTATCTCTCCCGGCGCCAGTACGGCCTGCGTTTTCGCAATCTGGAAACCGGCAACTGGTATCCGGAAATGCTGGAAAACGTCTCCCCGGATTTTGTCTGGGCGAACGATTCCGAGACGGTCTACTACGTTAAAAAGCACGCCTCCACGCTGCTGCCTTATCAGGTGTGGCGCCATACCGTAGGCACGGACTCAGCCGGTGACGAGCTGGTCTATGAAGAGAAAGACGAAACGTTTTATGTCAGCCTGCATAAAACCTCCTCGCGCCACTATGTGATTATTTTCCTCGCCAGCGCCACCACCTCGGAAGTGCTGCTCCTGGATGCCGAACTGCCTGACGCCCAGCCGCTCTGTTTCCTGCCGCGCCGCAAGGACCACGAGTACAGCCTGGATCACTTCCAGCACAGCTTTTATCTGCGTTCGAATCGTGAAGGCAAGAACTTTGGTCTGTACAAAACCAAGGTGCGCGACGAGCGCAAGTGGGAGGTGCTCATTCCCGCGCGGGATCAGGTGATGCTGGAAGGGTTCACGCTGTTTACCGACTGGCTGGTGGTGGAGGAGCGCCAGCGGGGGCTGACCAGTATCCGGCAGATCAACCGTAAAACGCGTGAGGTGATAGGGATTGCGTTCGACGATCCGGCCTACGTCACGTGGATCGGCTTTAACCCGGAACCTGAATCGTCCCGGCTGCGCTACGGCTACTCGTCGATGACTACGCCGGATACGCTCTTTGAGCTGGATATGGATACCGGACAGCGCCAGGTACTTAAGCAAACCGAAGTGAAGGGCTTTGATTCCGACAATTACCGCAGCGAACACCTGTGGGTCACCGCGCGCGATGGCGTGGAGGTGCCGGTTTCGCTCGTTTATCATAAGACGCATTTTCAGAAGGGTAAAAATCCGATCCTGGTCTACGGCTACGGCTCCTATGGCTCCAGCATGGATGCCGACTTCAGCAGCAGCAGATTAAGCCTGCTCGACCGCGGCTTTGTTTTCGCCATTGCCCATATTCGCGGCGGCGGCGAGCTGGGGCAGCACTGGTATGAAGACGGGAAATTCCTGAAAAAGAAAAACACCTTCAACGACTATCTCGACGTCTGCGATGCGCTGATTGAGCAAGGCTATGGCGATCCTCAGCTTTGCTTCGGCATGGGCGGCAGCGCGGGGGGGATGCTGATGGGGGCGGTCATCAATCAGCGGCCCGATCGCTTTAAGGGCATTGTTGCGCAGGTCCCGTTTGTCGATGTGGTTACCACTATGCTCGATGAGTCCATCCCTTTGACGACCGGGGAGTTTGAGGAGTGGGGCAACCCGCAGGATGAAACCTATTATCGCTATATGAAAGAGTACAGCCCGTATGACAACGTGGAAGCGAAAGCGTACCCGCACATGCTGGTGACGACCGGTTTGCACGATTCACAGGTGCAATACTGGGAACCGGCAAAATGGGTAGCAAAGCTGCGGGAGCTGAAAACCGATGACAACCTGCTGCTGCTCTGCACCGATATGGACTCCGGGCACGGGGGGAAATCGGGTCGATTCAAATCCTACGAAGGGGTGGCCCTGGAGTATGCCTTTTTGATAGGCCTGGCGCAGGATACGTTGCCAGGCCGTGTTCAGCGTTAAGCTTCGCCCAGATAGTGTTTCAGGGTTAAGCGCAGCTCCGGGCTCATTTTGTCGAGGTTGTTATACAGCCAGCGCAGATAGCCCGGATCTTTATCCGCAATATCCGATACCGCTCTCCCGCGGTATTTGCCGAAGGTGAACGTCGTCAGCAGCGCAGGGCGTCCGGTGATCGTTGCCATATCATCCGGCGTCCAGCCCGATGTGTTCATAATATCTATGAGCAGCGCGGCGGTGATATAGCAGTCATACAGGGCGCGGTGATGGTGCAGCCCTTCAGGGGTTCTGACACTGAGCTTGCGGGATTTATACAGCGCCATATTGCTGTATTTGATCCCTGGCCAGAGGCGACGCGCCAGCTTCATGGTACAAATCCACTCCCCGGGCATTTCGGGGAGCACCCGACGGTCAAAGCTGGCGTTGTGGGCAACGTACCATGGGCTGCCGTAGTAGTGCGGGATAACGTCTTCTATCCAGGGTTTATCCGCCACCATTGATTCTGTAATGCGATGGATAGCCATGGCCTGTGGGCTAATAGGACGATCGGGACGCACCAGATGGCTCATCGGGTTGACGATCTTTCCATCAACCACGTCGACCGAGGCCACTTCCACAATTCCGCCCTGAAGATCGCAAGTTTCGGTATCAATGACGCGCAGCATGAAAATCTCCTGAGCTTAAAACGCTTAGCCTAAAGGAATGATATCGCCTTGCCAACCCTGTCCGCTGCGCGTGCCGGTCAACAGGAGCTCCCCCTTATCTGCCCGAACGATCAGCTGGCCTTTTTCATCCCATAACGCGCTGCCCGCGCCGGCATTTGCCATTAACACCGCGATGGCATACCTGTGCGCAAAGCGCTGCAGGGTATTGATGGACTGTCGCCAGCGGTAATCCCTCACCGACTGGCAGCTGGTGAAGAGTGTTGCCTGCGGATCAAGATTCGGGGAATCGCTTTGCCCATCGATAATCGTGAGTTGTTTATCACCCGGCACCAGGCTGGCGCCGCTCCCCTGAGGGTAACGCAGAATACGATCGCGGGAGGGGATAAACAGCGCAAGGCCTTTCTGGCGCTGACCGTTTCGTTCAACGGGAAGCCCTGCAATGAGGGTAATGCGGTAAAAATGCGCGGCGTCAAGCAACGGCTGTAGTCGATCGTCTTCGGGCGGGAGCGGTAATGCCGTCGCGCCCGGGCCGGTTAATGAGAGTTCCGGGAAAACCAGCAAATCGCAATGATGCTGTGCTGCTTCGGCAATAAAGTTGAGATGGTGCGCAATATGGTCATCTACGCTTTGATGCTGCCCGCCATACTGGGCTGCCGCAATATTCCAATGTGACATCGTGACTTCCTTATACACAGAGTCGCAGGGATTAAAGAGTACACCTAATTTAATCAGGGTTTTCTTATCCTGCCAGATTCCGCGTAAGGAAGTGTAACGAGTCGTTAAGCTTATTTAACTTTCGGCTCGTACGGCAAGCGGGAGAGGTTGACCGAGGCGAGACGGTGGGCAATTAACCTTTCGCGAAACCAGTCACGCAGATGGGCGGGCTGTTCTCGCTCCACCACTTCAGCCACGATGGGCATGTTGTAACGCTCTTTAAAGGCGACGCCAGCGGCAGCGAGATCGACATTCACTTTATCCATCTCGTCCTGAGGAAGGGCGGCCAGATTGATCTTCATTACCTTCTCCTTATTTTGCGGCGGCAACGTTACCGCGATTGCGCGACGATGACAAGCAGAGCGGGATGATCCTCGACTCGTTTATTATACAGCGTTATTCTTTAGCATACAGACATAACAAAAAGGAATGATTGTGATGGGTTTATCCGCTTCCCGCGCGGTATGCGCACTGGTTTTTTTGGCCTCAACGGTAATCTCACCCTCCGTGCTGGCGCATGCGCATCTTGAGCAGCAGAGCCCGGCAGCGGACAGCCAGGTGGCGTCACCGCAGGTGCTGACGCTGAATTTCTCCGAAGGTATCGAGCCCGGATTTAGCGGCGTCGTGGTGACGGATGCGCAAAAGCAGGTGATCAAAACCGGTACCGCCACGCGAGACGAAAAGAACAAAGCACAGCTGACCGTTCCGCTGGAACAGACGCTGGCGCCGGGGGCTTACCGGGTGGACTGGCACGTGGTTTCCGTCGACGGCCATAAAACCAAAGGCAGCTATCGCTTCAGCGTGAAATAGCATGCTGGGACTGTTATACGTAGGATTGCGCTTTATCCATTTTGCGGCGTTAATGCTCGTTTTTGGCAACGCGCTTTACAGCGTCTGGTTTGCGCCTTCCGGGCTGCACCGCCTGATGGCCCGGCGTTTCCAGCTCCAGCAGAGAGTGGCGTCCATCGTCAGCCTGACCGCCGCGATCCTGATGTTTATGCTTCAGGGCGGCTTAATGGGCAACGGCTGGGGCGATGTGTTTAACCCGCAAATCTGGTACAGCGTGCTGGGAACGCGGTTTGGTGGCGTCTGGTTGTGGCAAATTATCCTCGCTGCCATCACCGTTGTCGTCGCGTGGCTCGCGCCGCTGAAAGGCTCGCGCCTGCTGCTGCTCGCCATGGGCCAGCTTATCCTGCTGGCAGGGGTAGGGCACGCGGCGATGAGCGACGGCCCGATGGGGGCGATACAGCGACTCAATCATGCTGTTCACCTGCTGTGTGCCGCAACCTGGGTGGGTGGATTGCTGCCGCTGCTGTTCTGCATGCGTCTGGCGAAAGGACGCTGGCAGAACGCGGCCATCTATACCATGATGCGTTTCTCGCGCGTGGGGCATTATGCCGTCGCAGGCGTGCTGCTCACCGGCGTAGTGAATGCGCTATTGATTCTGGGCATCCATATTCCCTGGCAGGCTGGCTACGTGCAGTTTTTGTTGTTCAAATGTGCTCTCGTGGCGTTGATGGTGGCAATTGCGCTGGCAAATCGGTATTTTCTGGTGCCACGGTTCCGTCCGGATTCCGGGCGCGCACAACAGATGTTTATCAGGATGACACAGGCAGAGGTGGTGCTAGGCGCGCTGGTTCTGGCAACGGTCAGTCTGTTTGCTACCTGGGAACCCTTCTGACAAGGTTAACTATTAAATGAAAAAGACAGTACTTTCTCTCTTATTGCTGGCCTGCGCGGGAAGCGCTCTGGCGGCACCGCAGGTAATCACAGTAAGCCGCTTTGAAGTGGGCAAAGACAAATGGGCCTTTAATCGCGAAGAGGTGATGCTGACCTGCCGTCCGGGCCATGCGCTGTATGCGATCAACCCGAGCACGCTGGTCCAGTACCCGCTCAACGATACCGCTGAGCAGCAGGTCGCCAGCGGCAAGAGCAGCGGTCAACCAGTCAGCGTGATTCAGATTGATGACCCGGCCAACCCGGGGCAGAAGATGAGCCTGGCACCGTTTATCGAGCGCGCTGACAAGCTCTGCTGACGTTCAGGTTTCCAATAAAAAACCGCAGATGCTCGCCAAAGCACTGCGGTTTTTCACTTTTAATGATGCTCTGACGCTTTTTTTCAGGCCACTTTTGCTGTGGACTGGAAAACCTGGCGTCGTCATCTATTCTTAAAAGGCAAGGCGACTTAGCCTGCATTAATGCCAACTTTTAGCGCACGGCTCTCTCCCAAGAGCCATTTCCCTGGACCGAATACAGGAATCGTATTCGGTCTCTTTTTATCTGTTTGTTTCTCAAAAGGTTTCTTCGGTTATGGACCGAAAACCCCGAGAATAGATGGACAGTTCCCTATCCTGACTAAACCATAACATACTCAGGACCGCGTGCGTCCAGGGTTTTTTGGCATCTTTGTTAAAAAATTGTGGCCTGGCGATCGCTGTGGAATCTTCGTCGGTGAAGTAAAGGCCCGGCCTGATAGTTAAATAATGAATTCCCTGAATTTATCTTTGTTGTTAACGATATACTCGGGGAAATTGTCTGCCGACAGCTCTTGCCTGATTAACTTCCTGTCTCGTCCCCAGATATCTTCGGCGTTTTTTATCACCTTCATGATATGTTCCGGGTTGTTGAACTCAGGCAGATCGTATTCCGTGTGGGAGATGGTGGACATTTTTTCTGATATGCGTTCAGGGGTCATAACCCATGAGAAATGCCAGCCACTATTTTCAATGATGCGATTGTTAAGTTTGAACCAGTTCCATTTAAGCCAGGACCAGTTTTTGACGCTTCTGGTGCGTTTAAGATTTCTGAACGACTCAGGCTCGCCGCCAAAAAAATGAACGAGGTTTTTATATTTTGTCGCTCTCGGCAGTTTACATTTTCTTGGGGTGTTATCTGTATTAAAAACCTGCAGATTAAACTGATAATTATAAAAATTCTGATAAAGCGTTGTGCAGAGTTTATTCGCGTTGATAGAGCCGATAACCTGTGGTGAAAAAATCTCGTCCACATCGGAAATTAAAATCAAATCATCATCTTTAGCACTTTTGAGGCCCTGCATGATGGCATTTCTCTGCGCGGCTTCATTCGCCCATGCATCCACCACCAGACCGTCCTGATGCTGATCGCCGCCGTCAGAGGCTTTCATGAGAGGTGTTTCATCATGCACAACATAAATAATTTTATCTTTAAAAGGACCGTATTTATTTATGTCAAAGTGAAGCTGCCGCTTTTTGCCGGTAAAGGTATGCGTTGACTCAACGATAACGAACCGATCAACAACGTCCGCTAGCGTATTTAGCCTGATATCAAGAAGCATATCTTCATCGTAATACAAGAAGCAGTCGTAAATCATCACTAAAGTCCTTAAATTTGCGTCTACACTGCGCTTTTCCAACGCATTCGCTATTTTCATTTCGCGCAATGCTAACTGAGCACCCCTGGCATATGCAAGAGTGCTCTGCTTTATCATTCCTTTCTCAAACCGAGAGCATTCTCTGTGCTGAGAGCGAAAACGCTTGTCGCGATTAGAAATGGGACTTAACGGACGCCTCAATTTCATCAAGCAGTTCAAAGCGACGACGGTATTCAGCGCGTTTTTTACTGGCTATCTCGTCGAGGGATTTGCGCTCCATCTGCAGCGGCAGCTGCCAGCAGAAGGCGGAAAGTTTTTTTCCACCCAAAGAATCCCAGAATTCGTCATAGCTGGCGTGGAAATGACGGCCTTTGCTGAGGCGATAGCGTAGCGCGCGGAAAACGTGTCCTTCATCGCTGACGGCAAAAATGGCCCGAACAGATGACTGCGCTGCCAGCTGGAAAAGTACCTCCATCAGCACGCGCTTGGGAAACAGGCCATGGCAGGCGCGAGTTGCCAGTTTAATGGCATCTCGTGACACGCAGCGACGGGGGCCCTGAAGTCCGCCAATGACCACAACGGGCTGGCCATTGCTGCGGGCGACGCTAAAGGTCAGGCTGGCAAGAAGCGTATCCTCGTTGTCGCGCAGCCAGAGCGTACTCTCACCTTCACGCTCGGCTTTGCCAGCTGAGGACGCATTAACCGTGTAGGTCACGCCGTCTTTGACATGGAACTGCGCGATAGGTTGTTCCTGCGCGCCGGTCATAGCCTGGGCAAGACGGCTCTCCTTCAGGCGATCGATCCAGTAGTAATGGTTAACGATAGCGTCGGCGCGATCGTTAGCCGTCAGACCGCGCATCAGGTACTGCCGATGGGTCTTGCTGGGCAACGTAATTTGCGATGTCAGCAGTTTGTCGAAATCGTCACGGCCAGAGAGGGCTTCCAGCATACGGTGGGTGGAAGACCAAAAGAGCAGGGAACGTAAAAGGAACTTCAGTCTGTAGTCGCGTTTCCGCCAGATTGGCCCCGGGACGCGTTTGCCGTTCACCAGCTCGGAAATAATATTCGTGCGATGCGGATAGAAAACATCGTTATGTAGCTGTGTATTAGACACGTGAAGACCTCTCGTTTTTATCTCCCCTTATTCTAAGGAGCCAGTAAAAAGGGATTAAGAGCGCGCGGATCTTTATTTCTCTTTGGTTTACCGTTTGTTTTACTTTGTACGGGCTGCGCTGATCTTCTTGCGCTTTTGACGGCGGCTATACTGTTAAAGGGAGGCCTTATGTATCAGCGAATAGAAGGTGGAGAGTGGCGTCACGTATGGGTTGTCAGCGACATACACGGCTGTTACCAGAGGCTCATGGAGGAACTGAAACGCCGTCATTTCAATCCTTATGAGGATTTACTTATTTCCGTTGGCGATCTGATCGATCGTGGTCCGGACAGCGTGAAATCATTGCAGCTCATCAATGAGAAATGGTTTCGAGCAGTGCGGGGCAATCATGAGCAAATGGCAATAGATAGCCTGGATAATAATGATTTTGCGCTCTGGACAATGAATGGCGGAATGTGGTTTTCGCGGCTTGAGCATGAAGAGCAGCAGCGGGCGCGCTCGTTACTTAACGCATGCCGTGCGTTACCGCATATTATCGAAATTACCTGCGCGAACGGGGTGAACGTTATTGCTCATGCTGATTACCCGGCGGAGGAATACCGCTGGGAAAAACCGGTAAGCGCCCAGCGCGTGTTATGGGATCGCGACCGCCTGATGGGGTTTATGGTGGGCAAAGGGCAGGGAATTAGCGGGGCGGATCACTTCTGGTTCGGACATACGCCCGTCGACAGAAGGTATGATTTTGACAATCTGCACTACATTGATACGGGGGCCGTTTTTGACGGTTACTTTACGCTGGCGCAGCTGCAGTAATAAATAACCCGCCTTCGGGCGGGTTCTCTTTAGGTCAGGCAAGACGCATGACCCAGGCATCGGTTTTACTATCGTAATGCTCACGGTAAAGGACAGAGTGTTCGCCATCAAGTATTGCCGGGACGCTGGTGTCTGCATCCCATGCATCGAGCTGCATGCACAAATCCGGGTCGGATTTGCAGGGAATACTTAACGTTCGATCGCCTTGTGCTTCGCCGCGCAGTTCTGCGTCGTCGATCTCAAAAGCGCCAATACGCACGCTGGTTTTCGTCATAGTGCTCTCCGGGTCGGTTGTCAAAATCTGGTATGACCAGTATGGGCATCCATTTTTGATCGTAGACAAGGAGAGCAAAATCGCCAGTAAAAAAATGCGCTTTTTTCAGGCGGTGCGATCGTTACCGGTAAACAGTCGGCCATCCCGGACCAGTTCGCGTGGATAGCTGTTTTTAAGCCTTGAACCGACCTTTTTGGCCAGCCCCAGCGGGAATCCCTGATAGGTCACTACCACTTCATCTGCGGAAGGCGAGCTGTCAGGATAAACATCGCGGCCACGGTACCACTCTTCAGCTTCCTGGTGCGTCAGGGCGAACGTATTCTCGTGTCCGGCAAGCGCGATGACCGCCTCGTGCTGCCAGCGATAGCCCTTATTATGCACCTCCGCAAGGCGGATCCCGATTCGGGAAAAACGGACCTTTCCGATGAGCGGTGCGATCTCTGCCGGGAACAACCATACCTCTTTATCACGCACCCAGAGTTGCAGGCTCTGATCCAAGACCAGGCCAACCTTTTCGGCGGCGGCGACAAGCTGTGCTGCATCGCGCCATTTGAGGGGGGCAAACGGGAAATTGCCGACCTTGAATTTGGGGGCGGGCAGGGGAGTAATCGCCTGCGTTTTACGCAGGCGCGCCACAAAGAACCCTTCGCAGTCGTAAATCTGCGGGAACACATGGAGGAAACCTTCCGGCGTGACCGCCTCCTGTGCCGAGGAAAACAGATCGTTGAGCGGCAGGAACTCGACCGCATCCGGGTATTGCGCTTTCAGCCACAGGCAGACGTCTTCGTTTTCATCCCGGTTCAAGGTGCACGTTGAATAGACCAGCGTGCCGCCGGGGCGCAGGGCGTGGAACGCGCTGTCGATCAGCTCCCGCTGCGTGGCGGCGATCTCAAGATTGCTCTCCACGGACCAGTTCTTTAACGCATCGGGATCTTTACGCACTACCCCTTCACCGGAGCAGGGGGCGTCCAGCAGGATGGCATCAAACATTTCCGGCAGGGCGGCACCAAAGACGCGACCGTCGAAGTGCGTAAGAGCGACATTATGAATACCGCAGCGGCTGATATTGGCATGCAACACCTTCACGCGGCTGGCGGAAAATTCGTTGGCGAGGATTGCTCCGCGGTTGCCCATGCGCGCGGCAATCTGCGTGGTTTTCGAACCGGGCGCGGCGGCGACATCCATCACGCGTTCAGGCGCGTTGCCGTCGGCGAAGAGGGCGGCAACCGGTAGCATCGAGCTCGCTTCCTGAATATAAAACAGACCGCTCAGATGTTCTGCGGTACTTCCCAGCGGCACCGCGTCTTCGTCATCGCGGTCGATCCAGAATCCCTCTTCACACCACGGAACCGGCGTAAGCTGCCAGCCGTACGGAGAAACCAGGGCCAGAAAATCCTCGACGCTGATTTTCAGGGTGTTGACGCGAATGCTGCGGCGTAACGGACGCTGACAGGCGGCGATAAAATCGTCCAGCGACAGATGAGAGGGAAGCGCCTCGCGCATCTGCGCCAGGAATTGATCGGGAAGAAATACGGAGTTTTGAGCCACGAGCACACCACAGGGAAAAGTTCAGGTGCGCAGTGTAACATAAAGGCTCCGGTGCGTTGACACCGGAGCCTGTCAGATTAACGCGGCAGGGCCGTTCCCCATTCGCGCCACTCTTTCGGTTCGCTTTCCAGCAGCAGGAAGTGTTTACCCGGCTGCGCTTTCGGCGCCAGCGGCGTTCCCGGCGGGGTGGCAAACGCAATACCGCCGCGGATGAACTGGTTGAAGGTACCGGTTTTGACCACGCCACCCGTCAGGCCGAAGTCCAGCGAATAGCCGGATGCCAGCCAGAACACCGAGTTATTACGCACCAGATGCTGGTAACGCTCGCTGATGCGTAGCGCCACCATCACGCGGTCGGAGAGCGTGCCGAGCGTGAGGCCCGTAACCGTACCCACCTCAATGCCGCGGAACAGCACCGGCGTACCGATGCCAAGCGAGCCCGCCTCCGGCACTTCCACTACAATGCTCAGGCCGCCAAGGTAGCGCGAGTCGGTAATGGTAGCTTCCTGCAGCTCGAAATCACGACGGGCTTTGCCCTGACCGGGCTCGACGTTGATGTAAGGCTGCAGAATGGTGTCGAGATGCTCAACGCCCGCGGCCGAAATCTGCGGGGTTACCACCGAGAAGCGGGAACCCGAGCGGGCGAAGGTCTGCACATATTCCGGATAAAGCACGGCGGTGGCCTGCACCTCGTTGCGCGAGGTGATGAGCGTCAGCTTCTGGATCTGCCCGATATCAATGCCCAGGTAACGAATTGGCATGCCTTCCGCCAGCTTGCCGGCATCGAACGCATGCAGGGTAATCTGCCCACCCACGGCACGCGCGGCGGTTTCGGACGGGAAGAGAATTCGCTTATCGCCTTTACGCAGGTTCGCGCCCGCGCCGCTGAGGTTATCGAAGCTGATCGCCCCGCGCAGCGCGCGCGAGAGCGGGGAGGCCTGCACGGTCAGGCCGTTGCCGTTAAGCTGCACCTTCGCGCCGCCCTCGGCCCAGAAGACGCTGTTTGGGGTCAGCAGCTTGCGGTACTCGGGCTTGATATGCAGTTCGATATCAAACGCGTCCGCACGCGGGCGAACGGCGATCACCTCCCCAACCTCAAACTTGCGGTAGAGCACCACGGAGCCCGCCTGAACGTCAGGCAGCGTCTCGGCGCTTAAGGTCAGGGTCGTGGTTGGCATATCGCTCAGGCTGTTTTCAATCGCTTTGTCCAGGTTGGCGTACAGCGGGTAGCTGTCTCGAACGGCGCCTTTATTGCCCGGCAAAATGCGAATACCGCCGTTAACCCATTCGCTGGCGCTGGCGCCGAGGAACTCCACGCCGTCCAGACCCACCTTCACGTCGACGCGGCTGTTCACCACGAACTTACTGTCGCCATGGACGAGGTTGCTGTATTGCGGATCGATAGCTACCGAGAAGCTCACGCCATTTTCGGAGAGCGTTCGCTCCAGCACCTGACCCACCTGTACGCCGTGCAGAATCAGCGGCTGACCGGCCTCAATGCCGTAACTTTCAGGCGCATTGAGCGTAACCGTCACGACGCCCGGTTTTTGCAGCAGCGCTTTATCCGCCGGGGCAATGACGAAGCTATTGCTGGGCTGGCCTTCACCGGGGATCAGTTCAAAGGTATTTCCGGTCAGCAGCGTGCTGAGGCTGGCATCGTTCAGAGAGAGTTTAGGGCTGCGCATCTCGATGCGCGTTTTCTCGCGCAGGAGATCGACCACGCTCGGATCGACCGTCATTTCGCCCGTGACCGAACCGCCAGGGTTGAGCGTCATTTTGGTGAGCTGGCCGACCTGCAGTCCCTGGTACATCAGCGGCGTTGACCCCGCTTTCAGCCCTTTGGCATCAGGCAGAACGAGCTTAACGATCACGCCACGCTGGCTGTGCGCCAGATCCGGGTATAAACCGAACGTGTCATCGGCCGTGGCAGGGCTTGAGTTTTCCGGGGAGTCAAAGGCAATGGCACCGTTAACCAGGGCGGCCAGACTCTCCAGCTTCACTTTTGCACCGCTCAGACTCAGGTCGGCATCCACGCCGGACACGTTCCAGAAGCGGCTGCCTTTTTTCACCAGATTGGTGAAGCGACGCTCGATCAGCACATCAATGGTGACGCCCTGTTTATTCGGGTTGATGCTGTAATCGTACACGCGGCCAACCGGAATCTTGCGGAAGTAGACCAGCGAGCCGCTGTTCAGCGAGCCCAAATCCGGTGCCTGAAGATGGATCATCAGATCGCCGTTATTGAGGCGGTATTTCGGCTGCGTATCCAGCGCGACAAAGTGATCCTGCGGTTCACCCTTGCCCGGCATCATGCCGATGTAGTTGCCGCCAACCAGCGCATCCAGCCCGGACACGCCGGCCAGGGAGGCTTTCGGCGTCACCAGCCAGAACTGCGTTTCGCTGCGAAGAGCATCCTGCATGTCAGATTTTATACTGACCCGCACCTGAATCTTGTTAAGCCCTTTTCCAAGGGAGATGTCCTGAACCGTACCGACTTCGACCCCCTGAAAACGAACGGGGGTTCGTCCGGCGACGATGCCGTCGGCGGTCTGAAAATCAATGGTGACGGTACTGCCGCGATCTTCATAGCTCGTCCAGATAAGCCAGCCTGCAATCATCAGGGCGATGACAGGCAGCAACCAGAATGGCGAAATGCGGCGTTTAGTTTTAATTCTCGCTTCAGTCGGCGAAGCGGGGGTTTCCTGACTCATGTGCATCCCAAAGTAAGCGGCTATCCAGCCATTCCACAGCAAGAATAGTCAATATCACCGCAGAGCCGAAATAAAAAGCCGCGGGTCCCATAGTAAAAGCAAGAAGCTGGTCGCGATTGATCAGCGACATCATCAGCGAAATCACAAACAGATCCAGCATTGACCAGCGGCCAATCCAGGTGACGAATCGCAGAAGCAGAATACGGGTACGTAAACCTTGTTCACACTTAAAGTGAATGCTGACGAGCAGGGTAAACATCACCACCACTTTGGTAAAGGGAACCAGGATACTGGCAATAAAGACGATGGCCGCCACCCCAACGTTACTGTGCGCAAGGGAGATAATACCGGAGAGGATAGTATCCTCCTGACGGCCACCGTTCACGTAAATAATGGATATCGGCAGCATATTGGCCGGGAACAGAAACACCAGGGAGGCAATCAGCGCCGCCCAGCATTTTTGCAGGCTGTTGTTGCGTCGTAACCTCAACGGTATGTGGCAGCGCGGGCAGCGTCCACGCTTGTCGGGCAACCCGGTGTAATGGCATCCCAGACAGACGCGGAGGTTTTCATCCGGGCGGGTGGCAGGGCGCTGCGGGTAAAAACGCTCCCAAAGCTGCTCAACGTTCAGGTGGATCAGTGTCAGGATGCTGAGCAATACCAGGCAGATAAATGCAAAAAGCCCGACGCCCGGCTGCAGAAAGGCATAGTCCTGCACCTTGATTGATGCCACGCCCACGCCCACCAGATAGATATCCAGCATGACCCACTCTTTAAGCTTTTCCAGCATCAGCAATACCGGACGCAGGTTCATTCCGAGGATGTTACCAAACCACAGGTAGGCAATGGCTGCAACCAGCACCAGCGGCGCGCCGACAACGCAGAACAGTACCATGGCGGCGGTGAGAGGATCGCCCTGGCTCGTCATCTGCCAGATACCCTGCAGCACGTTGGCGTCAATGCGCACACCAAGCAGGTAAAGCTTCAGAAGCGGTTCGGTCCAGGCAAAGGGCATCAGCAGCAGCATGGTAACGGCCATAGCGGCAAGGCGGGTTAACGACCAGTCGCGGCCGTCACGAATTTTAGCGTCACAGCGGGGACAAAAGGCGCTTTGGTGCGATTTCATCTTCGGCAACATAAAAAGCGTATCGCACTGGGGGCAACGCTGATAATGTGCACGAGGCAAAGCGTCGCTTACCGTATGGACAGTTATCTTTTTTGTCGGCGTAATTTTGGTTGTTTTTAAGGCCATCAGCTGCGCGCAAATAAGTATTGTTGAACGTTATATTAACTCATGAACGGATTCATCTTGAGCATGAGCGCATTTATTGCTTATTTTAATAGGCTATGCGGTAATTTTGTAAGACAACTAAGTGATTGAATAATGAACAAAACAGAATTCTACGCGGATCTGAACCGCGATTTTAAGGCATTGATGGCAGGTGAAACCAGCTTCTTAGCCACTCTGGCAAATACTAGCGCATTGCTGTTCGAACGGCTATCCGATGTGAACTGGGCTGGCTTTTATCTCCTGGAAGGTGAAACGCTGGTGCTGGGTCCGTTTCAGGGCAAACTGGCCTGCGTGCGTATTCCGGTAGGGCGCGGCGTATGCGGTACCGCGGTGGCCGAGAATCAGGTTCAGCGCGTGGAAGATGTTCATGCCTTTGACGGGCATATCGCCTGTGATGCTGCCAGCAATTCAGAGATCGTTCTGCCGCTGGTGGTAAAAAATCAGATTATTGGCGTTCTGGATATCGACAGTACGGTCTTCAGTCGCTTTACAACCGAGGACGAACAGGGGCTGCACGAGCTGGTGGCGAATCTGGAAAACGTCCTCGCTGCAACCGATTATCAAAAATTCTTTGCGAGCGTCGCAGGATAATCAACGGATAACGTAGCATTTACTGATAGCGTCATTATAATGACGCCTGTTCATGCCTGCGCTTGTTGGCAACGTCCGTTGTAATCAGGAAATTTCATGGAAAATCAACCTAAGTTGAATAGCAGTAAAGAAGTTATCGCATTTCTGGCCGAGCGTTTCCCTCAGTGCTTCAGCGCGGAAGGTGAAGCACGTCCCCTGAAAGTCGGTATTTTTCAGGATCTGGTAGCGCGTGTTGAAGGGGAAATGAACCTCAGCAAAACTCAGCTGCGTTCTGCCTTACGTCTTTATACTTCGAGCTGGCGTTACCTGTACGGTATCAAACCGGGCGCGACCCGCGTGGATCTCGACGGCAACCCTTGTGGCGAGCTGGACGAGCAGCACGTAGAACACGCGCGCAAGCAGCTGGAAGAAGCCAAAGCACGCGTTCAGGCACAACGTGCAGAACAGCAGGCGAAAAAACGCGAAGCCGCAGCGGCAAACGGCCAGGAAGAAGCGCCTCGTCGTGAGCGTAAACCACGTCCTGCGCCGCGTCGTCACGACAATAACGATCGCAAACCGCGTGCAGACAAACCAGCAGCGAAAGCCCCTCGTGCGCCTCGTGAAGAGCAGCGCCATACTCCGGTTTCTGACATTAACGCCCTGAGCGTGGGTCAGGCTCTGAAAGTAAAAGCGGGCAACAACGCAATGGACGCCACCGTACTGGAAATCACCAAAGATGGCGTTCGTGTACAGCTGACTTCTGGTATGTCAATGATTGTACGCGCAGAACACTTGTTGTTCTGAAACGGAGGCCAAGCCTGGCATGAACACTTTTTTTAAGCTCACCGCGCTGGCGGGCCTGTTTGCCATAACAGGTCACGCTTTCGCAGTGGACGATATCACGCGTGTTGATCAAATTCCGGTACTCAAGGAAGAGACGCAGCACGCGACGGTAAGCGAGCGTGTAACCTCTCGCTTTACCCGCTCGCACTATCGTCAGTTCGATCTCGATCAGGCCTTTTCGGCCAAAATCTTTGACCGCTATCTGAACTTGCTGGATTACAGCCATAACGTTTTGCTCGCCAGCGATGTCGAGCAGTTCGCTAAGCGCAAATCCGAGGTGGGTGATGAGCTGCGGTCAGGCAAGCTGGATCTGTTCTACGATCTCTACAACCTGTCGCAGAAGCGCCGCTTTGAACGCTATCAGTACGCGCTGAAAGTGCTGGAACGTCCAATGGACTTCACCGGCAACGATACCTTTAATCTCGATCGCAGCAAAGCGCCCTGGCCGAAAGACGAAGCCGAGCTGAACGCGCTGTGGGATGGAAAGGTCAAATACGACGAGCTGAGCCTCAAGCTGACCGGCAAAGATGAAAAAGAGATCCGCGACACGCTGACGCGTCGTTACAAATTTGCCATTCGCCGTCTGGCGCAGACCAACAGTGAAGATGTTTTCTCACTGGCGATGACCGCCTTTGCGCACGAAATCGATCCGCACACCAACTATCTCTCTCCACGCAATACCGAACAGTTCAATACTGAGATGAGCCTGTCTCTGGAAGGTATTGGCGCGGTACTGCAAATGGATGATGACTACACGGTGATCAACTCCATGGTCGCGGGCGGCCCGGCATCCAAAAGCAAAGCGATAAGCGTAGGCGATCGCATTGTGGGGGTAGGACAAACCGGTCAGAGCATGGTTGATGTCATTGGCTGGCGTCTGGACGATGTGGTTGCGCTGATCAAAGGTCCGAAAGGCAGCAAAGTTCGTCTGGAAATTCTGCCTGCCGGTAAAGGCACCAAAACCCGTATCGTGACCCTGACCCGCGAGCGTATCCGTCTGGAAGACCGCGCGGTGAAAATGTCGGTGAAAACCGTGGGTAAAGAGAAGGTGGGTGTCCTGGATATCCCTGGCTTCTACGTGGGGCTGACCGACGATGTAAAAGTTCAGCTGCAGAAACTTGAGAAGCAGAACGTGAGCAGCGTCATTATCGACCTGCGCACGAACGGTGGCGGTGCGCTGACCGAAGCGGTGTCGCTCTCAGGCCTGTTTATCCCGTCTGGCCCGGTTGTACAGGTGCGAGATAACAACGGTAAAGTTCGTGAAGATGCTGATAACGACGGTGTGGTCTATTACAAAGGCCCGCTGGTGGTCCTGGTTGACCGCTTCAGCGCGTCCGCATCTGAAATCTTTGCCGCTGCAATGCAGGACTATGGCCGCGCGCTAATCGTGGGGGAGCCCACCTTCGGCAAAGGTACTGTTCAGCAGTATCGCTCGCTGAACCGTATTTACGATCAGATGCTGCGTCCGGAATGGCCTGCGCTGGGCTCCGTTCAGTACACCATTCAGAAGTTCTACCGCGTTAACGGCGGCAGTACGCAGCGTAAAGGCGTAACGCCGGATATCATGATGCCGACCGGCACGGAAGAGACCGAAACCGGCGAGAAGTTTGAAGATAACGCGTTGCCGTGGGACAGCATCAATGCTGCGACATTCGTGAAGGCAGGTGATATGACGCAGTTTGGCCCTGAGCTGCTGAAAGCGCATAATGAACGCATCGCGAAAGACCCGGAATTCCAGTACATAATGAAGGACATTGCGCGTTTCAATGCCCTGAAAGATAAGCGGAATATTGTTTCTCTGAACTACGCTCAGCGTGAAAAAGAGAACAACGAGGACGACGCAACGCGTCTGGCGCGTATCAACGATCGCTTCAAGCGAGAAGGTAAGCCTCTGCTCAAGAAACTGGACGATCTGCCAAAAGATTACCAGGAGCCGGATCCGTACCTGGACGAGACGGTGCATATCGCGCTCGACCTGGCGAATCTGGAAAAAGAGAAGCCTGCCGTACAGCCCGCTCCGGCAAAATAATCTCCCAACAGGCACAAGAAATTGTGCCTGTTTCTTTTTGTTCTGCATCCTTCCGTCAGGCTGATTTCCAATTGTGTAAAGTTGTGTCTTTCTGGTGACTTACGCCCACCGGATGCTTGAAAATAGCCGTAATACCCATACGATGTGGGTAATCGCATAGTGCGTTTTGTTAAACTGAGGTTAAAAGAAAATTATGATGCGAATCGCGCTCTTCCTGCTCACCAACCTGGCGGTGATGGTGGTTTTCGGGCTAGTGCTAAGCCTGACGGGAATTCAGTCGAGCAGCGTTCAGGGTCTGTTGATTATGGCGCTGCTGTTTGGTTTTGGTGGCTCTTTCATTTCCCTGCTGATGTCAAAGTGGATGGCGCTGAAATCCGTAGGCGGTGAAGTGATTGAACAGCCGCGTAACGACATGGAACAGTGGCTGATGAATACGGTGGCACAGCAGTCTAAGCAGGCAGGCATTGCGATGCCGCAGGTTGCTATTTACCATGCCCCGGATATTAACGCGTTTGCTACGGGTGCCCGTCGTGATGCGTCGCTGGTTGCCGTGAGCACCGGGTTGTTGCAGAACATGAGCCGTGATGAAGCCGAAGCGGTTATCGCGCACGAAATCAGCCATATCGCCAACGGTGACATGGTGACCATGACCCTGATTCAGGGTGTGGTGAACACCTTCGTTATCTTCATCTCCCGTATCCTGGCGCAGATTGCGGCTGGCTTCATGGGCGGCAACCGTGATGAAGGTGAAGAGAGCAACGGTAATCCGCTGATCTACTTCGCCGTATCGATGGTGCTGGAACTGGTGTTCGGTATTCTGGCCAGCATTATCACCATGTGGTTCTCCCGTCACCGTGAGTTCCATGCGGATGCCGGTTCAGCGAAGCTGGTAGGGCGTGAAAAGATGATTGCCGCCCTGCAGCGTCTGAAAACCAGCTACGAGCCGCAGGAAGCGAACAGCATGATGGCCTTCTGCATCAACGGCAAATCAAAGTCGCTGAGCGAGTTGTTTATGTCTCACCCGCCGCTGGATAAACGTATTGAAGCGCTGCGCAGTGGAGAATACCTGAAGTAACGCTAAGCGCTTAAATAAGCCGGGCAGGAGAAGACTCCGCCCGGCTTTTTTTATGCCTGAACGCCGGGTTGGGTCACGCGCAACCCGCTGACGATGGCTGCAAGGGTGGCAAGCGCACCTGCGGTGAGAAGCGCAACGTGGTTGCCGTTTTGCCCGGCAAGGTTAAACATCAGGGCAACCAGCGCCGCACCGGTGCTTTGCCCCAGCAGACGCGCGGTCCCCAACATGCCGCTGGCCCCTCCGCTGCGGTTGCGCGGCGCAGAGGTAATAATGGTGTGGTTGTTGGGGGACTGAAACAGGCCAAACCCGGCTCCGCACAGAATCATGCGCCAGATGATGTCCAGATCCCCTGGCGATGATGGAAGCAGCGCCAGCGCGAAAAGACCTGTTGCCATCACGGCCAGCCCCACCGCGCCCAACAAACCGGCATGTACACGTTCTATTAAATAACCTGCCAGGGGGGCCATCACCATCGTCGCCAGCGGCCAGGGGGTTAACAGCAGCCCGGTCTCCACTTCGGAACGTCCTATCACGCTTTGCAGGAAGAAGGGCAGAGAAACCAGAGCCAGCATCTGGGCGCAGAATGAGCAGACGGAGGTGCAGATGGAAAGCGAAAAGAGGGGAATACGCAGCAGATCGACCGGCAGTAAGGGCACCGGCAGGGAAAGCTGGCGGCGAACAAAGAAGAAGCCCGTCACCAGCAGGGCAACAAGCTCCACGGCGGTTAGCATCAGGGATTGACCCTGCGCAAAACCGCTCAGGGCGGTAATCAGCAGACCAAAGGTGAGCGCATTCATCACCGCGCTTGCTACGTCAAAGCGCGGCATGGTGTTTTTCGGGCCGTTAGCGGGGAGAAATCGCAGGGCAAAGAAGATGGCTACGATACCCAGCGGTACGTTTATGGCGAACAGCCACTGCCACGAGGCGACAGAAAGAATGGCCGCTGCAATCGTTGGCCCTGCGGCAGAAGAGACCGCGACAATAAACGAATTTATCCCCATGCCGCGGCCCAGATGGCGGTGCGGATAAATTAGGCGGATTAGCGCCGTATTGACGCTCATCAGCGCCGCGCCGCCAAAACCTTGCGCGATGCGCGCCAGCGTCAGCGTATGCAGAGAGTCCGAAAGGGCGCACAGCAGTGATGTAAAGGTAAATACCACCAGCCCGCACTGATATACCCGACGGTAGCCGAACATATCGCCCAGAAAAGAAAAGGAGAGCAGGGAAACCACAATCGCAATCTGATAGGCGTTAACAATCCATATCGAACTGGCCGGGGAAGCATGCAGATCGGTGGCAATGGTGGGAAGGGCAACGTTCGCAATCGCGCCGTCAAGAACGGCCATTGAGATACCAATAATAATCGTAGCGATAGCGCCATACCGCTGGGGCAAAGGCAGGCCATCGGAAAGGTTCTTTTCCATCGGGGATAAATAGCTCAGAGTGAAATTATTCTCAGGGTAACTATTTTAGCATCGTTAACACCGTTTTATGTCGCAGATTTGTAACGAAGTAAACGCGGATTGATTGCAGGTAACATGACGGGAATTTATAATAAAAACCGGTTCTGATTTTTATAAAACACTCTCTATGAGGTGGTAAATGGCAATTGCGGATTTGGATAAACAGCCAGATTCAGTTTCTTCCGTGCTGAAGGTGTTTGGCATCTTACAGGCGCTCGGGGAAGAGCGTGAAATTGGTATCACAGAGTTGTCACAGCGCGTGATGATGTCGAAAAGCACCGTTTACCGCTTTTTGCAAACCATGAAATCACTGGGTTACGTTGCACAGGAAGGCGAATCTGAAAAATATTCTCTGACGCTGAAACTGTTTGAACTGGGTGCCCGGGCATTGCAAAACGTGGATCTGATCCGTAGCGCGGATATTCAGATGCGCGAGATCTCCCGCCTGACCAAGGAGACTATCCACCTGGGCGCGCTGGATGAAGACAGTATTGTTTACATCCATAAAATTGACTCCATGTATAACCTGCGTATGTATTCGCGCATTGGTCGTCGCAACCCGCTTTACAGCACGGCAATCGGTAAGGTTCTGCTGGCGTGGCGCGATCGTGAAGAAGTTAAACAGATCCTCGATGGCGTGGAGTACAAACGCAGCACAGAACGCACCATTACTAACACCGATGAGTTATTAACGGTGCTCGACAAGGTGCGTGAGCAAGGGTACGGCGAAGATAACGAAGAGCAGGAAGAAGGGCTGCGCTGTATTGGCGTTCCGGTGTTTGACCGTTTTGGCGTCGTGATCGCGGGGTTGAGCATCTCTTTCCCAACGCTTCGCTTCTCGGAAGAGCGCCTGCACGAGTACGTGGCTATTCTGCATACCGCCGCGCGTAAGATTTCTGAACAGATGGGTTACCACGACTATCCGTTCTAACCCCGGTTAGCATAAAAAAAACGCCGCATCTTTGCGGCGTTTTTTATTCGTCGTTAACGCTGTGGCTCAGCCATTATCAATCACGACGGAGGTCTTACGCAGTACCGGGCAGTTGGTTAACCCAATGATCCCGCTATCAGAATGGAGATACTGCGCCGTGCTGACTCCCTGTGCTGTTAAATACTTACATTGAATGCCTAACCCTGCGGCGTTTTCGGTGCTTCCCACCAGCACGCCATAACCCGTTAAAAGAAGGCCAATCCAGAGTATCGCCAGTGCAACAATTGTACGAATAATTAAGCGCATTATTACCTCTTTATCATTGTTATCATGATGCTAGCCTAACCGGTTTACGTAATGAAACAAGTGCAGGATTCTGAAAAGAGCCTGATGGCGCTACAGTTAGTCCTTGTTTAAGATAACCGTGATAACCTGGTCATATCAGGTCTGTAAACGGAGTGTGGAGTGAAAAAAATACGCTGGGTGATTCTGATTATCGTGCTGATAGCGTGCGTGGTATTGTGGACGCAGACTATCAACGTGATGTGCGATCAGGATGTACAGTTTTTTAGCGGCGTTTGCGCAATCAATAAGTTTATTCCGTGGTAGCACGCATTTTTTCTTCAGGTGATTTCCTTCCTTCGCGCCAGTGGTAAAATAGACGTTTTTATTGAGGTGGTGAAATGGGTGAGTTACTGAATTCAGGGCTGCTAAATATGGCATCCCTGACGATCTCTTTGGTTGTTCTGCTGGTGGGGCTGGTCATTTGGTTTTTCGTAAACCGTGCCAGTTCACGTACCAATGAGCAGATCGAACTGCTGGAAGCGCTGCTTGAGCAGCAAAAACGGCAGAATGCACTGTTGCGTCGTCTGTGCGAGGCTAACGAGCCGGAAGAGAAAGAAGCACAAAAAGAAGCGGTCGCTGACGAGAACAACGATCAAGACGATTTTATCCGCCTGGTGGCTGAGCGTTAATCGTATTATTCCGGGAGGTGGCAGTGGTCTGGAAAAATCCCTGGTATGACCCCTCCCTGAAACATCACACCCCAAACGGTTTTCGTAATACCACTTCTGCAGGACACCAGCCTGGCGACCTTGACCGCTGGCGCAAAGAACGCAAAGCAGCTGGCTTACCGAAGCCGCCCGCGCTCGGCTACGATGACTTTATCCGGCGGTGGTGGCAACCGGCCGATCTTCAGCAGCCGCAGCAGGATGGGGCGTGGTGGCTCGGACATGCGAGCATCCTGCTGCAGCTGGACGGCAATTTCCTTCTTACCGATCCCGTTTTTTCAAGGCGCGCTTCTCCACTTCCTTTCTTAGGGCCGCAGCGTAGAACGCCTCCGGCACTCTCTGTCGATCAGCTGCACCAGCTTGACGCGGTCGTTATCTCGCATAACCATTACGATCATCTTGATGAACTCACTGTTCGCCACATTCTCAAACGCTTTCCGGACGTTAGCGTGTTTGTTCCTTTAGGCCTGGGCGGCTGGTTTCGCCGCCGGGGCGCAAAACAGGTGGTTGAGCTCGACTGGTGGCAGAGTTATACCTGGCAGGGGATAACATTATCCGCCGTACCGGCGCAGCACTGGAGTATGCGCACGCTCTGGAACCGCAATCGCTCATTGTGGTGCGGCTGGGTCTTTGAAGGGCGGCATCACCGGTTCTGGTTTAGTGGTGATACCGGCTATTCGCCTGAGCTGCTGTTGATACCGGAACGTTTGGGGAAAATTGATGCTGCAGCATTGCCCGTTGGCGCCTATGCTCCACGATGGTTTATGGCCGTACACCATATGGATCCCCAGTCTGCCGTTGCGCTGTGGCAACAGTTAGGTTGCCCGCTGGCGTTCCCTGTTCACTGGGGCGTGTTTGAGCTGGCGGATGAAGCGCTGGATGACCCCATAAAAGAATTAACTGATGCGCTGGATAATGTAGCACCAGTTAATAATACTTTCAGGATACTGAAAGTTGGCGAGTATTTACCCTTATAAACGAAGCGATAAATTGTTGCGTATATTGTGTATGTATTCGTCGTCAGGAAAATTTTAATTTTATCGAAACGTTTTGCTTGCCTTGTTTTGATGCAGAGTCATAAAAATTTCATTATTTTGGTGCATAACACTGCTAATTACCTGATGGATTTTAATACAGAAGGGTGCGGATTATTAACATCCTTTTTGGCTGAAACAATACGGTCACGTTACAATGATTTAAGCATAAGTTTTCACAATTTGTTCTAACTCAATCAACGCCAAAGATTTCTTTTCCCGAATGCTGGACGCATTGTAATGATTGAGCTATGTTAAAAAAGTCTTAGATTACAGCGGTTGTGCAAGCAGCGTTGAGTCTGTGTAAGGGAGTATAGCCGTCTGTTTGAGAAGCGCATAATTGTGCAATTCCTTACAGACAGTGTTCGAATTTGTGCGGCGGATCGAGACATGTTTAAAAATGGCTTGCCATATTAAACATAGTGTGTGATAACACGTTTTGGGTCAAACGAGGTACAGTTCTGTTTATGTGTGGCATTTTCAGTAAAGAAGTCCTGAGTAAACACGTTGTCGTTGAATACCGCTTCTCTGCCGAACCTTATATTAGTGCCTCATGCAGTAATGTCTCAGTTTTATCTCAGTTAATGCCTGCGGGCTAAGAAAACACTCTAAGGAATTTTGCAAAATGGCAAAGATTAAAGGTCAAGTTAAGTGGTTCAACGAGTCTAAAGGTTTTGGTTTCATTACTCCTGCTGATGGCAGCAAAGACGTGTTCGTACACTTCTCTGCAATCCAGGGTAACGGCTTCAAAACTCTGGCCGAAGGCCAGAACGTTGAGTTCGAAATTCAGGACGGCCAGAAAGGCCCAGCTGCAGTTAACGTAACTGCTATCTGATCGAACCGCTGCTGACTGGGGCGCATAGCGCTTCACTCTCAGACATAAAGCCTCGCATCATGCGGGGCTTTTTTATTCCCTATCTTTCAAAATATTACTATCTACGGTCTTGTTAGCAACTTGTTGCAAAGCTGCGAGGTTAGTATCACAGTTTCGCCTCCCTAAGCGCATCTTTTCTCGTTAAATCAGAGCGTTGTTTAACAGCCCTGGGGTTCAGGTGAAGAAAAAATTGATATTAACCGCTGGCAATTTCACGCCGGCGCGTTTCGCGCTGCTCTGTTTCGCTATTTTCTGCAGTCTGGCCTTTTTACTTGGCCGCGTTGCCTGGCTACAAATCATCAAACCTGACAATCTGGTGAAGCAGGAAGATATGCGATCCCTCCGTCAGCTGGCGATTGATGCGCCGCGTGGGATGATTATGGATCGTGAAGGCCGACCGCTGGCGGTCAGCGTGCCCGTCCGGGCCGTATGGGCCGATCCAAAAACGGTGCTGGCAAAAGGGGGCGTTGGGTTTGATGAACGCTGGCAGGCGCTGGCGAGCGCGCTGCATCTTTCGTTGAGCACCCTTTCATCACGGATTAACGCCAACCCCCAGGGACGCTTCATCTACCTGGCGCGTCAGGTCGATCCTGCTCAGGCGAAGTGGATTGATAAGCTCAATTTACCCGGCATTAATTTGCGCGATGAATCCCGCCGCTTTTACCCGGCAGGCCACGTGGCGGCGAACCTGATTGGCTTCACCAATATTGACGGGCAGGGCATTGAAGGGGTGGAGAAAAGCTTCAACACTCAGCTGACCGGTAAAGCGGGTGTCCGACAGGTCCGGGAGGATCGCTACGGGCGCGTGGTTGAAAACCTGACGGAAGTGGCGCCCACGCCGGCACATAACATCCAGTTGAGTATTGACGAGCGGCTGCAAACCATTACCGAAGACGCGCTGGACAATGCCGTCGCCTGGAATAAGGCCGAGTCAGGGGCGTCGGTGCTCATTAATATCCCCACCGGGGAAATACTCGCCATGGCGAGCTATCCGGATTTCAATCCCAATAACCGTGAAGGCGCGACGATAAACGATTTTCGCAACCGGGCAATCAGCGATACGTTCGAGCCCGGTTCGACCGTTAAGCCGCTGGTGTTGATGACGGCTCTGCAGCAGGGGCTGGTCCAGCCGGACAGTGTCATTGATACCCACCCGTATACCCTTGACGGGCATCGTATCCGCGACGTGGGTTATTATCCTGAGCTGACCATGACCGGGATCCTGCAAAAATCGAGCGACACCGGCGTATCCCGGCTCTCGCTGGCGATGCCTGTCCAGCATCTTATTGATACCTATCGAAACTTTGGGTTTGGCACCAACACGGGGCTGGGGTTAACGGGCGAAAGCGCCGGGCTGTTGCCACAGCGTAAATACTGGAGTCAGCTAGACCGCGCGACTTTTGCCTTTGGCTACGGCCTGATGGTCACACCGCTCCAGCTTGCCCACGTCTACGCGACGATTGGCGGCTTCGGGCTTGAGCGTCCACTCTCCATCACCCGCATCGATCCCCCGGTTATCGGCCACCGCGTCATGCCGGAGGAGATCGCGCATGAAGTGGAGCACATGATGGAAAGCGTCGCGCTGCCCGGCGGCGGGGGCGTTAAGGCCGCCGTTCGCGATTATCGCGTGGCGGTTAAGACCGGGACGGCGAAGAAAATTGATGATAGCGGCAAATATGTCGATAAATACGTCGCTTATACCGCAGGCGTTGCGCCTGCCAGCGACCCGCGTTTCGCCCTGGTGGTAGTGATTAACGATCCTCAAAACGGGGCCTACTATGGCGGGGCGGTTTCCGCGCCGGTCTTCAGCGAAATCATGGGCAACGTGCTGCGCCTGGAGAATATCAAACCCGATGGCCTGCCGGCCGGTTCAGACCACCTTATCGTCATGCGGTAATCCAGCCGTTTTATAGCAGGGCGAATAGCGGTACACTTCGCCCTTTGGTTTATCTCCCGGAGTTTCCATGTCCTTCAGCTGTCCCCTTTGCCACGCGTCACTGACGCGCTCAGATAAAAGTTATGCCTGTCCGCAGGGACATCAGTTTGATATGGCGAAAGAAGGGTATGTGAATCTTCTTCCGGTGCAGCACAAGCGCTCCCGCGATCCGGGTGATAGCGCAGAGATGATGCAGGCGCGCAGGGCGTTTCTCGATGCCGGGCACTATCTGCCGCTACGGGAGACGGTAGCGCAGATGCTGGGTGACTTATTGCCTGATTCGGCGTCCGCCATGCTTGATATCGGCTGCGGGGAAGGGTACTACACCGCACGGTTTGCGGATGTGGTGCGGGAGAAGGGGGCCGTGACATTCGGTCTTGACGTGTCGAAAGTGGCGATCCGCGCGGCGGCTAAACGTTACGCTGGCGTGACGTTTTGCGTGGCATCCAGCCACCGGCTGCCGTTTGATAATGCCAGTATGGATGCCATTATCCGCATCTACGCGCCGTGTAAAGCAGATGAGCTGGCGCGCGTGGTGAAGCCCGGAGGCTGGGTGATAACCGTCACGCCGGGTCCGCGTCACCTGATGGAGCTGAAGGGACTCATTTACGACGAGGTGCGTCTGCATGCCCCACACTCTGAACAGCTGACAGGCTTTACGCTGAAGCAGGAGCATTCAGTTGCGTATGAAATGAATTTGAACGGGGAAGAAGCGGTAGCCCTGCTGCAGATGACGCCGTTCGCGTGGCGGGCAAAGCCGGAAGTATGGGATGCGTTAGCGGCTCGGACGACGTTTGTCTGCCAGACAGATTTCAGTATCCACGTCTGGCAGCGCGACGCTTAAGGCGCGAAGTGTGCCCAGAGGATCTGGGCACCAATGCCGATCAGCACAATACCGCCTAAGATCTCGGCGCGTTTACCCAGCAGCGGGCCGATAAACCGCCCGACCATCATGCCCAGCGTGGACATAATCAGCGTTGCACAGCCAATGGCCAGCGCGGTGGCGATAATATTGACCTGCAGGAATGCCAGACCCACCCCGACGGCCATGGCGTCAAGACTGGTTGCGATAGCGGTTGTCACCAGAAGCCAGAAACCGTGGCGGTGCAGCGGTGCTTCATCTTCATCATCATTCCCGCGAAAACCTTCAATCATCATTCGGCCTCCGAGAAACACCAGCAGGACGAACGCAATCCAGTGGTTCCACTCCAGCACGAACTGGCTGGCGAGCATGCCCAAACCCCAGCCGATGAGCGGCGTCAGCGTTTCGATGGCACCAAAGATCAGACCGGTGCGCAGAGCTTCTGTGAATTTAGGTTTGTGAAGCGTGGCGCCTTTGCCGATGGAGGCGGCAAATGCATCCATGGACATGCCAAAAGCGAGAAGGATCGTAGCGGAGATGTTCATAAGAGCGTCCAGACCGGGGATATCCATATGACACATCACTGCCCCCAGTAAACAGCAGTTGATGTATCTATGGTCTCGCCTGATCTCTTTTGCACGGTAAGCGTGCTGAAAGCGATCCGTACGCGCCACGTTTTTCAACGAGTATGTTGACGCGTACATTTCCTGCGTGCAGGAAATCGGCTACTCCCCAACGACGGGCGCAACCTTAACATATTTTGAGAATATAAAACAACAACGAGCAAAGCTTAATTTATCTGCGTCTTTGATAACGATTTTCATTTAGGTTTATGCGTGAAAATATCGTTAATAAATATAAGTCAAAGAGGAGAGAAGATATAGCAACGGCTATATTCTTTGCGAAAGAATATTACAATATATAGCCGAGGTTATAATGTTAAATTATTGAGTTTTAACGAGTAATTTGTAGATTTTCTCAAGGTCATCAATATTTTTGACCCGAATGAGCAGGCGGCGCTGTTCTAATTGCATCACTAACACGCCGTCTTCGGATAAACTCATCTCTTTAATGCGGTTATATTCTATCCATACGTTGGCGAAGAAGAATCCCTGTTTTTTAAAAATGAGTTTTGGCGAGCGGATCCAGAACAGGTAAATCGCCATTAATGCCAGCGCACATAATAACCATGTGGTTAATATTGCACCGTGGCTGGTCACGTTATTGTAAATCAGAATGACCACCAGGCCGGCGAAGATAAATGCATCAATGCGTCCACGGCGTAAGAGGGGAAGGGTTAGCAGCGTCTCGCCATTACGGCGAGGCATAATGAATTCGTCATAGATCGCGTAAGCCAGAAGGGCAACAATAAACAACACCAGTACGATGTCCGTAACAGTCATTCATCCTCCAGATAAAAAGACCGGGGGCAAGCCCCCGGTCGATAACGCAATGTTTTACAGGCCCAGCAGGCCGACAGCGTAGCCCGCGATACCGATGACGAAGAAGCCAACGATGATCCACAGCGGGTTCACTTTCTTACGCAGCAGCCACATACAGGCGAAGGTCAACAGCAGCGGCACCAGGCCAGGCATCAGCTGGTCGAGGATGGTCTGCACGGTGGTAACGCGGGTTTGACCATCCTGACCGGTGATGGTTGAAACCACCAGCGGGATGTTCACGTGCGTCCACTTGTTAACCAGCGCCCCCATCACAAACAGGCCGAGAATAGACGCCCCCTCGGTCAGTTTCTGCAGGAAGCCGCCGCCCATATCCTTAACGATGTCCACGCCCTTACGGTAGCCGTAGGCCACGCCGTAGTAACGGGTCAGCAGACGTACCGCGTTGAACAGGATAAAGAACAGCAGAGGACCGAGCAGGCTGCCGCTCATCGCGATCCCGGCACCCAGCGCCGCGAAGACCGGACGAACAGTACCCCAGAAGATAGGGTCGCCCACGCCGGCCAGCGGACCCATCAGACCGACTTTGATACCGTTGATGGCACCATCGTCAATCTCCGCGCCGTTCGCACGCTGCTCTTCCATCGCCAGCGTCACGCCCAGAACCGGAGCCGCGACGTAAGGATGGGTGTTGAAGAATTCCAGGTGACGCTTAATTGCCTGACGGCGTGCTTCGTTGTTCTCAGGGTAGAGGCGTTTTATCGCCGGCACCATAGAGAAGCAGAAGCCCAGCGCCTGCATACGTTCGAAGTTCCATGAACCCTGAAACAGGTTAGAACGGATGAACACGCCACGAATATCACCCGGAGTGAGTTTTTTCTCGGTGGTAGTTTTTGTCATATCAACCATTTCGCTCACCTGTTAGTCCAGTTCGTTATCGAGATCGTTGTTACCAGCAGCCTGCGCTGGGGCACCCGCAACACGGTTGTATTTTGGGCTGAGCTGGATGTAGAGAATCGCCATCACGGCACCAATCACGCCCAGCGCAACCAGGTTGAAGTTGGTGAATGCTGCGGTGACGAAGCCGAGGTAGAAGAACGGCATCAGGTAGCCCGCGCGCATCATGTTGATGACCATCGCGTAACCTACCACGACGATCATACCGCCCGCGATGTTCAGACCGCTGGTGACCACTTCAGGAATCGCGTTCAGCATGCCCTGAACTTCACTGGTGCCGACAGAGATCGCAACGATAACCGCCGGGATTGCGATACGCATCGCCTGCAGGAACAGGGACGACACGTGGATCCAGGAGAGTGCCGTGAGGTTGCCGTTCTCGGCCGCCTTATCCGCCGCGTGCTGGAAGGCCACGGTGATGGTACGAACGATGATGGTCAGCACCTGGCCTGCTGCGGCCAGAGGAATGGCAAGGGCAATACCTGCACCAATACTCTGATGACCGGCAATAACCAGAACGGTTGAGATGATAGAGGCCAGTGCGGCATCAGGCGCAACGGCGGCACCGATGTTCATCCAGCCCAGGGCGATCATTTCCAGCGTACCACCGATGATGATACCGGTTTTCATATCACCCAGAACGGCACCGATCAACGTACAGGCCACCAGAGGGCGGTGGAACTGAAATTCATCAAGTACGGATTCCATACCCGCAATACACGCGACGATGAACACCAGCACAATCTGAAGAGTGGTAATCTCCATTGTACTTCTCCTATAACATAAGCTTTATGTGAAAAACCGGCGCGGGCTTATTTCCCAACTTTACCGATCAAATCCATCATTTTCAGTTTCTGGTCAGTGGAAACCTTACGGGCTTCCAGCTCAATACCGCGGGCATTCAGCTTGTTAAACGCCTCGATATCTTTCGCATCAACTGAAATCGCGTTGTTGACCTGCGTTTTGCCCTGACGGAAAGCCATACCGCCGATGTTCACGGAGGTGATTTTCACGCCGCCTTCAACAATGCGCTCGACGTCTGTCGGGTTAGTAAACAGGAGCATCACGCGTTCACCCGCATATTTCGGATTGTTGTAAACGCGGATCATCTTGGCGACATCCACCACGTGCGCGGTAACGCCCGGTGGTGCAACCTGAGTCAGAAGGGTTTTACGGACAGTGTCGGCGGCCACTTCGTCACTGACCACGATGATACGCTGTACGTTGGTCTCTTTGGTCCAGCGAGTCGCAACCTGTCCGTGAATCAGACGGTCATCAATACGCGCCAGGCCGATAACCATGTAATCGTTCGGTCCCATCGGTTTTGCCGGTGCTGCTGCTTTCGGTGCCGCCGCAGCCGGGGCAGGGGCGGGTTTTTCAACCGGCTGAGCCTTCAGGGCTTTCACCCCTTCGCGGCCGGTTTCAACGGCCAGCGCGACCAGCTCATCGAAGCCTGGGTTGTCGTCGCGTGCCATAAAGGTTTCCACCAGCATGGGGATGTTTACCCCGGCGACGACTTCATAATGCTCTTTATCGACGACAATGCGGCTGGCAGCATTAAACGGACTGCCGCCCCATGTATCGACGAGAAATAGCACGCCTTTGCTGGTATCCAGCTTCGCGAGTTGAGCGTTGTACTTCTCAATCAGCGTCTCGGCATTTTCACCGGGAACGAAATCGATCCAGCCGACGTTTTCCTGCTCGCCCAACAGCATCTCTGCCGTTTTGAGTAGCTGCTCAGCAGCCCAACCATGTGTGCCTATGACAATAGCAATGGTCACTTGCTACCTCCTTTTATTATCATTAATACGCCTGCCGGGCAGACGTACTGAGAATCGTATTGGCGAACCGAATCGATTCAGATAAGGGTTAGAGTTTAAAAAACTAAGACTTCCGCGAATTATTTTAGATAGTGAAAAAATAATTTATGTGATGAAGATCCGTAATTTAGCCACGCGTTACAGAATTATCTGTAGCGTATAGCCGCTGTGTTACAGAACTTTGCAAAGGAACGTAAATCTTTGCTAAAAACACAGTCTCTCTGATATGTTTAGCCTCCGTTTACTTGATCAGGAGTATAGGGCTACAGCCCACTATATGGACCGTCACCGACGTCAGTCATCTACCAGGCCATTCCGCGCCTTTTTCACCGGCGAACCACGCCACGTATCAACTCTGTCTGCCTCTTATTTGCCTACGTTGAGTGGGGCACCGTTTTGTCATTCCTTTAGCAGGAGCTTGTCATGGAATTCTTAATGGACCCGTCAATCTGGGTGGGACTGCTCACGCTGGTGGTGCTGGAGATCGTTCTCGGTATTGATAACCTGGTGTTTATCGCCATCCTTGCGGATAAGCTGCCGCCAAAACAGCGTGATAAAGCGCGTCTGATTGGGCTCTCGCTGGCGCTGGTCATGCGACTGGGGCTGCTCTCCGTGATCTCGTGGATGGTCACGCTGACCAAACCGCTGTTCTCCGTCATGGATTACACCTTCTCCGGCCGTGATTTGATCATGCTAATCGGGGGGATATTCCTGCTGTTCAAAGCGACAACAGAGCTGCATGAACGGCTGGAGAACCGGCAGCATGATGATGGTCACGGTAAGGGCTACGCCAGCTTCTGGGTCGTGGTGCTGCAAATTGTGGTGCTGGATGCAGTCTTCTCGCTGGATGCGGTGATTACCGCGGTCGGTATGGTGAACCACCTGCCGGTGATGATGGCGGCTGTCGTGATTGCGATGGCGGTGATGCTGCTGGCCTCGAAACCGCTGACGCGCTTCGTCAACCAGCATCCGACGGTGGTCGTGCTCTGTCTGAGCTTCCTGCTGATGATTGGTTTGAGCCTGGTGGCGGAAGGTTTCGGCTTCCATATTCCGAAAGGCTACCTGTACGCCGCGATTGGCTTCTCGATCCTGATCGAACTGTTCAACCAGATTGCGCGCCGTAACTTTATTAAGCAGCAGTCAAATCAGCCGCTGCGCGCCCGTACGGCGGACGCCATTCTGCGCCTGATGGGCGGACGCCGTCAGGTGAACGTCCAGTCTGACCCTGAAAACCGTAACCCGGTGCCGGTTCCGGAAGGGGCGTTTGTGGAAGAAGAACGCTACATGATTAACGGCGTGCTCTCCCTGGCTTCCCGCTCGCTGCGCGGCATCATGACGCCGCGCGGGGAAATTAGCTGGGTCGATGCAAACCTGAGCGTGGATGAAATTCGTCAGCAATTGCTCTCATCTCCGCACAGCCTGTTCCCGGTATGCCGCGGTGAGCTGGATGAAATCATCGGCGTGGTTCGGGCGAAAGAGATGCTGGTGGCGCTGGAAGAGGGCGTCAACGTGGAGGCCATTGCAGCTTCGTCGCCAGCGATTGTCGTACCGGAAACGCTGGATCCGATCAACCTGCTGGGCGTATTGCGTCGCGCGCGCGGTAGCTTTGTTATCGTCACCAACGAGTTTGGTGTGGTACAGGGGCTGGTGACGCCGCTGGACGTGCTTGAAGCGATTGCCGGTGAATTCCCGGATGAAGACGAAACGCCTGAGATTGTGGCCGACGGCGAAGGCTGGCTGGTCAAAGGTGCGACCGACCTGCACGCGCTCTCGCATACGCTGGGGCTGGAAAACGTGGTTAACGATGAAGAAGACATCGCAACCGTGGCGGGGCTGGTTATCGCCGTAAACGGTCAGATCCCCCGCGTCGGGGATGTGATCGAGCTTCCTCCATTGCACATCACTATCGTTGAAGCTAACGACTACCGCGTCGATCTGGTCCGCATTGTTAAAGAACAGTCTGCACACGACGAAGACGAATAAGTCTGCTTAACGGGTACGATGTGCCCGTTACGATCTTCTGGCGGGGAAGATTTTCCCGCCAGCCATTGTGGCTACTACCGCGCCTGCTTCTCTCTCAACCCGTTCGCTATTTAGCCGCTGCCTGATGTCAGGCCGAGCGCGAGCAGCCGCGACCGTAAAAGTGTAGTGGGGAAAGAAGAAGGAGACGAGAATGAAGGGAGAAATTCGCCCATCCGTTGCGGATGGGCGAAAGAGAGGATTAGTCGCACTGCACCTTAATGGCCAGACCGCCGCGCGACGTTTCACGGTACTTCGCGTTCATGTCTTTGCCGGTTTCGTACATGGTTTCGATAACCTTATCCAGCGACACGCGTGGTTCGCTGGTACGGCGCATCGCCATGCGTGAGGCGTTAATCGCTTTGACGGAGGCAATCGCGTTACGCTCAATGCACGGCACCTGCACCTGGCCTGCGACCGGATCACAGGTCAGACCGAGGTTATGCTCCATGCCAATTTCCGCAGCCACGCAAACCTGTTCAGGGCTTGCGCCCAGCAGCTCTGCCAGACCGGCCGCCGCCATGGAGCAGGCCACGCCTACTTCACCCTGACAGCCCACTTCAGCGCCTGAAATGGACGCGTTCATCTTGTACAGCGCGCCGATAGCGCCTGCCGCGAGGAAATAACGGATATAAATATCCGGCGTCACAGGCTCGATAAAGTGATCGTAGTAGGCCAGCACAGCCGGAACGATCCCGCACGCACCGTTGGTTGGCGCAGTCACGACGCGCCCCCCTGCGGCGTTCTCTTCGTTCACCGCCAGAGCAAACATGTTCACCCAGTCAACCACGTTCATCGGGTCGTTAGAGAATTTGTCCGTGGTCACCAGCATACGGCGCAGGGCAGAGGCACGACGCGGCACGCGCAGTGGCCCTGGCAGTACGCCTTCGGTGTTCATCCCGCGATCGATACAGGCGCGCATGGTTTGCCACACGTTGGCAAAATAGTCTTCGATCTCTTTTTTGCTGTGCAGCGCCAGCTCGTTCTGCATCACCATGCCGGACAGCGACAAACCGGTCTCTTTGCAGTAGCCCAGCATCTCGGTGGCCGATTTGAACGGATAGGGCACGTTCACGTCGCCCGCGCTCTCTTTACCGAAATGCTCTTCGTCAACGATGAAGCCACCGCCGATGGAGTAGTAGGTTTTGCTGTAGATCTCTTTTTCGCCGCTCCAGGCGTGGATAGTCATGCCGTTTTCATGCAGCGGCAGGTTGTCGCTGCGAAAACGCATGCCGTCATCCTGCGGAAAATCCACTTCGTGCTGACCGTTAGCCAGCAGCAGGCGACCGCGCGCTTCCACGTCGCGGATGAATGCCGGGATGGCATCAATATCAACAGTGTCCGGCATATTGCCCGCCAGACCCATAATAATGGCGATATCGGTGTGGTGGCCTTTACCCGTTAATGACAGTGAACCGTAAACGTCTACGGCGACACGGGTAACGCTTTCCAGTAATCCTTTTTCGACCAGATCATCGACGAACTGTTTACCGGCCTTCATCGGCCCTACAGTGTGGGAAGAAGAAGGACCAATCCCCACTTTGAACATGTCGAATATACTAATCACTTTCACACTCCTGACAGGGTTACCGGGGTTCCAGTAACGATGTTATAACTGCGCATAGTGTAAGAGGGAACACCAACCTCGGCTTAACTATTCACATGAATTAAACTAATGGTTAACGATGGGTTTTGCTAATAGCGCGACGCGGATCGCAAACCTGCAAAAAAGGCTGGAATGTAAAGTATAGTCAAGGCTTCAGGCCGATTTGTAGCGCCAGTTCACGAATGATGCCCGCCGTCATGCCCCAGACAAAATAATGCTGATACCAGGACAACCAGACCCGATGGTCATGCCCCCGGCGATGGATATCCAGCGGATGGTAGCGGCTTAGCCGGAGCGCCTCTTCAAGCGGCATCTCAAACACCGCAGAGACTTCGTCGACGCTGGCGTGATACTGAAGATTGGGGGGGATAATGCCGACTACCGGGGTGACCTGAAAGCCGGTCACGCTGTCGACGGGCGGCAGCACGCCGATGACTTCCACCGCGTCAGGCGGGATCGCCACCTCCTCCTGCGCTTCCCGCAGCGCGGCGGCAATCAGCGACGCATCGGTGCTGTCCACCGCCCCTCCCGGAAAGGCCACCTGACCGGCGTGTTTGCGCATATGCGGCGAACGCTGCGTAAGCAGCAGGCCCGGCTGTTCCCGGCGCACCACCGGGATCAGCACCGCCGCCTGACGCTGATTCAGCGTGGCGCGGTTGACCTGCGGCCGTAGCAGCTGAAAGCGCGACAGAAAATCATCCAGCGTCAGGTTCTCTTTCTCCACCGTTAGTTCTCCAGTTGCTTCAGGATGCGGTTCACCTTATCAAAGGTTTCCTGATATTCCGCCTCGACCTGGCTGTCCGCCACAATGCCGCCGCCCGCAGAACAGTACAGATTGCCGCCGCAGGCCGTCAGCGTGCGAATGGTAATGCTGGTATCCATGGTGCCGCACAGGCTGATATAGCCGATGCTGCCGCACCAGGCGTTGCGGCGGTGCGGTTCCAGTTCGTCGATGATTTCCATGGCGCGAATTTTTGGCGCACCGGTGATGGAGCCACCCGGGAACGCGGCCCGGAGCAGATCGCAGGCGGTGCGAGAGGCGGGCAGACGCGCGGTGATGGTACTGACCAGATGATGCACTGCCGGGAAAGGTTCGACGACGAACAACTCCGGCACGCGCACGCTGCCTGGTTCGGCGACCCGGCCAATATCGTTACGCATCAGGTCGACAATCATCAGGTTTTCGGCGCGATCCTTCGGTGACCCGGCGAGTTTCTCCGCCTGCTGGCGATCGGCGTCCGGATCGGCAAGGCGCGGCAGCGTGCCTTTAATCGGGCGGGTCTGAATCGTCCCTTCCGCCAGATGGATAAAACGCTCCGGCGACAGGCTGAGGATGGCCCCCTGTTCCAGACGTACAAACGCGCTGAACGGAGCCCTGTTGCTGGCATTGAGACGGGTAAACGCCTGCCACTCGTCCCCCTGGTATGCTGCCTGGAAACGCTGGGCAAGGTTAACCTGATAGCAGTCGCCGCTTTGCAGATAGGCCTGCACGCGGGAGAATTTTTCCGCGTATTCCAGCGCGGTCATGTTCGAGCGCCAGCCGGAGGTCAGGGTGAACGCTTCAGCTGGAGCAGGCTGTTGTGCCTCAAGCCAGGCCAGACGCGCCTGCACGTCATCATGGCTCAGCAGGGAGACCCTTTTTTTCTGGTGGTCCACAATCAACGCCCAGTCATACAGCCCCACGGCCATGTCCGGCAGGGCAATATCCGCCTGCGCATGCTCGGGCAGCACCTCGAAGCGGCGACCCAAATCGTAGCCAAACAGGCCCAGCGCGCCGCCCTGGAAGGGCAGGTCCAGGTTAGGGGTAGCGGATAAGCCCAGCGCGTTGATTTCCTGCTGAAGCTGCATCAGCGGATCGTCCGTCGTCGACAGATCGTCGGTCGTCAGCGTTTTCAGGGGATCGGCCACCAGAATATCGAAGCGGCTGTACGGGTGATCCGCATGGCCGGAGTGCAGCAGCATGGCAAAAGGAAGATGGCTCAGACGGGCAAACCAGAACTCAGCGGCGTCAGCGCGCCAGGGTAAGGTAACAACAGTGGGGAAGCGCATGTTCATGTATGGCATACTACCGGGCAGCGTGAAATAATTAGCGCGAATAATTTAGCAGGAGTTGACGATGTTTGCAGGTTTACCTTCTCTGAGCCATGAACAGCAGCAGAAAGCGGTTGAGCGAATTCAGGAACTGATGTCCCAGGGGATGAGCAGCGGACAGGCGATTTCCCAGGTGGCGGAGGAGCTGCGCGCCACCCATACCGGCGAGCGGATCGTGGCGCGTTTTGAGGATGAAGATGAAGAGTAATCGGGCTTAAACCGCCGCGATAATCTTGATCTCAACCTTGTATTCCGGTTTCATCAGCGTGGCCTGTACGGTGCAGCGTACAGGCGCGTGACCCGCTACCACCCACGCATCCCAGGCTTTGTTCATCGCCGCGAAATCGTCTTTATTTGCCAGGAAAATGGTCGCATCCAGAATGCGGGATTTATCGCTGCCCTGTTTTTCCAGCACGGCATCAATCTGCGCCAGGGTATTCGCCGTCTGTTCGAACGCATCCGCCTCCAGATTTGACGGTACACCGGTGTAATACAGCGTCTGGTTATGGATCACCACATCAGACCAGCGGGCTTCGGCATCAATGCGCACAATTGTCATAAACGTTTCCTCGTTATTTTTCGTCGTCAGGCGGCAAGACTGCCATATTGTTCTGCCGTCGTCACTATTTGGGGTGGCACAGGAGAAGATGGGCTGACATAATCCCTGTGCAAAAATACAGTGAGAGAGCAACGTGGCAGACGATTTTTCCCCTGAAGGTCAATTAGCGCAGGCGATCCCCGGCTTCAAGCCCCGTGAGCCTCAGCGACAGATGGCGCACGCCGTTGCCCGCGCCATTGATAAGGCCCAGCCGCTGGTGGTTGAAGCCGGAACCGGCACGGGTAAGACCTATGCTTACCTTGCGCCGGCGCTGCGGGCGAAAAAGAAAGTGATAATTTCCACCGGATCGAAAGCGCTGCAGGATCAGCTCTACAGCCGCGATCTGCCTACCGTAGCAAAAGCGCTGAAATACAAAGGACGCCTGGCACTGCTGAAAGGGCGATCGAACTACCTTTGCCTGGAGCGACTTGAACAGCAGGCGCTGGCCGGCGGCGATCTGCCGGTACAAACACTGAGCGACGTCATTATCCTGCGCGCCTGGGCGAACCAGACCGAAGAGGGCGATATCAGCACCTGCGCGAGCGTGCCGGAAGACTCCCCGGCCTGGCCGCTGGTGACCAGCACCAACGACAACTGCCTCGGCAGCGACTGCCCGCTGTATAAAGACTGTTTTGTGGTGAAAGCGCGCAAAACCGCGATGGACGCAGACGTGGTGGTAGTGAACCACCACCTGTTCCTCGCGGACATGGTGGTTAAGGACAGCGGTTTCGGCGAGCTGATTCCGGAGGCGGACGTGATGATCTTCGATGAAGCCCATCAGTTGCCGGATATCGCCAGCCAGTATTTCGGCCAGTCGCTCTCCAGCCGCCAGCTACAGGATCTGGCGAAAGATTTTACCATTGCCTACCGGACCGAACTTAAAGATACCCAGCAGTTGCAGAAGTGCGCCGACCGTCTGGCGCAAAGCGCGCAGGATTTCCGCTTACAGCTTGGCGAGCCGGGCTATCGCGGCAACCTGCGCGAACTGCTGGCGGACAAAAATATCCAGCGCGCGCTGCTGCTGCTCGATGATGCACTTGAGCTCTGCTACGACGTGGCGAAGCTGTCCCTCGGACGCTCCGCGCTGCTTGACGCCGCCTTCGAACGCGCCACGCTCTATCGCGGGCGGCTCAAACGGCTAAAAGAGATCAACCAGCCGGGGTACAGCTACTGGTATGAATGCACCTCGCGCCACTTTACCCTGGCGCTCACGCCGCTGACGGTGGCCGATAAATTCAAAGAGGTGATGGCGCAGAAGCCGGGAAGCTGGATCTTCACTTCCGCAACCCTGTCTGTAAATGACGATCTGCATCACTTCACCGAGCGCCTCGGTATTGAGCAGGCGGAATCACTGCTGCTGCCCAGCCCGTTTGATTACGAAAAGCAGGCGCTGCTCTGCGTGCCACGCAATCTCCCGCTGCCGAACCAGCCGGGCGCGGCGCGGCATCTCGCGGCGATGCTCAAGCCGATGATTGAGGCCAACAACGGGCGCTGCTTTATGCTCTGCACCTCACACGCCATGATGCGCGATCTCGCCGAGCAGTTTCGCGCCACCATGACCCTCCCGGTGCTGCTGCAGGGCGAAACCAGCAAAGGCCAGCTGCTGCAGCAGTTCGTCAGCGCCGGTAATGCCCTGCTGGTGGCAACCAGCAGCTTCTGGGAAGGGGTGGACGTGCGCGGCGACACGCTCTCGCTAGTGATCATCGATAAGCTGCCGTTCACGTCGCCGGACGATCCTCTGCTCAAGGCGCGGATGGAAGACTGCCGTCTGCGCGGCGGCGATCCGTTTGACGAGGTTCAGCTGCCGGATGCGGTCATTACGCTTAAGCAGGGGGTAGGGCGCTTAATCCGTGACGTCACTGATCGCGGCGTGCTGGTCATCTGCGATAACCGCCTGGTGATGCGTCCTTACGGCGCAACGTTCCTCGCCAGCCTGCCGCCCGCCCCGCGTACGCGGGACATTAAACGCGCGGTGCGTTTCCTGGCAAACCCAACGGCGGAGTAATTCGCTCCGGAGTGTGCTAAGATGCGCGCCATTTTGTGACTGACCCTTGCGAGAGCGCGACGACTGATGCGAATTCTGGCTATTGATACCGCGACAGAGGCTTGCTCTGTTGCTCTGTTAAACGACGGTGCTGTTTCTGCTCATTTCGAAGAGTGTCCACGGGAACACACCCAGCGTATTCTGCCCCTGGTAAAAGCCATTTTAACCCAGGGCAACACCACCTTAACCGACCTCGACGCGCTGGCCTTTGGCCGCGGCCCCGGCAGCTTTACGGGCGTGCGCATTGGGATTGGCATCGCGCAGGGGCTGGCGCTGGGCGCTGACCTGCCGATGATCGGCGTCTCTACGCTTGCGACGATGGCGGAGGGAGCCTGGCGCATGACGGGCGCGACCCGCGTGCTCGCCGCTATTGACGCTCGCATGGGTGAAGTTTACTGGGCGGAATATACCCGCGATGAAAACGGCGTGTGGCACGGCGAAGAGACGGAAGCAGTGCTTAAGCCTGAAGCCGTTACTGAACGCCTGAAGCAGCTGTCCGGCGAGTGGGCGACGGTCGGCACGGGCTGGCCGGCGTGGCCAGAGATGGCGAGCGGCACCGGCGTGACGCTGGTGGACGGCAACATGCTCCTGCCTGCGGCGGAAGATATGCTCCCGATTGCCCGTCAACTGCTTGCAGCAGGAAAAACCGTTGCCGTTGAACATGCGGAGCCGGTTTATTTGCGAAACACCGTCGCGTGGAAGAAACTTCCGGGCCGCGAATGAATCTCAGTAACAGGAACTGAGAAAAAGGAGTCGCATCATGGCGGTTCAGACTAAAGTAGTACGCCTTTTTATGGCAGGCGCGGTTGCCATAGCACTGAGCGGTTGCGTAACCGTACCTGATGCGATCAAGGGCAGCAGCCCGACGCCACAGCAGGATCTGGTTCGGGTAATGAATGCGCCCGAGCTTTACGTCGGCCAGGAAGCCCGCTTCGGTGGGAAAGTGATCGACGTGCAGAACCAGCAGGGGAAAACCCGTCTGGAAATTGCCACGGTACCGCTCGACAGCGGCGCGCGTCCCGTACTCGGTGAAGCCTCTCGCGGGCGTATCTATGCCGACGTTAGTGGTTTCCTCGACCCGGTCGATTTTCGCGGACAGCTGGTAACCGTTGTCGGGCCGATTACCGGTTCGGTGCAGGGCAAAATCGGCAACACGCCGTACAAATTTATGACCATGCAGGTGAACGGCTATAAGCGCTGGCGTATCGCCCAGCAGGTGGTGATGCCGCCTCAGCCAATCGACCCGTGGATGTGGGGTCCACATCCTTATCGTTACGGTTATCCGGGATGGGGCTGGTATAACCCGGGCCCTGCACAGGTGCAAACGATCGTAACTGAGTAACTTACTGTTATTGTTAAGAAAGAGACAGCGGCTCAGCCGCTGTCTCTGTTTTTTTACGGATAAAACGAAAAAAAAGAGTGACGCGCTTCGCAACCTGCAATCTGAACAATTAATAAACTGGTACGCTGAGTTAATATAATGTTAACAAACTGTTTATTATCGGGGCTGTGATGACGACGAACACTCATTTCAGAGGTGATGCATTGCAAAAGGTTTGGCTTAACCGTTATCCCGCAGATGTGCCTGCGGAGATCAATCCTGACCGTTATCAATCCCTGGTGGAATTATTTGAGCACTCGGTAAGACGTTACGCAGACCAGCCCGCGTTTGTGAATATGGGCGAGGTGATGACGTTCCGTAAGCTTGAGGAGCGTAGCCGGGCGTTTGCGGCTTATCTGCAGGAAGGACTTGGGCTGCAAAAAGGGGATCGCGTCGCGCTGATGATGCCGAACCTGCTGCAATACCCGGTGGCGCTGTTTGGCATCCTGCGTGCCGGGATGATTGTGGTCAACGTTAACCCGCTTTACACGCCGCGCGAGCTGGAACATCAGCTGAACGACAGCGGGGCGGTGGCGATTGTCATAGTTTCTAACTTTGCCCATACCCTGGAAAAAGTGGTCGACAAAACCCAGGTGAAGCACGTCATCCTGACGCGCATGGGCGATCAGCTTTCCACCGCCAAAGGGACGCTGGTCAACTTTGTCGTTAAATACGTCAAACGTCTGGTACCAAAATACCACCTGCCGGATGCTATCTCCTTCCGCCGCGCGCTGCATGCGGGCTATCGCATGCAGTACGTCAAGCCTGAAGTCGTCTCCGAAGACCTGGCCTTCCTGCAATACACAGGCGGCACCACCGGCGTGGCCAAAGGGGCGATGCTGACCCACCGCAACATGCTGGCGAACCTTGAGCAGGTTAATGCCACCTACGGGCCGCTGCTGCATCCGGGTAAAGAGCTGGTAATCACCGCGCTGCCGCTGTATCACATCTTCGCGCTGACCATGAACTGCCTGCTGTTTATCGAGCTGGGCGGGCAAAACGTATTGATCACCAACCCGCGCGATATCCCGGGTCTGGTGAAAGAGCTGGCAAAATACCCGTTTACCGCCATGACCGGGGTGAACACCCTGTTTAACGCGCTGCTTAACAACAAAGAGTTCCAGCAGCTTGATTTCTCCACGCTCCATCTCTCCGCGGGCGGCGGCATGCCGGTTCAGCAGGCGGTGGCCGAGCGCTGGGTGAAGCTAACCGGGCAATATCTGCTGGAAGGCTACGGCCTGACGGAATGTGCCCCGCTGGTGAGCGTCAACCCGCACGATATCGACTACCACAGCGGCAGCATCGGCCTGCCGGTCCCGTCGACGGAAGCAAAGCTGGTGGATGATGAGGATAACGAAGTGCCTCACGGCGAGCCGGGCGAACTGTGCGTCAGAGGGCCGCAGGTAATGCTGGGTTACTGGCAGCGTCCTGATGCGACCGACGAAATCATTAAAGACGGCTGGCTTCACACCGGCGATATTGCGGTGATGGATGACGAAGGCTTCCTGCGCATCGTCGATCGCAAAAAAGATATGATCCTGGTCTCCGGCTTCAACGTCTATCCGAACGAAATCGAAGACGTGGTGATGCAGCACAGCGGCGTGCTGGAAGTGGCGGCGGTGGGCGTTCCTTCCGGCAGTAGCGGTGAAGCGGTGAAGATATTTGTGGTCAAGAAAGATCCTTCTCTTACCGAGGAAGCGCTGATAACGTTTTGTCGCCGTCAGCTGACGGGCTATAAGGTGCCGAAGCTGGTGGAATTCCGCGATGAGCTGCCGAAATCCAATGTCGGGAAGATATTACGACGAGAATTACGTGACGAAGCCCGTGCCAAAGTAGACAATAAGGCCTGAGCTTCACGTTAATCGCCCAGACGCCGGTTAAGCCGGCGTTTTTTATGGGCGCAAACAAAAGAGAATCCGATTTGAATTACCAGATGATCACGACCAACGACGAGCTGGCTTCGCTGTGCGAAGTGACGCGCGACTTTCCTGCCATCGCTCTGGATACCGAGTTTGTCCGTACTCGCACCTATTATCCACAGCTGGGTTTGATACAGATGTACGACGGTAAGCACGTCTCGCTGATCGACCCGCTCGGCATTACCGACTGGGCGCCGATGCGTGACCTGCTGCTGGATACTGCGGTAACGAAATATCTGCACGCGGGCAGTGAAGATCTGGAAGTTTTTCTTAACACCTTTGGCATCATGCCTCAGCCGCTGATTGATACGCAGATCCTCGCGGCGTTCAGCGGTCGTCCGCTGTCGTGGGGCTTTGCCGCCATGGTGGAGGAGTACACGGGCCTGACGCTGGATAAAAGTGAATCCCGTACCGACTGGCTGGCGCGTCCGCTTACCGAGCGTCAGCTGGAATATGCGGCGGCAGACGTGTTTTACCTGCTGCCGATTGCCGGACAGCTGATGAAAGAGGCGGAAGCCTCCGGCTGGCTGTCTGCCGCGCTGGACGAGTGCCGTATGACGCAGCAGCGTCGCCGGGAAGTGGTTGACCCGAAAGAGGCCTGGCGTGATATCACCAACGCCTGGCAGCTTCGCACGCGTCAGCTGGCCTGCCTGCAGCTGTTAGCGGACTGGCGTTTGCGTAAAGCGCGCGAGCGCGATCTAGCCGTGAATTTTGTGGTGCGTGAAGAGCATCTCTGGGCGGTCGCGCGCTATATGCCGGGCAGCCTGGGCGAGCTGGACAGCATTGGCCTTTCCGGCAGCGAGATCCGTTTCCATGGTAAAACCCTGCTGGCGCTGGTCGCCAAAGCGCAGGCGCTGCCGGAGGACGCACTGCCTGAGACGCTGCTGAATCTCATGGATATGCCGGGCTATCGTAAAGCATTTAAGGATATCAAAGCGCTGGTGCAGGATGTCGCAACGGAAAGCAAGCTGAGCGCTGAACTGCTGGCGTCACGCAGACAGATTAACCAGCTGCTGAACTGGCACTGGAAGCTGAAACCGCAGAATGGCGTGCCGGAACTGATGGCTGGCTGGCGCGGGGTATTGATGGCCGATCGCCTGAATACCTTGCTGGAAGGTTATCCGCGATAAAAATATGCCGGGCGATATACCCGGCATATTCTCCCCGGTGGCGCTGCGCTTACCGGGGCTACGACACCAGGAACCTACGGACGCGACTCTTCCGCTTCCGGAAGCGTTACGTTCAGCTCCAGAATCGAAATATCCCCGTCTTTTTGCTCCAGCTGTACGGTGACCATCTCCGGGTCAATCTGCACATACTTACAGATCACTTCCAGGATGTCCTTGCGCAGCTGCGGCAGGTAGTGAGGCTCGGCGTCGCTACGACGACGCTCCGCAACGATAATTTGCAGGCGTTCTTTTGCGATGTTGGCGGTGCTTTTTTTCCGCGAGAGAAAAAAGTCCAGTAATGCCATAACTTATCCTCCGAACAGGCGTTTGAGGAAACCTTTCTTCTCTTCTTCAATGAAGCGGAAAGGACGTTCTTCTCCCAGCAGACGGTCAACGGTATCGGCGTAAGCTTTACCTGCATCTGCCGTTGTATCAAGGATCACGGGCTCGCCCTGGTTAGAGGCGCGTAACACGGACTGGTCTTCCGGGATAACGCCAACCAGTTTAATGCGCAGGATCTCCAGCACGTCTTCCATGCTCAGCATGTCACCTTTGTTTACGCGACCCGGGTTATAGCGGGTCAGCAGCAGGTGCTCTTTGATCGGATCCTGGCCATTTTCCGCACGGCGGGATTTGGAGGCCAGAATACCGAGAATACGGTCGGAGTCACGCACGGAGGAGACTTCCGGGTTGGTGGTGATGATCGCTTCATCAGCAAAGTAGAGCGCCATCAGGGCACCGGTTTCAATGCCGGCAGGGGAGTCACAGACGATGAAGTCGAACTCCATTTTTTTCAGCTCGTCGAGCACCTTTTCCACGCCTTCACGGGTCAGGGCATCTTTATCACGCGTCTGAGAAGCCGGAAGAATGAAGAGGTTCTCGGTGCGCTTGTCTTTAATCAGCGCCTGGTTCAGCGTGGCATCGCCCTGAATGACGTTCACGAAGTCATATACGACGCGACGCTCACATCCCATGATGAGGTCGAGGTTACGCAGACCGATATCGAAGTCGATAACGACGGTTTTCTTTCCCTTCTGGGCCAAACCAGTAGCGATGGCCGCGCTGGAGGTGGTCTTGCCAACGCCTCCTTTACCCGAAGTAACAACAATAATGCGTGCCATAGAAATTCCTTGTTAAAAAGGGATTAATTCAACGGTTGAACGGTCAACGCGTCGTCTGCCAGAAGCAGGCGAGCCGCTTTGCCATAAAATTCGGCTGGGATCTTGTCGCTCAGCCAATATTCACCTGCGATGGACACCAGTTCCGCCGTCAGGTGAGTACAAAATATTTGCGCGTCCCGATCGCCACTTGCACCCGCGAGCGCACGTCCACGCATCATACCGTAAACGTGAATATTGCCATCTGCAATAAGCTCTGCGCCAGCGCTGACGTGGCTTGTAACAATTAGATCACAGTTTGGCGCATAAATGCGCTGACCGGAACGAACCGGCACATCAATCATTCGCGTTTTTGTGAGAGCGGTAACGTTTTGCGCCGCAGGAGGGGGCGTTTGTACGGCAGCGGGTGCTGCACGTGGGGTTTTTTCTTTGCCTTCATTAAGAAGAGGCAGCCCCGCACGGTCGATTTCCGCTTTCAACTCGGGATCTTTGCAGCCGCTGATGCCGACAATACGCAGCCCGGTAGAGGAGACCGCCTGCTGGAGACGTGTCCAGTTAACCGGCGCCTCAAGACCGCTGACGTTGATGACGACGGGGGCGTGCTTCAGAAAGGCGGGAGCCTGGGCGATTTTGTCTTCTAACGCCTGACGAATAACCTCGGGTTTTGCATCATGCAAATGAACCACTGATAAGGTGAAGCTACTGCCTTTAAGCTCGATGGGCGTGTTTGACATCCTGGCCTTACTCAATTTGCTATTAACCGCAACCATTCGCTGCGATATTCCGAAGAGTATCAGGCATGTTATAGTCAGGAGTATATTGAGGCAAGCAACCACCCATTAATTCAGAGTAAAAACATGTTTTGTGTGATCTACAGAAGTACAAGCCGTGACCAGACCTATCTTTATGTCGAAAAGAAAGACGATTTTTCACGCGTGCCGGAAGAATTAATGAAGAACTTTGGCCGACCACAGCTGGCGATGCTGCTGCCGCTGGACGGCCGTAAGAAACTGGTGAATGCCGATCTGGAAAAAGTGAAAACGGCATTAGCCGAGCAGGGCTATTATTTACAGCTTCCACCGCCGCCTGAGAATTTATTAAAACAGCACCTCGAGGCGTCCGGGAAAAAATAGCCTCAGCTGTTTTCGGGCATAACACATCAACCGATTAGGGGTCGAGCATGTATCAACATCATAACTGGCAAGGTGCATTACTGGATTATCCCGTCAGCAAAGTGGTCTGCGTGGGCAGCAACTATGCGAAGCATATTCAGGAGATGGGCAGCGCAACCCCAGAAGAGCCGGTCCTGTTTATTAAGCCCGAGACGGCGCTATGCGACATCCGCCAGCCGCTGGCGCTGCCGCAGGGGCTGGGGTCGGTACATCACGAAGTAGAGCTTGCCGTGCTGATCGGCGCCACGCTGCGCCAGGCTTCCGAAGAGCATGTCGAGAAAGCGATTGCCGGCTACGGCGTGGCGCTGGATCTGACCCTGCGCGACGTGCAGGGCAAAATGAAGAAGGCAGGGCAGCCGTGGGAAAAAGCCAAAGGCTTTGATAACGCATGTCCGATTTCAGGGTTTGTTCCGGTGAATGAATTTACCAACGATCCGCAGGACACTCCGCTCAGCCTGAAGGTTAACGGCGAGATCCGCCAGCAGGGCACCACGGCAGATATGATCCACAAGATCGTGCCGCTGATCGCCTACATGAGCCGTTTCTTCACCCTGAAGCCGGGCGATGTGATCCTCACCGGCACGCCGGAAGGCGTGGGCCCGCTCGCCAGCGGCGATGAGCTTGAGGTCGGTTTTAACGGTCTGTCGCTAAAAACCCGCGTGCTGTAACCGCATCTTGCCGCCTGCAAAGGGCGGCAAAACTTGCAACCACGTGCCAGACTCGTTATAAGGTGCGCTTTCTTTTGACGTGTGGACATCCTGATGAACGACATTCCTTTCTGGCAAAGCAAAACTCTTGACCAAATGACCGACGCGGAGTGGGAATCGTTGTGCGACGGCTGCGGGCAGTGCTGCCTGCACAAGCTGATGGATGAAGACTCCGATGAGATCTATTTCACCAACGTCGCCTGCAGGCAGCTGAACATTAAAACCTGCCAGTGCCGCAACTACGAACGCCGCTTCGAGTTCGAGCCGGACTGCATCAAGCTCACCCGTGAAAATCTGCCGACTTTTGAGTGGCTGCCGCACACCTGCGCGTATCGCCTGCTGGCGGAAGGGAAAGATCTACCGGCCTGGCATCCTCTGCTGACCGGTTCAAAAGCGGCGATGCACGGCGAGCGTATCTCGGTACGCCACATTGCGGTGAAGGAGTCCGAGGTACGGGACTGGGAAGATCACATCATGAATCACCCTAATCGGTGATAATAAAAAACCCGCCGTGGCGGGTTTTTGCTTTTACCTTCCAAACAAATCGCGTTTCTTCGGTTTGAACGGCTGAGCGATCAGCACCAGCAGCGCCACGACGAAGTAGGCCACAAAAATGCCCACCAGCCACTGCGGCATCTCCAGCGTCAGGAATTCCCACTGACGTACGGAGCAGTCACCGGATGCGACAAACACCTGCGGAAGCCACTTATCCAGCGGCAGCCAGCTCGGGAAGCGGGCGGCGAAATCACAGGTCATAAACGGTGACGGATGCAGCTGCATCATGGTGTGCTGCCAGGAAAGCTCAATCCCTTTCCAGGCGCTGTACAGCCAGATGGCAATACCGACGTAGCGCAACGGCGTTTTTGGGGCAATTGCGCCCACCAGGCCTGCACCCATAATGCCGAACAGCGCGCAGCGCTCGTAGATGCACAGCACGCAGGGCTTGAGTCCCATCACGTGCTGGAACCACAGCGCAACCATTTCCAGCGCAAAGGCGGTCAGGGCCATCAACAACCACGCTCCGCGACCGCGGGAGCACTGGTTTAAAAATCTCAACATAATCATTTCCCTGGAACATGCTTAGAAAGCGCAGTGTAAACGAATTTTAATGCGCCGCAAGTATACCCGCTTGTAGCAGCCATTGCGTACAGGGAACGAGAGTAATTTTGATGCACAGCAAACCAACAACGGTGAGCACCAGCGTGTACGGCAGCGCCATCCAGACCATTCTTCCATAAGAAAGCCGTATGAGCGGCGCCAGCGCCGAGGTCAGCAGGAAGAGAAATGCCGCCTGGCCGTTCGGTGTTGCAACGGAGGGCAGGTTTGTTCCGGTGTTGATGGCCACCGCCAGCAGGTCGAACTGCCCGGTACTGACGATCCCTTGCTCCATCGCCGCTTTGGCCTCATTGATATACACCGTCCCGACAAAAACGTTATCGGAAATAGAGGACAACAGACCGTTAAATAGATAGAACAGCGTAAGCTGCGAGTCCGGCGAGGCCTGAAGCACAAACGCGATAATCGGTGCGAAAAGGTGTTGGTCAATAATCACCGCCACGACTGCAAAAAAGACCGCCAGCAGCGCGGTAAACGGCAGGGCTTCGGTAAAGGCTTTACCAATAGCATGTTCGTCCGTTACCCCGCTAAAGGTGGTGGCAAGAATAATGACGGAGAGGCCAATCAACCCGACTTCGGCAAGATGCAACGCCAGCGCGGCGATAAGCCAGATGCCGATGATCCCCTGCGCAATCAGACGCAGCGTCTCCTGGCGCGTACGCTGTTTGCGGCTCTGCTCGTCAAATTTATGCAGTTCTTTGCGGACCGGTTCAGGCAGCTGTGTGCCGTAGCCGAACAGCCTGAATTTTTCGACCAGAATGCAGGTCGCTAACCCGCAGATCAGCACAGGCACGCTGACGGGGGCCATGCGCAGGAAAAACTCGCCAAAATGCCATTCAGCCGCTTTCGCGATGATCAGGTTTTGCGGCTCGCCCACCATGGTCATCACGCCGCCCAACGCCGTACCGACCCCTGCGTGCATCATCAGGCTGCGCAGAAACGCGCGGAACTGTTCCAGCACGTCGCGGTTATGCGCCTCGACGTGGCTATCGTCCTGTAAATCCTCACTTGGGCGAGAGGAGGCCACGCGGTGATAAATGCCGTAAAATCCGACGGCGACGCTGATCACCACCGCGACAACGGTGAGCGCATCCAGGAAGGCCGACAGAAAGGCGGCGGCAAGGCAAAACGCCAGCGAGAGGATCGTTTTTGACGTAATGCTCAGCAGCAGGCGGGTAAAGATAAAAAGCAGCAGCTGTTTCATAAAGTAGATACCGGCCACCATAAAAATGAGTAGCAGGAGCACTTCCAGATTGGAGGCCAGCTCTGCTTTTACATGCTCTGCGGACGTCATGCCGATGACAACGGCTTCAAACGCCAGCAAACCGCCGGGCAGCAGGGGATAACACTTCAGCGCCATGGCCAGGGTGAAGATAAATTCTGCCACCAGCAGCCACCCGGCGATAAACGGATCCACGCTAAAAATGATGGGATTAACGACCAGGAAAACCAGCAGTATCAGTTTGTACCAGTCAGGAGAATGACCTAAAAAATTGCGCCACAGCGCGCGCCCAAAAGAAATTTCCACAACAGACGTCCTTCCCGTTAAGTAATACAAAACATCAGTATACGCAAAAATCGCGGCCCGGAGGCGGATAAGACCGCATTGTAAATTTCACAAAAATGAAACGGCGATCCCTCTTTTCTCACTTTGCCGCGCTACCTGCCGTTGCACGCCTCTGGTATGATGAGTCCAATTTGCAAAAAGCTGTGTAATGGAAATCTCACTATGGTCATTAAGGCGCAGAGCCCGGCGGGTTTCGCGGAAGAGTACATCATTGAAAGCATCTGGAATAATCGTTTCCCTGCGGGGTCCATTCTTCCGGCTGAACGCGAACTCTCTGAACTGATTGGCGTCACTCGCACCACGCTGCGTGAAGTGCTTCAGCGACTGGCGCGTGATGGATGGTTGACGATCCAGCACGGCAAGCCAACAAAGGTAAACAACTTCTGGGAAACCTCGGGGCTGAACATTCTTGAAACGCTGGCGCGCCTCGACCACGAAAGCGTGCCGCAGCTGATTGATAATCTGCTCTCCGTGCGCACCAACATCGCGACTATTTTTATTCGTACCGCTTTCCGTCAGCATCCTGAAGATGCGCTTGCGGTGCTGGCCAGCGCGAATGAAGTTGAAGATCACGCCGACGCCTTTGCCACCCTCGATTACAACGTGTTTCGCGGCCTGGCGTTTGCCTCCGGCAACCCGGTTTACGGCCTGATCCTCAACGGTATGAAAGGGCTCTATACCCGCATTGGTCGTCACTACTTCGCTAACCCTGAAGCCCGCAGTCTGGCGCTGGGCTTCTACCATAAGCTGAGCAAGCTCTGCACCGAAGGCCTGCACGATCAGGTTTATGAAACCGTACGCCGCTACGGCCACGACTCCGGTGAAATCTGGCACCGTATGCAGAAAACGCTGCCGGGCGATTTGGCGATTCAGAGTCGCTAAAATAAAAAACCTCTCAATCGAGAGGTTTTTTTTCGCCCGGTGGCGCTACAGCGTATTCAACCGCGCCGGGCAGCGTTCCAGCAGCTCCACGCTGCCGTCCTCATTTTGCTGCTCCAGCTGCACGTCAAAGCCCCACAGGCGGTGCACGTGCTTCAGCACCTCTTTACGTCCTTTATCCAGCGGCGCGCGGTTGTGCGGAATATAGCGCAGCGTCAGGGAGCGGTCGCCGCGCAGGTCCACGTTCCACACCTGAATATTGGGTTCAAGGTTGCTCAGGTTGTACTGGGAGGAGAGGCGCGAGCGGATCTCCCGGTACCCTTCCTCGTTGTGGATCGCGGAGATCTCCAGATAGTTGTTGCGGTCATCATCCAGCACGGTGAAGAAGCGGAAATCGCGCATGATCTTCGGCGACATGAACTGGCTGATAAAGCTCTCATCCTTAAAGTCGCGCATCGCAAAATGCAGCGTTTCCAGCCAGTCAGAACCGGCGATATCCGGGAACCAGTACTTGTCCTCTTCCGTTGGCGACTGGCAGATGCGTTTAATATCCTGGAACATCGCAAAGCCCAGCGCATACGGGTTAATCCCGCTGTACCACGGGCTGTTGTAGGGCGGCTGGAACACCACGTTAGTATGGCTGTGGAGGAATTCCATCATGAACCGCTCGGTGACTTTCCCCTCGTCATACAGATGGTTGAGAATGGTGTAGTGCCAGAATGTTGCCCAGCCTTCGTTCATCACCTGGGTCTGTTTCTGCGGATAGAAATACTGGCTCACCTTACGCACGATACGCAAAATCTCGCGCTGCCACGGCTCCAGCAGCGGGGCGTTCTTCTCCATAAAATAGAGCAAGTTTTCCTGCGGCTCGGACGGGTAACGACGCGCTTCGGCAATCGTTTTTTCCTCCTCACGCTTCGGCAGGGTGCGCCACAGCATGTTCACCTGGCTCTGCAGATACTCCTCGCGGCTTTTCTGTCGGGCTTTCTCCTCCTGCAGAGAGATTTTCTGCGGGCGTTTATAGCGGTCCACGCCGTAGTTCATCAGCGCGTGGCAGGAGTCGAGCAGCTTCTCTACCTCATCCACGCCGTAGCGCTCTTCACAGTCGGTAATGTATTTACGCGCGAAGATCAGGTAATCGACGATGGAGCTGGCGTCCGTCCAGCTGCGGAACAGATAGTTATTTTTAAAGAAGGAGTTATGGCCGTAGCAGGCGTGCGCCATCACCAGCGCCTGCATGGTAATGGTGTTCTCTTCCATCAGATAGGCGATACACGGGTTGGAGTTAATGACGATCTCATACGCCAGCCCCTGCTGGCCGTGCTTGTACAGCCGCTCCGTTTCAATGAATTTTTTACCAAACGACCAGTGCGGATAGTTGATCGGCATCCCGACGCTGGAGTAAGCATCCATCATCTGTTCGGAGGTAATCACCTCAATCTGATGGGGATAGGTATCCAGGCGATACAGTTTTGCCACCCGGTCGATTTCGGCGAGGTAGACATCCAGCAGCTCGAAGGTCCAGTCGGGTCCATCGCTCAGACGTGTGTTGTCCTTGTTCAGGGAATCAATAGTAGCCATTAGCGCGCCCTCGTTGTGGGTGCTCTCTCTGTCTGGAGAGCCTCCTTTCAAGCATAGATCAACGTGTTAAAAAGCGTGCTGGCGCAGAAATTTTTTCTTTGCGATTTCCCGTTTTTGATACGGCAAAAAAAGCGCACTCATCAGAATTTTATGCTGGTTAAAAATAAAGCTCAGCAGGAGATCCCAAATTATCCCTGTCCCCTGATGCTGGGGGATGTGTGAGGTAAGTCACCATAAAAAAGTCGTATGTTGAATAATATTTTCAACTAGGTTATCAATCTGTAATTAGATGATTGTTCTTTTGCTCATAATGGAGTGGCTATGCGTGTTGTCATACTGGGAAGTGGTGTCGTTGGCGTAACCAGCGCCTGGTATTTAAGTCAGGCGGGACATGAGGTTACCGTTATCGATCGTGAATCCGGCCCGGCGCTTGAAACCAGTGCGGCAAATGCCGGTCAAATCTCTCCTGGCTATGCGGCCCCGTGGGCGGCGCCCGGCGTGCCGCTGAAGGCAATCAAATGGATGTTCCAGCGCCACGCGCCGCTGGCCATCAGCCTTGACGGCACGCAGTTCCAGCTGAAGTGGATGTGGCAGATGCTGCGCAATTGCGACACCCGGCACTACATGGAAAACAAAGGCCGCATGGTGCGTCTGGCGGAATACAGCCGTGACTGCCTCAAAGCCTTGCGCGCATCGACGGGGATTGAGTACGAAGGCCGTCAGGGCGGCACGCTGCAGCTGTTCCGCACCGAGCAACAGTATGAAAACGCCACCCGCGATATCGCCGTGCTGGAAGATGCCGGTGTACCGTATCAGCTGCTGGAAGCCAGCCAGCTGGGGCAGGTGGAACCCGCGCTGGCCGAAGTGGCCCACAAGCTGACCGGCGGTCTGCGTCTGCCGAATGACGAAACCGGCGACTGTCAGCTCTTTACCCAGCGTCTGGCACAGATGTGCGAGCAGGCTGGGGTGAAATTCCGCTTTAATACATCCGTCGACAAGCTGCTGTCGGAAGGCGAAAAAATTTACGGCGTGAAGTGCGGCGACGAGGTGATAAAGGCGGATGCCTACGTGATGGCGTTTGGTTCCTACTCCACCGCCATGCTGAAAGGCATCCTCGATATTCCGGTCTACCCGCTCAAGGGCTACTCATTGACTATCCCGGTGAAAGAGGAGAGCGGGGCGCCCGTGTCAACCATCCTGGATGAAACCTATAAAATCGCCATTACCCGCTTCGATAACCGTATTCGCGTCGGCGGCATGGCGGAGATTGTCGGCTTCAACACCGAGCTGCTGCAGCCGCGTCGTGAAACGCTGGAGATGGTGGTGGGCGATCTCTTCCCGCGCGGCGGGTTTGTGGAACAGGCGACGTTCTGGACCGGCCTGCGTCCGATGACCCCGGACGGCACGCCAATCGTGGGCCGCACGCCATACAAAAATCTGTGGACCAATACCGGACACGGCACGCTCGGCTGGACGATGGCCTGCGGCTCGGGCCAGCTGCTGAGCGACCTGATTTCCGGGCGCACGCCGGCAATTCCGTTTGACGATTTAAGTGCTGCGCGCTATCAATCAGGATTTACGCCATCGCGTCCTCAGCACCTGCACGGCGCGCATAATTAAGGAGTTGTCATGTCCCGTCCTGTTCTGGCTCAGCTGGATCTGCAGGCCCTGAAGGAAAACCTGCAAATTGTTCGCCGGGCAGCACCTGGTTCGCGCGTCTGGTCAGTCGTCAAGGCAAACGCCTACGGCCACGGTATTGACCGTATATGGAGCGCGCTCGGCGCGACCGACGGTTTTGCGTTACTCAATCTGGAAGAGGCAATCCTGCTGCGCGAGCGCGGCTGGAAAGGGCCTATTCTGCTGCTGGAGGGGTTCTTCCACGCGGACGATCTGCCGCTGCTGGATAAGTATCGCCTGACCACCAGCGTTCACAGCAACTGGCAGATTAAAGCCATTCAGGATGCGAAGCTCCACGCTCCGCTGGATATTTATCTCAAGGTGAACAGCGGCATGAACCGCCTGGGCTTCCAGCCCGAGCGGGTGCATACGGTCTGGCAGCAGCTGCGTGGCCTGAAAAACGTCGGCGAAATGACGCTGATGGCGCACTTTGCCGATGCGGAAAAACCGGACGGCATTGCTGATGCTATGGTCCGCATTGAGCAGGCGGCTGAAGGGCTCGATTGTCCGCGCTCCCTGTCGAACTCGGCGGCGACGCTTTGGCATCCTGAAGCCCACTATAACTGGGTGCGTCCGGGGATCGTTCTGTACGGTGCATCACCCTCAGGCCAGTGGCAGGATATTGCCAACAGCGGCCTGAGGCCGGTCATGACCCTGCGCAGCGAGATCATCGGCGTGCAGACGCTGAAGGCGGGCGACACGGTAGGCTACGGCAGCCGCTTCCGGGCGAAGGGCGAGCAGCGGATTGGCATCGTCGCGGGCGGTTATGCCGACGGCTATCCGCGTATCGCGCCGACCGGCACGCCGGTCTGGGTGGATGGGGTGCGCACGGGCACGGTAGGCACCGTATCAATGGATATGCTGGCCGTTGACCTGACGCCATGCCCGCAGGCGGGCATCGGTTCACCGGTCGAGCTGTGGGGCAACGAAATCAAAATTGATGACGTGGCGGCCGCGGCGGGAACGGTAGGGTATGAACTGATGTGCGCCCTGGCACCAAGAGTGCCGGTTGTGACGGTGTAACTTGTATCTTTGCCGGGTGACGCGAAGCCGCCACCCGGTAAAAAAACTACTCCGCGTCCTCTTCCATCGGCCTCAAACCGACCTTCCGCACCGCGTTATCTTCTTTTTCTGCCACCGTCCAGATCATCCCGGCAAACTCCACCTGGTCACCCACAACCGGCGCAGCGCCAAGCCGCTGCTGAATGATTTCGCCCAGCGTTTGCGGGTTATCACCGTCTTCTGCACCTTCATCCAGGCCATAAATGAGCGCCACATCCGCAAATTTGGCGCTGGCTTCCAGAATAAAATCGCCGAAGAAACGCTGGTCCAGCGCCACGGGAGGCGACTGGCTGAACAGCTTGCCCAGCGCGGGCAGGTCGCGCTCGCGGCCAATGACGCACAGAATATCCCCTTCGCGCAGGCGGGTGCTGCCAGTCGGGTGCAGCAGGACATTATCGCGGAACAGGGCAGCAATGCGCGTTTCTGTCGGCATGTGCAAATCGCGCAGCGAGGCCCCCACGCACCATTTATCGGCGCTCAGCTGATAGACGAACTGCTCCCACGGGTTTTCCGGGTGAATATCCAGCCCCACGCGGGAGACCGGCCAGCCTACGGGCGGCACCACCACTTTGGCCTTTTTCGCCGCCCACCCGAGCGACGTGCCCTGGAACAGCAGGGAAATCAGCACTACGAAGAACGCCACGTTGAAGAACAGCCGCGCGTTGTCGAGACCGGCCATCATCGGGAACACCGCAAGGATAATCGGCACCGCGCCGCGCAGGCCGACCCAGCTGATAAAGACGCGCTCGCGCAGGTTAAAACCGCGAAACGGCAGCAGGCCTGCAAATACGGAAAGCGGACGGGCGAAAAAGATCATCCACGCCGACAGCAGCAGCGCCGGAACGGCGATCGGCAGCAGGTCCGACGGGGTCACCAGCAGGCCCAGCACCAGGAACATGCCGATTTGCGCCAGCCACGCCAGGCCGTCAAAGTTCTGCAAAATAGCATGACGGTTGCGAATAGGGCGGTTGCCCATCAGGAACCCGCAGAGGTAGACGGCGAGAATACCGCTGCCGTCCAGCGCGGTGGTGACGGCAAAAATGAGAATGCCGCCGCTCAGCGCCAGCAGAGGGTAAAGTCCCGAGGGCAGAGAAATGCGGTTGATCGTCTGCTGTAACAGGTATCCCCCCGCCAGGCCGATGACAATCCCCAGCCCGAACTGCTGCAGAATATGCAGGGCAAACATCCAGCTCAGGCCCGTCTCGTGCTGCTGGATCATCTCTATCAGCGTGATGGTCAGGAACACCGCCATCGGATCGTTACTGCCGGATTCAATCTCAAGCGTTGAGCCAACACGTTCGTTAAGCCCTTTACCCCCAAGCAGGGAAAAGACCGCCGCCGCATCGGTAGAGCCAACGATTGCGCCAATCAGCAAGCCTTCCATGAGATTGAGATTGAAAAGCCAGGCGGCCATCATCCCGGTGAGGCCGGAGGTGATCAACACGCCGACGGTCGCCAGCGACAGCGCAGGCCCTAAGGCCACGCGGAAGGAGCTCGCCTGAGTGCGCATCCCGCCGTCGAGCAGGATCACCGCCAGCGCGAGGTTACTCACCATGTAGGCGAAGGGATAGTTATCGAAGGGGATACCGCCGATGCCGTCAACGCCGGCCAGCATGCCGATGGCCAGGAAAATAACAAGAATGGGTATGCCAAGACGCGATGAAAATGAACTTAATAAAATACTGCTGGTTACAAGTACAGAACCCAAAATGAAAAGGCTGATTATCGCTGCGGCATCCAATGTTCTCTTTCTCCCACCTCAATGTTAACGCTGTTACTAAAACCCTAACATATTAACAACGGCAACAGCGTTTTATTAAGGGGGTTTTTTATGCTTTTATGACCGGATGACCACCGATCGTTAACCGACTGCCCGAAACATCATGTGTAAGCGTCGCCTGCGCGCCCAGCGCAAGGGTAACGGTCTGCTGCTCATGGCCGAAATCCAGACCGGTGATAACCGGAATATCCAGCCTCGAGCGTATGAAATCGACCATCGTTTCCAGGGAGTAGCCCGCATCATAGTCATTCGGGGCAGAGCCGCTGAAGCTGCCCAGCACGATCGCGGACTGGCGATCGAGAATACCGGCATGATAAAGCTGCAATAACATGCGCTCGACGCGGAACGGATGTTCGTTAATATCCTCCAGCACCAGAATGCCGTCCTTGATTTGCGGCATCCACGGCGTGCCGATGAGCGAGACCAGCATCGCCAGGTTACCGCCCCAGAGCTGGCCCTCACATTCCCAGTGCGGTCCATTGCCTTGCCATTCAACGCTGTAGGTGGGATTGCGCAGCGCGCGCCAGAAATGCTCCATTGTGAACGCGTCCAGTTCCGGCGCGCCGAAGTTACCGGCCAGCATCGGGCCGCTAAACGTGATGACGTTATGCAGCGCCAGAAGACCAAGCTGGATGGCGGTGAAATCGCTGTGGCCGCATATCAGCAGCGGATCCTGCTGCTGGCGCTGTGCCAGGCCCTGCCAGTCAATGCTCTCAAGCAGCCTGCTCGCACCATAGCCGCCGCGCACCGTAAGGACTATTCGGTTTTCGCCCTTCAGGTTCACCAGGCTATTGATATCATTTAGCCTCTGCGCTTCTGTTCCGGCAAAACGCTGCTGGCGGCGGGAGATAATTGTCTGATTTTCTACCTGATGGCCGGATTCCAGTAAGCGCTGAACGCCCCGCTGCGCCGCGTCCTGGTTAATACAGTAGCCCGATGGCGCGATGAGATGAAACTGAGACATGGCAATTCCTTGCTGAATGAGAAACTAATTGTCTATATCATGCCGCGTATACGTCGCCTGCTTCAAGGGCGGCGCACCGCGATGACCGGCTATAAGGATAGATGACGTGAAATTGAGATGGTTTGCTTTTTTGATTGTTTTGCTGGCTGGCTGTAGTTCAAAACATGATTATCAAAACCCGCCCTGGAACCCGGAAGTGCCGGTGAAACGGGCCATGCAGTGGATGCCGATCAGTGAAAAAGCCGGGAAGGCATGGGGCGTCAGCCCGCGGCTGATCACCGCCATTATTGCGGTGGAGTCCGGTGGCAATCCTACGCTTGTCAGCAAATCCAACGCGGTGGGGCTGATGCAGCTGAAAGCCTCTACGGCGGGGAGAGAGGTCTACCGCTATATGGGCTGGAGCGGCCAGCCGTCGACCAGCGAGCTGAAGAACCCGGAACGCAACATTTCTATGGGGACCGCTTACCTGAGCATTCTGGAACACGGCGTGCTGAAGGGCATTGAGGATCCGGAAGTGATGCAATACGCGCTGGTGGTCTCGTACGTGAATGGCGCCGGGGCGCTGCTCAGAACCTTCTCCTCTGACCGCAAAGAGGCGATTGAGGAGATCAACGACATGGACAAAGATGAGTTCGTCGAGCATGTGGCGAAAAATCATCCGGCACCGCAGGCGCCTCGCTATATCTGGAAAGTACAGAAAGCGATGGATGCCATGTAAGGCCGCAAACGGGCGGCGCTCGCTGCCCGACTTTTCCTACAGAACCTTATTCGCACGTTCCCGTGCTTCCCGTTCCAGCGAATAGATAATGCGCTGCAGCTCGCGCTCCGCGCCGGGCCCGACGTTCAGAAAACGGAAGCTCAGACGCGGCGTGGTAATCGTTTCATTTTTGCTGTCCACCACCGTGCGCTCGCTGATGGCAATCAGCTGTGCATCGAAATAAAAGCGGCCCCAGCCCGCCATATCCAGTTCTATTTGCGTGAACCGCATGCCTTCTACCAGACCCTCCGGCTTCGGGGTATCCATCAGCGCGCCCATTCCGCCCAGCGACAGGTCAAAGAGACGGAAGCGGATCTCTTTTTTGTCCGGCATTTTAGCCTTACAAAAATAGGCAGGATGAAGCGGGGCGCTGATGCGGAAATATTCACGGCGCTGGACAAACCAGAGATTGCCTGGAAGGAGGGTAACAAAAGCCGGAAGTCCCTGGTATTCGCTCAATTCCAGATGCGGCAGGACAAATTCCACTTTGGCCCCATGGGTTTCGGCCATGACCACGATATTCTCTGCTTTCAGCGCCGCGCGGTTTTCATACTCCAGGCTGCCCAGGTCAATAACCAGCCTCTCCTGCGAGACGTCAAGGATCTTGCTGATAAATTGATTATTCGACCAGCTGATGCGCAGCGGCACTTCGCCTTTTTGCAGGTCGCGTAATACCCCTAATACAGCCAGCGGATTTTGCTTGAGGAACTGCTCACTGTAATGACTCACGCCGGATGGCTCCTTGATTGATGACAGACTGTCTTAGTGTTATCGGCAATCCACCCTCAAACTTAATACAAACCGGTGAGATTTTTTTACCGTTGTCCGCAGGATAAGTCGGTGAGACGAAACTGGTTTTCCGGTGATGACCTATACTTAAGTTAGCTGTGCAGAAGGTTTTCTGTACATGCGTTTAATCTGCAAGAGGGCATTGCTATGGGTATCATCGCCTGGATTATCTTTGGCCTTATTGCCGGCGCTATCGCAAAACTGATCATGCCGGGAAACGATGGCGGCGGCTTTATTTTGACCTGCGTACTCGGGGTCGTTGGTGCGGTTGTAGGCGGCTGGCTGGCGACGATGTTTGGTTTTGGTGGTGACATCAGTGGTTTCGACATGCACAGTTTCCTGGTCGCTGTCGTGGGAGCCATTGTCGTGCTGGGCATATTCAGATTACTGCGACGAGCATAAAATGACAGAACGGCTCTCTGCGGAGGGCCGTTTTTTTTGCCGCTATATTGATTTGCTAATCTAAATGATAATAATTGTCGTTCCGTATTGCATGTAATAACAAGACGACATTATGAACTCCTCACGTTTTACGTTATGCACCCTGGCGGGTGCCGTCACGCTGGCATTGCAGGTCCAGGCTTTCGCCGAAGAATCAACCATTGTCGTCACGGGCTCAGAGCAGGGCAGCGCGCTGCCGGCCTGGACCAACAGCGCCACCAAATCGGCCGTTGCCGAAAGTAAAACGCCGCAGGTTATCAACACGCTCTCTGCGCCGGAGATCGAAAAGCGTCACGCGAACTCCGTGAATGAAATCCTGCGCTATGCCCCAGGCGTCTCAACCGAGGTGCGGGGGAATACCTCCTATATGAGCGAATACAAAATTCGTGGCTTTACCGTCGATCAGGAGTTTTACAACGGACTGCAGCTACCCTATAACGTCACCGGTAACACCAAGGCGCGCATCGATCCGCTGTTAATAGAGAGCGTCGATATTCTGAAAGGGCCTTCATCGGTGCTTTACGGCGGCGGTTCGCCGGGCGGGCTGGTAAATATTCAAAGCAAAATGCCGCAGCGGGAAGCCCGAACCGAGGTCGGTTTTAACACCGGGAACCGTAATCTGAAAGAAGGCTACCTCGATTCGACCGGACAAATTGCCGACAGCGACTGGAATTACCGCCTGCTGGGTAAGGCGACGGAGAATGACGATCAGCCGCACACCAGCCGCTATGAAAATTATCTGGTCGCCCCGTCCGTTACATGGCAACCCGACGGTAAAACCCGCCTCACCCTGGATGCGCTGGCGCAAAACTCCCCGAGCCTGACGCCGTCTAACCCGCTGCCGCTCGCTTATCTGCGGTCCAAATATGCCGATCGCCAGGATTACGCCGGAGATGAGTGGAGCGGGTTTAAGCAGCGGCAGTGGATGCTGGGCTACAGCTTCGAACACGAGTTTGACAGCGGCTGGGGCTTTAATCAGAAAGCGCGCTATTTCGACGTCGATACCCACCAGAACAGCGTCTACGCGACGGGAACGGGAAGTGAGGTCTATCAGCTTAACCGCTTTGCCTATACCACCGATGAAGATCTTAAGAGCTTCAACATCGACAACCAGGTGACTAAAACCGTTGCGCTGGGCGAATGGAAACACCATCTGCTGGCCGGGTTTGACTATCAGAGGCTGAACTCCCATTTCCACTACCGCTACGCGTCGACTACGCCGGGCATGGATATGCGTAATCCGGACTATTCGCAAATCCACGAAAGCGCGCTGGGACTCTACACCGCCCAGAAAAACCGTCTCAGCTACCAGCAGAACGGGTACTACCTGCAGGATCAGGTGGAATTTGGCGGCTTAAGTCTGTTGGGCAGCCTGCGCTACGACGATTACCGCTCCGTCACCACCGATTACCTGCAAAACGGCGATAAGGCCTGGGTATCGCAGGATCGCGTTACCAAACGCCTGGGGGCGCTTTACGCCTTCGATAACGGTATTTCGCCGTTTATCAGCTATTCAGAAGGTTTTGCACCGGTCTCGCCGCAGGGGACGCTCACGGCGAAAGACGTCAAGCCAACCACCAGCAAGCAGGTTGAAGGCGGGGTAAAATATCTGCTGGCAGAGTACGCCACGACGTTTACCGCCTCGGTGTTTAACATCCGGCAGAAAAACGTCGTCACCTCCGACCCGGGCTTCCTGAACTACCGTCAGACTGGTGAAGTGGAATCCAAAGGCGCGGAGCTCTCCGCCATCAGCCGCCCGACGGACAACCTGACGCTGATTGCCAACTATGCCTACACCCACGTAATTAATACCGAAGATGATAAATACCAGGGCAAGCGTCCTACTCAGGTGCCGGAAAATGCGTTCAACCTGTGGGGGGACTACACCTTCGAGAGCACGCCGCTGAAGGGGCTGATGCTGGGCGCCGGGGCGCGCTATACCGGGCCGATGGAGATTTCACCGTCTAACGATGCGGGTAAGCTGGGGGGCACCACGCAGTACGATCTGGCGGCGTCGTACCGGATGGGCGAAATTCTGCCTTCGCTGGCGGGGCTGATGCTTAAGGCAAGTATGCAGAACATCACCAATAAAGAGACGCTGACCTGCTACGATGCGACTAACTGCTGGATTGGGCGTGACAGGACGTATCAGCTAGGGGCGAGTTACAGCTTCTAAATCCCTGTGAGTTCAAAATGAAGGCCGGGTAAGGCGTAGCCATCACCCGGCAATACTCCCTTACTGCGCCGCAGCTTTCACCGGCGCAGCCTCATCGTTCGCCGCAGGCTGATTTTCCGGCACGCTGTCGCACGGTTTCTCTTTCGGACAAACCAGATCCAGCATTTTCAGCGTCACGCCGTTACTCCAGCCGAACCCATCCTGGAGCGGATATTCACCGCCGCCACCGCCGGTACCGGTAGAAGAGACATCATACTTCTCCACCAGCTTCTTCTCGCGATCATAAGTGTGCTGAACGTTCTTCAGGAAGCGCCAGGTCACGTCCATTGCAACCTTATCCTGCCCATAGTTCTGCAACCCTTCCGTTGCCACCCACTGCAGCGGTGCCCAGCCGTTTGGCGCATCCCACTGCTGGCCGCTGTTGATTGTGGTCGTGGTAATACCGCCCGGCTTCAACAGGCGCGCGGAGGTGGCCGCGGCCACTTTATCGGCGCGATCCTGTGCCGCCGCCTTCACGTAGAGCGGGAAGAGGGCCGCCGCCGTGAGCTGGTTGCGCACCTTCTTACTCTTGAGATCGTAATCGGCGTACCAGCCCTCTTTATCGTTCCACAGGTGGCGCTCAATGGCTTTTTGACGCGCGGTGGCTAATGCCTCGTATTTACTCGCCGCCGCGCTGTCGCCCGCCTCCTGGCCTGCTCGCGCGAGCAGTTTTTCCATTTTAAACATCAGGGCGTTCAGATCGACGGGCACAATGCTGGTGGTGCGGATGGTGCCGAGCTTTTGCGGGTCGTCCATCCAGCGGGAGCTAAAGTCCCACCCCGAGGCCGCTGCGGAGCGCAAATCGCGGTAGATTTCCGTCGCAGGCCGGTTAGGGTTGCTCTTCGCCGTGGTGATATCGTCAAGCCAGGACTCCGGGCGCGGGGTATCGCGATCGTCCCAGTAGCGGTTGAGTACGGAACCGTCATCGAGCTTCACCACGCGCTGGTTAGCCTGCCCTGGCTGAAGGCTTTCTACACCCTCCATCCAGTAGGTGTACTCTTTCTCCATTTGTGGACGGTATTTTTTCAGCGCGTCTTTGTCATGCGTCGCCAGCAGCTCAACCATCAGTGAGAAGAACGGCGGCTGGGAGCGGCTCAGGTAGTAGCTGCGGTTGCCGTTGGGGATATGGCCGAAGGTATCAATCTCATACGCAAAGTTATCCACCATATCGCTGATTTTGTCCCAGTGGCCGCTCTCCGCCAGGCCCAGCATGGTGAAATAGCTATCCCAGTAGTAGACCTCGCGGAAGCGCCCGCCGGGCACAACGTAAGGTTTCGGTAACGGCAGCAGGGAATCCCATTTGTTACTGGCTTTATCCGTGGTGCGCGTCAGCACAGGCCAGAGGTCGTCAATGTGCTCACGTAAGCTTTGTCCCGCAGGCGGCACATATTTTTCACCTTCCGCAGGCAGCGTGAAGTTCATCTCCACAAAGTGGCGCAGGTCAAAGCTTGTCTGGGTGTGCTGCATCCGGTAATCCGCCAGAATCATCAGCGGGTCGCTTTTGGGAACGGCATCGGCAAAGGTTTTCTGATCGGGAAACAGTTTGGCACTCTGCACGTCGTTAAACAGAGGGCCAAGCAAAATATCGGGTGAATTTTTCTGGTAGGCTGGTTGTTCTTCAGCATAACTCATCGTTGCCACACCAAGCAGCGCGCCTCCCAGCGCGAGGTGCAAAAGAGCAGGGCGTAAAGTACGAGGTCTTATCATCGGTTCGTCTCCTGTATTCCTGAGCAGCGTGACCGCTGTTATCAATCACCTGAAAACCTTAGACGAATATTGCCCGCTTCGCGTGTTGAATATCCCATTTTGCGCAGAACCAGACAATTTACCGCTTCGCACGCCCTGTCCGGAAGGATTTGTTGTGCAACAAAAAAAATAATAGAACCCAAAAGGCTATGTAGTCGAAATGGCGATGCTCCCTATTTGCGTATCCACTTTTATAATCAGGATGAATTTTATGAAATTAAAAAAACGGTAATACTGATAAGTGCATTTTATTCCGGCGCTTAGACAGCAGCAGGCGGCCGCCGCGCAGGCACCACCCGCCGTTGTTATGCAGTCCGAAGAGCCGGTGAGCAAAGCCGAACCGCCAAAGCTGACGCTTTCAGGGTTTGGCGATATTAAATTTTATGGTGACGTGGAGTTTAATATGGATGCCGCCAGTAAAACAGGCAGTCTGACCCCCATTAATCAAAGCACTAATAGCGACCGGGCGCCGGGATATAAATAACGCTGGGATATTAACGGGCGTAATTTATGAGGTTTTGATGGTTATCGAAAAATGGATAACGGCAATTTTGCCGGATTTTCCGTTCAGCCTCTCGGCGGGAAAATGTATCTCGATGATGCGGTATTCTTCTTCGGTTCTGTGAACGACGGGGAAATTAAAGTCGGACGATCTCTACAGCGACGGCTACGGGTTTACTATGACCTGGGACGGGCTTAAAACCGATCCGGAGAACGGCGTGGTCATGAACCTCAACACCGCTTACCTGGACGCGAAGGGCGAGTACGATATTCATACCATCCATACGATCTGATCCCGAACGTCATGAAGATGAAAATCTTCAATATCTATCTGGGCGCGTATGCGTCCTGGGTCAACGCTTCCCCGAAAGCGGGCGATAAGAAAAACGACGATCGCTACGGTGGCCGCGTGCGCTTTAAATACTCTTTCTGATGCCAGCCTGCCGGTCAGACCTCTTCCGGGGCCTGGCCGGCTTCCCGCAGCGTGCCCGGCGCATGGCCAATGATGCGCTTAAAGGCCCGGCTAAAGGCCGCCAGCGATCCGTAACCCAGCCGCAAGGCGACCGTTTCAATCGGCTGATTTTCGTGACGAATGTACTGAATCGCCAGCCGCATTCTCAGTTCGCTGAGATACTTTGCCGGGGTCGTCCCCGTCGCGGCCAGAAACCGTTCGGCAAACACGGAGCGTGAGGTGCCCGCTTCTTTCGCCAGATCCGCCACGCTCCAGTTCAGGCCAGGCTGCTGGTGCATGGCGTAAATGGCCCGGCTCAGGCGCGGGTCGCGTAAAACCTGCACCCAGCCGGTAGCTTTACCGCAGCCGCCCTCAACCCAGCCGCGCACAATTAACGCCGCCACCACATCAGCCAGCCGGGCAAGGATCCCGGCGAACCCGGCCTGACGGGTCATGGATTCTCGCTCCATCGCCGCCAGTAGCGGATGAATTTCCGGCCAGGTGGACATCAGCCGGCTGACCATCATCACTTCCGGCATTGCTTTGATCAGCGGCTGCATCCCGCCGAGCTCAAAATCCATACACCCGCTAAAGATGATGGTGTTCTCGCTCTCCGGACAAGGCTCGCAGGTAATGGCGCACACCGAGCCGCAGATAGGTTCGCTCGGAAAAGCGTTCACCGGGGTAATGGCTGCCTGCGCGTCAGAGAGCAGGGCGTGGGCATTCCCGCCAGGAATAAACAGCGCGTCGCCGCCGCTCAGTTCGAAGGTCGCACCGCTCTCCATACGCAGCAGGGCGCTACCGTGGCTCACAAAATGGAACTGCGCCTTACCGGGCGCCTGGTGGAACGCCACGCCAAACGGCGCGCTGGCTTCAATCCGTCGGTATTTCACACCCGACAGGCGCATGCCGCGTAAGAGTTCGCTGATCAAATCGGGGGACTGAACGGTCATGGCGCAACTCCGGACGAATAATCAATAAGTGGAGATTATATGTCATAGATCGTCCACGGTGAACCCTCTATGCTTTTGCGACAGTTGTCACATTTTTATAACGGGAGAACAACAGATGAATTCATGTGTCGTGGCGAGAGAGGCCGTGGCGCCAGCCAGACCCGCCTGGCGGGCCGTCTATTCACTGGGGCTGGGCGTGTTTGGGTTGATAACGGCTGAGTTCCTGCCAGCCAGTTTGCTGACGCCGATGGCCGCGAGTCTGGGCGTCAGCGAGGGCATGGCCGGGCAGGCCGTCACCGCCACCGCGCTGGTGGCACTGGTCACCGGGCTTCTGATTACGCCGGCGACCAAAAGTATCGACCGTCGCTGGGTACTGATGTTTTTCTCCGTGCTGCAAATCATCTCCAGCCTGCTGGTAGCCTTTGCGCCTACGCTGCACGTCCTGCTGATGGGGCGCCTGCTGTTAGGGGTCGCCATCGGTGGCTTCTGGGCGATGTCGACGGCCACCACGATGCGCCTGGTTCCGACGGATAAAGTACCGAAGGCGCTGGCGGTGATTTTCTCCAGCGTGTCGATTGCCACCGTGGTTGCTGCCCCGCTAGGGAGTTATCTGGGTAGCCTGATCGGCTGGCGCAACGTCTTTGTGCTCTGCATACTGCCGAGCGTACTGGCGCTGCTGTGGCAGATCTGGGTGCTGCCGTCCATGAAGCCCGAGAGCAGCGGTAGCCTCAGCACGCTGTTCCGCGTGCTGCGTCGACCGGGCATGATCGGCGGCATGCTGGCCACTATTCTGATCTTCAGCGGCCATTTCGCCTTCTTTACCTACCTGCGCCCGTTCCTGGAAACGGTGGGGCAGGCGAACGTTGAGACCATTTCACTGATCCTGCTGGGCTTTGGGCTGGCGAACTTTGTCGGTACTTCCGTTGCCGGACATCTGCTGGCACGTAATCTGCGCCTGACGCTGGCGCTGGTGCCGTTCGCCATGGGCATACTGGCGCTGACGATGGTGGCGTTTGGCCATCTGGCAATGCTGGACGGTTTCCTGGTGGCGCTGTGGGGCTTTGCGTTTGGTCTGGTTCCGGTGGGCTGGTCAACCTGGCTTGCCACCACCGTTCCGGATGAAGCCGAAAGTGCAGGGGGGCTGCTGGTGGCCTCAATCCAGCTGGCGATAAGCGCCGGTGCGGCCGGGGGCGGGGCGGTATTTGACCTTAACGGTGCCAGCGGCGTATTCGCCGGAAGCGGGTTCCTGCTGGTGACGGCGATGGTGATTGTGTTGATGGGCGTGAAAGTGAAAGCGGAATGATTTTTTGCCGGGTGAGCGTTCGCGCCACCCGGCTCCAGGCTTACAGCCCTTTCTTATCCATTAGCACCGCCAGATCCACCAGGCGGTTAGAGAAGCCCCACTCGTTGTCATACCACGCCAGGATCTTCACCATGTTCCCGCCAATCACCAGCGTGGAAAGCCCGTCGATAATGGAGGAGCGCGGGTCGCCCTGGTAGTCGCTGGAGACCAGCGGTTCATCGCTATAGCCCAGGATCCCTTTCAGAGGCCCGCTGGCGGCCGCGTTGCGGAACGCCTCATTCACCTCTTCGGCGGTTACGCTACGGCTGAGCGTTACCGTTAAATCCACAATCGACACCACCGGCACCGGCACGCGCAGGGAGTACCCGGTCAGCTTGCCGTCCAGGGAGGGGATCACTTTGCCCAGCGCTTTCGCCGCGCCGCTGGAGTAAGGCACAATCGACAGCGCCGCCGCGCGTGCGCCGCGCAGATCTTTTTCCGGCTGGTCGTGCAGCGCCTGGCTGTTGGTGTAGGCGTGCGTCGTGTTCATCAGACCATGCTCGATCCCGAACTGCTGATGCAGCACCTGAGCCGCCGGCGCCAGACCGTTAGTGGTACAGCTCCCGTTACTGACGACCACGTGCTGAGCCGGGTCGTAGCGATCGTGGTTCACTCCCATCACAACCGTCAGATCGTCATTTTTGCCGGGCGCGGAGATGATGACGCGCTTTGCGCCACCCTGCGTGACGTGCACCGCCGCTTTTTCCCGATCGGTAAAGAAGCCGGTGGCCTCAATTACCACGTCAACACCAGCATCGCGCCACGGAATATTTGCCGGATCGCGTTCGCTAAACACCACAATCCGCTGACCGTCCACCTGCAGCGCGCCGTCAGCCGCTTCAACGGGCGCGGGCAGTTTGCCCAGAAGGGAATCATGTTTCAGCAGGTGGGCGAGGGTTTTACTGTCCGTCAGATCGTTAATGGCCACAATCTGAAGATCCGGGTTACCCAGCGCCGCGCGTAGGAAATTACGTCCGATACGGCCGAAACCGTTAATACCGACCTTAACCATGGTGCACTCCTTATCTCTGTTGTCTGGAGTCACTGTAGGCGCGGGGCCGGTTGGCGTAAACGACAAAAAAGGATCAGATTACGCCATCTTGCGGCAGTGGAAGCGCTGGCGGTACTCGCCTGGCGTGAGGTGGAGCTGTTTCTCAAACACGCGGCGCAGGTTAATGCTGGTGCCAAACCCGCTTTGTTCGGCAACCCGCTCAAGGGGATCATGGGTCTGCTCAAGCAGCTGTCGGGCGGCGGCCAGGCGCGCTTCCGTCACGTAACGGGCAGGCGAGACGCCCGCGTCGCGGGTAAAAACCCGGGTGAAATTGCGCGGGCTCATCGCCACCATTTCGGCCAAATTTTCCACGCACAGGTCGGCGGTGAGGTTCTGCAGGATCCAGGTTTGCAGTTCGCTGATAGGCCCCGATGCGCCAGACTGCTGCAGGCTATAGCGGCTGAACTGCAGCTGTCCGCCGGGGCGACGCAGATACATCACCATATCCTGCGCCACGTCGCGGGCGAGGGTAAATCCGTAGTCGTCTTCCACCAGCGCCAGGGTCAGATCGAACCCGGAACTCACGCCGCCGGAGGTCCAGATGGGGCCATCCTGAATATACAGCGGGCCGCCTTCGACGTGGATAGCCGGGTACTGGGCTTGCATCGTCTCCAGCAGCCGCCAGTGGGTGGTTGCGCGGCGGCCGTCCAGCAAGCCGGTCTGGGCAAGCAGCATCGCGCCCCCGCAAATGGAGGCGACTCGCCGGGCGTGCGGGGCAGCGAGGTGCAGCCAGTCCACCACCGCCGTGCTCTCCTGCTCGTTGATCCCGCGTCCGGTGATGATAATGGTGTCCAGCGGTTCGCGCGGATCCAGCTCCGGCAGGCGATAGTCCGCCAGCAGGTTCAGGCCAGACTGGCCGTGGATCACCTGGTGGGGCTGCGTGGTGGCAATGATGATACGGTAGCGGGGCTGGGTAAGCCCTTCCGGATGCAGCCGGTTGGCCTGCATCAGAATGTCGGCGATACCGGCGGCCTCAAACAGCATGCCGCCGTCAGGTACGATAATTAATATTTTCTTCATGTCCTGAAAAGTACATTTACCACAGAATAAGTCAAGCCGGGCGTGACCCTGCGTTTCCGGCAAAGCAAAGCGATTTAAGTTCTTTGTCATTTCAGGCGTTATCCCCGATCGTCAGAGCATTGTCTCTGGCGAAACGGCGTCTGAAGGAATGAGTAAACGAAGCTCCCTCTATTTACATCCGCAGCAGCGCAATCATATCCACCGACTTGCATCTGGGGTTCTGTGGCGAAGTGAACTCCCTACGTGGCTGCTGATCGTCATTATCTATACCGGCTGGTTTTCCACCCTAACATTCTGGCAAACGCTCGGCCTGCTTCCCGCCACGCTGCTGCTTATCTGGTTTACCGCCTGGTACATGTCACTGCAGCACGAGCTGATCCACGGGCATCCCACCCGTTTTGCCTGGCTTAACCAGCTGTTCGGCACGCTCCCGCTGGCGGTCTGGTATCCGTACGGCCTGTACCGGGATTCCCATCTGGCCCATCACCGTCACGATAGCCTGACCTTTCCGGCGGATGACCCGGAGTCGTATTATTTTACCGAGGCGAGCTGGGCGCGCTTTTCCCCGTGGCAGAAGTGCCTGATCCGGGCCCGGAATACCTTTGCCGGGCGGCTTCTGCTGGCGCCGCTGCTGGATATCGTCCAGACGCTGGGCAGCGCCGGGGCGGCGTTTCGTGATTTTCACCTGCGGGCGATGGCGATGTGGCTGGTTCATGCTCTGCTGCTGGGGGCACTTTTCGCGTGGATGGTGCATCACGGCTTTTCACCCGTCTGGTTTGTGCTGGCGGTGAGCTATCCGGCGCTGGCGCTGACCAAGGTCCGCTCGTTCTACGAACATCGGGCGGCGGACGATCCGCTCGCGCGCTCGGTCATTAACGAGGCCGGGCTAGTCTGGCGGGTGCTGTTTTTGAATCTCAACTACCATTCTATTCACCACGATTTACCGGGCGTTCCCTGGTACGGGTTGCCGACGATCTACCGGCAAAACCGGGAGGCGTACCGGCTGCGTAACCACGGCTTTGTGGTCCGGGGCTACGGTGAATGGCTACGCCAGTTCTGGACCCGGCCAGTGGAGGTCACCGTCCATCCCGGAAAACAACAGGAGGAGAGGTATGAGTAACCTGCTGGCGTTTCCCATGTACGCCGTGGATCGCGGCGATACCCGCGCGCTCTGGCTGGCGGTGCAGCATCTGCTGGCCGCGCGTGGCGTGCCCGTCGGTGGTGCTCCCGGCTGGCCGGAGTCTGACCTGCTGGCCCACTGGCAACAGCCTGAGCTTATCCTCAGCCAGACATGCGGCTACCCGCTGGTGACGCAGCTACCGGAGGTACAGGTGGTGGGCTGTTTTCACTACACCGCCGCGGGCTGCGAAGGGAGCCAGTACCGCAGTTTTCTGGTAGCGCGCGCGGAGGAAAGGCATCTCACGCTGGCGGATTTTCGCGGACGTCGGGCGGTTTGTAATTCGGAAGACTCGCAGTCCGGCTATAACGCGCTGCGGAAAAAGGTGGCACCCCTGATTGTTGACGGGCCATTTTTCTCACAAACGTCCTTCAGCGGCAGCCACCGTCAGTCGCTGATTGACGTGCAGCGCGGGAAGAGCGATATCGCCGCCATCGACTGCGTGACCTGGGCGCTGCTGGAGCGTCATGAGCCGGAACGGCTTGCGGGGCTGGCGGCGTTCGATCGAACGCCGCTGACGCCAGGGCTGCCATTAATCACGTCGCGACGCACGTCCCCCGAAACGCTCAGCGCCATTCGCGATGCGCTGCGCGAGCTGGTGAGTGCGCCGGAATACCGGGAGGTCTGCGCCGCGGTGCTGATCGGCGGTTTCAGCGTGGTGACGCGCCAGGCTTACGCCTCCTTGCCCGCATGATAAATCGCCTGCGCGTCGGTAAAACAGCGCAGCGCCAGCGAAGAGACGGGTTTCTGCCTGCGCATAATCAGGCCGATGGGAGCCTCAATGTTCGCGTCGGCGATGGGGACAATCCTGAAAGTGCCGTTCAGGGCTTCCAGCCCGTTATTCAGCGGCATCACGGCGCAGCATACGCCGCTCTGAACTGCCTGAATGATCTGGAACGTGGAGTCGCTCTCAAAAACGGCCGTCGGTTCGATGCCAGCAGCTTTAAAGCTGGCCTCCATATGCGCCCGGTAGTGCATCCCTTTGGTCAGGAACCCCAGCGGAAAATCCGTCAGGTCGTGCCAGGTCAGCGTCTCCGGGGTAAGCTGGAAATGACGGGTGTCGTGGAGCAGCCCCATCTTCGTTTTAGGAAGCTGAATAATGTCAAACAGGCTGGTGTCGATGCTGTTCAGGTAGCAAATCCCCAGCTCAAGCTGATTGCGGCTGACGCCGTCGGCAATCTGCGCCGAAGACATAGAATAGAGGCTGTAGGTCAGCTCCGGGTACTTTTGCGTAAGCAGGCGGATAAAGATCATCGGATCCACGCTCGCCAGCGGCACCATCCCCAGACGTAATTCACCCACCACCTGGCCTTTGCACAGCGCGGCTTCCGCCTGCAATCCGTCGTGCGCGGCAAGAAGCGCGCGCGCCCATGCGAGGATGCGCTCTCCCTCCGGCGTAAACCCTTCAAAGCGCTGCCCGCGCACGATCAGCACCAGCCCCAGCTCCTCTTCCAGGCTGCGGATGCGCATGGAGAGGGTCGGCTGGGTGATGTTGCACCGCAATGCCGCTTTACCAAAGTGGCGGGTCTCGTCGAGCGCGAGTAAATATTTTAACTGTTTTATGTCCATCACTCTTCTCTGCGCGTAAAGCCTTACAGCATGCGGATCTCTTTCGAGCGCAGGGTAATGCGAACCGGAACCGATTTATACGACGGCGTACCGCTGTCCTTATCAAGATAATCGAGCGGCACCAGCACGTTGGCCTCCGGGTAATACGCGCCGACGGAGCCCGGGGCGATGTTGTACGCCACCACCGTAATATCTTCCAGACGCTGCGCGCTGCCGGGGAGGGCGGTTTCGATATCCACGCGATCGCCGTGTTCCAGCCCTGACTGCGCCATATCTTCTTCGTTCATAAACAGCACGTCGCGGCGGCCAAATACGCCACGGTAGCGATCGTCCAGGGCGTAAATGGTGGTGTTGTACTGATCGTGGCTGCGCAGCGTGATCAGGCGCAGCACATGCTCGCCTTCACCGCTAGCGTTTTCCTGTACGCCGTCGAAAACCGAGAACATCGCTTTGCCCGTTGCGGTCGGCCAGATACGCTGTGTCGGAGGCAGCGGCATGCGGAAGCCGCCGGGAACACGGATCCGCGCATTGTAGTTCTCAAAGCCCGGAATGGTCTGCTCGATCAAATCGCGGATGCGGTCGTAATCCTCGACCAGCGTCAGCCAGTCCACGCGTGTTTCCGGCAGGGTAGCCTTTGCGAGGCCAGCGACTATGGCAGGCTCCGAACGGAGCAACGGCGAGGCGGGTTTCAGCTTGCCGGAGGAAGCATGCACCATCGACATAGAGTCTTCGACGGTGATGGACTGACGGCCGGTGGCCTGCATATCCAGCTCCGTGCGGCCGAGGCACGGGAAAATAAAGGTCTCTTTGCCCACCAGCAGATGGGTACGGTTCAGCTTGGTCCCGACGTGCACGCTCAGATCCAGGTTACCCATCGCCGGGAAACCGTTCTCGTGGTCGGGCATCGCGACGGCAAAGTTACCGCCGAGGCAAATGAGCGCTTTTGCGCGACCGTCGATCATGGCCTGCGTCGCCTGCACCGCATCGTGTCCGTGACGGGAAGGGGGCTCAAAGCCAAACACCTCTTTCAGGCGGTTCAGGAAGGCCGGGGCAGGCTTCTCGCTAATCCCGACGGTCCGGTTCCCCTGAACGTTAGAGTGGCCGCGCAGGGGGCAGATCCCCGCGCCTGGCTTGCCGATATTCCCGCGCAGAAGCAGCAGGTCAGCAATCAGGCGGACGTTCGCCGTGCCTTTATTGTGCTGGGTAATCCCCATTCCGTAAGTAATGATGGTGGCGTTTGATTTGGCATAGGCCTCGGCCACCTTTTTGAGCGCCGTCTGGCTGAGCCCCGACTCGCGCTCAATGTCGTCCCAGCGGGTCTGCGCGATATCGGCGGCAAAATCTTCAATACCCCGGGTGTGTTCTGCAATAAACGCGCGGTCAAGCACGTCACCGCGTTCGGCCTCCATCTCCAGAAGGTGTTTAGCAATGCCTTTCAGCGCGGCGGCATCGCCCCCGGCCTTCACCTGGAAGTAGGTTGAGGCGATGTCCGTAGAGCTATAGGTTGCCATTTCAATCACGCTTTGCGGGTCGGCAAAACGTTCGAGGGCGCGCTCGCGCAGCGGATTGAAAACGATAATCGGCACATTGCGACGCGCCAGCTCGTGCAGGGTACCCATCATTCGCGGATGGTTGGTGCCGGGGTTGTGACCGATGGAGATCACCAGCTCAGTCTTGTCGAAATCGTCCAGCGAGACGGTGCCTTTCCCAATTCCGATGGAGCGCGGCAAGCCGACGCTGGTGGCCTCGTGACACATATTCGAGCAGTCCGGGAAATTATTGGTGCCGTACTCGCGGGCGAACAGCTGGAACAGATACGCCGCTTCGTTAGAGGCGCGCCCGGAAGTATAGAACTCGACCTGGTCCGGTTCGAGCCCGCGCAATATTTCCCCGATGCGTTGAAACGCCTCGTCCCAGTCGACGGGCCGGAAGGTATCGCTGGCCCGATCATAGCGCAGGGGATGCGTCAGACGACCATAACCTTCCAGCTCAAAGTCTGATTTAGCCAGTAGCGAGGAGACGCTATTTTCCGCCAGAAAATCGGGCGTCACGCGCTTACTGGTCGCTTCCCAGGTTACCGCTTTCGCGCCGTTCTCGCAGAACTGGAATGTCGACTTGTGCTCTTTATCGGGCCACGCGCAGCCGGGGCAGTCAAAACCGTCCGGCTGGTTGGTACGCAGCAGCGTCGCGGGAGCGTCCAGGGTATCCATTTGGGTACGTACTGCAATGGCCGTCGCCTTCAACGCGCCCCAGCCGCCGGCAGGACCATCGTAGTGTCTGATACCGGGAACTGAGCGTCTTTTCGTGTTCATACTGACTCCTGACGTGTTTGGTCACGCAACGGCTGGGTAATAAGCAAATGCAATGACTGGCGGAGATGGAAATCCACGCGGTCGAGTTACGGCTCTTGCCTGTAATTATCTTTATAACAATGAGTTAAAAATGTTGGCATGCAACTATTTAAAGAAATTATAACGAAATTTTATCATTTTGATAATAAATTGTATCTATCATCCGGTAGGCAGGATAGATAGCGTCGAGAGGGAAAGCATGTAGCGCAGGTAAAATTTCGAATGAAAGAGACGGCCGCTCAAAAGTGGAAACATGGCGGATGACACGCGTTGTAGCCACGTCGGTATTCGAAATAGTGACGAGAAGGTTTACTCAGGCTTAATGATTAATGGAAATGTATAATCACTTACAGGGTTATTATCACAACATGAAATATAAGTTATTTTGAGTCGTGAAATTAAAGGCGCAGTCAATAAGTTAAATAGTGATGGTGTCGTCAGGTGATGCGGCAATATTAAACATACCCTGTTAGTGCAACAAATAATTCATCGTCGATATCTTCTTCTGATATCACCAAAACGACATTTCTACTAATTATGGTAGTGGCGATAATAGCATTATTGCGTTAATGAAATCCGTTCTCTTTTGAATTTTGTGCTTTAATTACAGTGTGTTATATCATTAGCTGGTGTTGAAATAAGTAGATCCAGGCCATGTCGGGTTTTTTTATCAGATTATTCCTATAATGTTTTGGCTGCTTCAATTACCACCACTTACGCTGCGGTAAATATTGAATTGAAGCAAAGCTCATGTAAACTTGTTTACCGTTTGTCAAAATATGTCAGGAAGACGCTGGGCCTTATTCTGAAGGGCTCGTGCGGTAGCTATGCCTTTAAATTAGTAACGCCCCGAAATTATCCTGACTATTTTAACAATAGCACCTAAGTCAAATTTCATCCCCTTATCTCCATCATCAAAATATCGCTACGGAAAAGCATATGAAAATGCGCGTACTGTTTTCACTTCTGTTTGTAATGGCGGTGGCGGGCTGTAAAGCGCCACAGAAACCGGCAATCACCGACGACACGATCGTGACCAGCCAGGTCAACGGTGTCACCCTGACCCACCGTCACGCCGTGGTGCCGCCAACGGAATTCGCCCAGCTCAACGAGCCTTATCGTGCCATGTACCCGGCCTCCCTGATGAGCCGTCCTGATTTTGGCGGAACGGTTATCCGTACGCTGGAAACCGGAAAAACCTATGTAGTGCTGGGGCAGGTTGAACACTACTGGATGGCGCTCGCCGATGAGGGGAACGACCAGCTGATTGGCTACGTCCCGATGCGTGCCGTTATCAAAGCCGACCAGTACGAAGCCACCGTCCGCAAACAGGCCATTCGTCCTAAGGTGCGTAAAAAAGCGACCTGCGTCGATGTGGATGGCAACAGCAAAGCCTGCAAAGACAGCGCTAACGGTACCTGGATCCTGAACTAAACGGCTTTCGTGGGCGTATTTTTATGAATAATAAAAAGTTTCATAGGCTGTGGTTAGTCTTTTACGCGGCGATTTTCGCCCTTGTCAGTGGTTGTACGTCGTCTTCACACAGCGACCCTTCCCGCTACAATCTGCAGTTTCAGGCTCATCCACAAATCAATGATTCTGCGCCACTTAAAGTCCGGGTGCTGTTGTTGAAATCCGATGCGGATTTTATGTCCAGCGACTTCTATTCCCTGCAGAACAACGCGTCAGCAACGCTTGGCGCGAATCTGCTGAACAGCGACGTTTTCTTCCTGATGCCGGGACAGCTGTCCAAAACCCTCAGCGGTCAGAGCGATCCTGAGGCGCGTTATATCGGCGTGATGGCGGAATATCAGAAGCTGGACGGTAAAAAATGGCGCGTTTCACTCCCGCTGCCTGTGCCAGGCGAAAATCATATCTACCAGTTCTGGAAATGGTCCGCGGATGAACTCCAGGCCAACGTTTTTCTCGACGTAAACGGCATTCGGGTCATCAGCCAGTAACGCGCTTCACAACAGGAAACACATCATCATGACCAAAGCAGAAAAGGTCGTCTGGACCGAAGGCATGTTCCTGCGTCCACACCATTTTCAGCGGACTGAAAGTTATCTGCTCAACCATGTTCGTGAGTGGGGTGCGCTGCAGCGTTCCTATCTCTGGGGCTTTCTCGACGTAGAACTGGACGAAGCGATGCTTCGCCAGGGCTGCATTGCCCTGAGCTACTGCAGCGGGTTACTGCCGGACGGCACCTTTTTCCAGGTCCGCAACGGACGCAATGGTCCCGCGCCGCTAAAAATTCCTGACAATCTCACCAACGAAAAGGTGGTGCTCGCGCTGCCGGTTCGTCGTGGCGAGCGGGAAGAGGTGATTTTCAGCGAAGAGCCTGCCTCACTGGCCCGCTTCGTCGCGTTTGAGCAGGAGGTGGAGGACGATAACGCCATGTCGGTGGGTGATGCCACCGTCCAGTTTGGCCGCCTGCGCCTGACGCTGATGCTGGAAAAAGACCTCACGGCAGAATGGACATCCATCGGCGTGGCGTTTGTGACTGAAAAACGCAACGACAACCACGTGCGGCTGGATAACAGCTACATCCCGCCGATGCTGAACGCCAATAACAGCCCGCAGATCTACAGCATGATCAACGATCTGCACGGTTTGCTGGTGCAGCGCAGCCAGCAGATTGGCGGCCGCCTGCGTCAGCCTGGCCGCTTTAACACCTCTGAACTGATTGAATTTACGCTGCTTTCGCTCGTGAACCGTCATCTGGGCGAGGTTTCACATTTAAAAACGCTGCCGCTGCTGCACCCGGAAACGCTCTGGCGCAGCTGGCTGCCGTTTGCCACCGAGCTCACGACCTGGACGTCGCAGCGCACCACCGAGAGCGTGCTGCCGATCTACGATCACGACGATCTGGCGAACTGCTTCAGCAAGCTGATGCTGATGCTGCGCCAGGGGCTGTCGCTGGTGATGGAAGACCACGCCATTCAGCTGCCGCTTAACGAGCGCTCGCATGGCCTGAACATCGCCACCGTTCCTGAAACCAGCATGGTGCGCGAATTTGGCTTCGTGCTGGCGGTGAAAGCCAACGTGCCGGGCGAACACCTGCAAACCCACTTCCCGGCGCAGATGAAAATTGCCCCGGTCTCGAAAATTCGCGATCTGGTTCAGCTGCAGCTGCCGGGCATTATGCTGCGCGCCATGCCGGTCGCGCCGCCGCAGATCCCGTGGCATGCCGGCTACAGCTACTTTGAGCTGGAGAAGGGCAGCGAGCTGTGGCACGAGATGGATAAGTCCGGCGCATTCGCCCTGCACCTTGCAGGGGAGTTCCCGGGGCTGGATATGGAGTTTTGGGCCATCCGTAGCCCGACAGAATAATAAAGCGAGCGCTTAATATGCAGGAACGACAGGATAGCGGCAGTGATGCCGCGTTTACCGGAGCCAGTAGCAACAATCAGCTGGTGGCGGCCGCCAATCCGCTGCTCAACGCGATTCCGCAGATCCGTCATTCGGTATCACATGACGATCAGGTGGCGTTACGCCAGCGCCTGATCGATGAGATTCGCCGTTTTGAAGTCCGCTGCCAGCAGGCGGGGCTGCCCTACGAAGTGATCGTCGGGGCGCGCTACTGCCTGTGCACGGCGCTGGACGAGGCCGCCGCGCTGACTCCCTGGGGCAGCAGCGGCGTCTGGTCCAGCAATGGCCTGCTGGTGACGTTCCATAACGAAACCTGGGGCGGCGAAAAGTTCTTCCAGCTGCTGGCGCGCCTGTCGCAGAACCCGCGCGAGCATATCCTGCTGCTGGAGATGATCAACTACTGCCTGCTGCTCGGCTTCGAGGGGCGCTATCGGGTGCTGGACAATGGCCGCACCCAGCTTGAAACCATCAAGCAGCGGCTGTGGCAGATGATCCGCGGCGTGCGCGGCAGCTATCCGCCGCCGCTTTCTCCCCATCCGGAAGATCGTCCGGTGCTGCGCAAGCTCTGGCGGCCGATGGTTCCCCTGTGGGCCTGCGTGGCGCTGGCCGGGTTTATCGCCTGCCTGTTTTATATCGTGCTTAACTGGCGCCTTGGCGACAACACCAACCCGGTGCTGGCGAAGATTTATCAGTCCCAGCTGCCGGAAACCACCATCCAGCAGCCGGCGCGTCAGCTGCCCGCGGTGCTTAACCTGCGCGGCTTCCTGAAGCCTGAAATTGAGGCGGGCCTGGTGGCGGTAAAAGACCAGGCAGATCGCAGCGTCGTGATCCTGAAGGGCGACGGGCTGTTTGCCTCCGCCTCGACCGTCGTGCGCGACCGCTATCAACCGGTCATCAACCGCATTGCGCAGGCGATGAACAACGTCAGCGGCAAAATTCTGGTGGTGGGCTACAGCGATAACGTGCCGATCCGCAGCGCGCGCTTTGCCTCTAACTACGAGCTCTCACTGGAACGCGCGCGCTCCGTACAGAAAATGCTGCAGGGAAGCCTCTCTCAGCCTGGCCGCGTGAAGGCGGAAGGGCGGGGCGAGATTAACCCGGTGGCGCCGAACACGACGCCGGAAAACCGCGCCCGTAACCGCCGTGTGGAAATTACTCTGCTGGTGTCGCCTGAAAACACCCAGGCCGAGCTGAACGGATTGCCGCAAGGAAACTAAGGATGCTGACTACACTTCTTTCCATTCTGACCAACCGCATTCTGTGGAGCTTCCTCGGCGTAACGGCGCTGGCGGCGGTGATCTGGATGATTGGCCCTCTGCTGTCCATCGTGGACACCCGACCGCTCGAATCCGAACAGAACCGCATCATCAGTATCGCCGTGGTCTACCTGCTGTGGGCGCAGGGCCATATTCTGCCGCGCCTTTATAACGCCTGGTTGAACCGCAAGCTGATGGACAAGCTCAACGAGAACACCACCAGCCCGGAGGCGGCGGATCCGCAGCAGCGCCTGAACAGTGAGGAGCAGATCCTCGCCAGCCGTTTTGATGAAGCCGCGCAGATGCTTAAAAAAGCGCACTTCAGCAAAGCGGGCCAGGGCGCCCAGTGGACCCAGCGCTTCAGCACGCAATATCTCTATCAACTGCCGTGGTACGTCATTATCGGCGCGCCGGGCTCCGGTAAAACCACGGCGCTGGTGAACTCCGGGCTGCAGTTCCCGCTGGCCGACCGTTTTGGTAAGACCGCGCTGCGCGGTATTGGCGGCACGCGCAACTGCGACTGGTGGTTCACCAACGAGGCCGTGCTGCTGGACACCGCGGGTCGCTATACCACCCAGGAGAGCGAGCAGGCGCAGGATGCCGGTGAGTGGCTGCAGTTCATGGGGCTACTGCGCAAGTACCGTCGCCGCCAGCCGATCAACGGCGTCATCGTCACGATCAGCATTTCGGACCTGCTGACCCAGTCTCCCGAGGCGTCCCGCCAGCAGGCGGTGAACCTGCGCCAGCGCCTGTCCGAGCTGCATGAACAGTTGGGTATCCGCTTCCCGGTGTACGTGATGGTGACCAAGGCCGACCTTCTCAAAGGCTTCCGCGCCTGGTTTGCCGACTACGATAAAGCGCAGCGCGACCAGATCTGGGGCTTCACGCTGCCGTGGGAGCAGACCAAACACGCCGATTACGACCTGATGGGCAACTTCCAGCAGGAATTTTCTCTGTTACAGCAGCGTCTTGATGCCGGGCTGCCGGAAACCATGCTCAAAGAGCATGACGCGAAAACCCGCGCCGAAGCGTATCTCTTCCCGCAGGAGTTCGCCGCGCTGCGTCCGCTGCTGGCGGACTACCTGAGCACGGTCTTTGCGCGCTCCAACTTCGAAACTGAGTTCTCCCCGCGCGGGATCTACTTCGCCAGCGGGACGCAGGAAGGCATGCCGTTTGACCGCGTAATGGGAGAACTGAACCGCGCGCTCTCCCTGCCGGAAGGGGCAGAGCGCGATAACTGGGATTCGGTCAGTAAAGAAGCCCCAATACCGGGCGCGAAGGGCCAGAGTTTCTTCATCAAGAACCTGCTGCAAAACGTTATTTTCCAGGAAGCCGGGATCGCCGGGGAAAACCGCTGGTGGGAACTGCGCAACCGGGCGGTGATCTGGTCCGGCTACGTGGCGCTGCTGGCCCTGCTGGCGATCCTCGGCGGGCTGTGGCTCACCAGCTATGCTAAAAACAAGGCCTATCTGGAAGAGGTGGATGCGAAGGTGCCGCTGCTGGACCAGCAGAGCAAAGCGTTGCAGAACCAGCCGCAGCGTGACCTGTTCGATCTGCTGCCATTGCTGAATGGCCTGGTGGACCTGCCGAAAAGCGACGCGTTTGATGTCAACGATCCGCCAGTCTCCCGCCGCATGGGGCTTTACCGTGGGGATGACGTCAGCGATGCTTCGCAGTCCCTGTACCAGAAGGCGCTGGATCAGCTGCTGTTGCCCGCCGTTGCTATGCACATCACCACCTGGCTGCGCAACGATAACGGCAGCGACGTGGAGTACAGCTACGAGGCGCTGAAAGCCTATCAGATGCTCTATCAGCCGAAGCACTACGACGGCAAATTCCTGCACTCTTGGGTGATGCTCAACCTGCAGCGCAACCTGCCGCAAAACGTCACGAAGGCGCAGCTGCAGCAGCTCGAATGGCACCTCACCCAGCTGCTGGAGCCGAAAATTCAGGCCTCGCCGTACGCGCAGGACGAATCCCTGGTGGCGCGTGAAAGAGCGCTGATCGGCCAGCAGCCGCTTTCAACCCGCGTCTACGGTCGCCTGAAGCGCCTGCTGGAACATGACGACAACCTCAAACCGGTCTCCCTTTCCGACCTGGGCGGGCCACAGAGCGAGCTGGTGTTTTCCCGTAAAAGCGGTAAGCCGGTGAGCGAAGGGGTGCCGGGTCTTTATACGCCGGACGGTTACTGGAAAAGCTTTAACAGCCAGATTGACAGCGTAACGACCGCTCTGCATGAAGACGACGCCTGGGTGCTGGGCGCCGCGACCGCGCAGGAAGATAAACAGCAGATCGATAACGCCGTACGCCAGCTCTACATGCGCGACTTTATCGCGAACTGGGATCGCTTTCTCGCCGACATCCAGCTTAACAACAGCGCCGATCTCTCCCAGCGCATCAACACTGCGCGCCTGCTCTCTGGCGCAAACTCTCCCCTGCGCCGTCTGGTGCAGAACCTGAGCCAGGTGCTGACGCTCTCCCGGGATACCCCTGCACCGGAAGATGCCGGTAAAGCGCAGGCGCAGAGCAACCGCGCCACCCGCACGCTGGAAGCGCTGTTCAGCAATAATGACAATGCCCCGACGCAGGCCGCCGCGATTACTCAGGCGCCGGAGCAGCTGGTGACGGACCACTACGCGCCGATGATTGAGCTGGCCCAGCCGCTGGAGAAGGGTGGCAAGACCATCGTCTTTGATGATTTTCTTAAGCAGGTGGACGAGCTTTATCGTTACCTGACCGCCGTGCAGGACGCCGCCAACAGCGGTATGCCGGCACCGGGCGGCGAGGCGATCAGCCGTCTGCAGGCCAGCGCCGGTCGACTGCCGGGCGGATTGCAAACCATGTTCAGCAACATGGCGGTGGGGGCCAGCAGCGATACCCAGCGCCGCGATCTGGAAAACGTGCGTAAGCGGATCAACGTTGAAGTCGGCGGTTTTTGCCGTCAGGCGATCGCCGGTCGCTACCCGCTGGTGCGCAGCGCCAGCACTGAGGTCACTCCGGACGATCTCGCCCGCATGTTCGCGCCGGGCACCGGGCTGATGGATACCTTCTTTCGCGACAACCTGACCAGCAAAGTGGATACGACGCAGGCAAACTGGCGCTTTATGCCGGGTATCGACGGTAAAACCCTGCCGGGCAGCGAAGGGCTGCTGAGGCCGTTCCAGCAGGCCCAGTCGATTCGCGACGCCTTCTTTGCTAACGGCGCAACCACGCCGTCTTTCAAGGTGACGGTTCGCACCGTGCGAATGGATAACACCATTCTGAACCTGACGCTGGATGTCGACGGTCAGCTGCTGCGTTACAGCCACGGTCCGCAGGCGGTGCAGATCATGAACTGGCCGGGGCCGGGCGGCACCAACCAGGTCCGTATGCAGCTGGGTCTGGCTAACGGCAGCACCGCGACGCTTGTGACCAACGGCTCCTGGGCGCTCAACCGCTTTTTTGACAAAGCGAGCACCAGCCCGGGCGCGGGAAGCCTGAGCCGTCAGGCCACCTTCAACGTCGACGGACATCAGGTCACGCTGGAGTTTGCGCCGAACAGCATCCGCAACCCGTTCCAGCTTCCCCGTTTTTCATGCCCATAACCGCAAGGACAGCCGTATGACGAATACCCCTGCGATGAACCGCTACAGCTGGTATGGCAAATTACCCAGCGCCGGAGATTTCCTGCAGCGTCGCTTTCCTGACACCTTACAGCGCCAGTGGTCGCACTGGTTTCAGGTTGGCCTGCTGGCCTGGCAGCAGGAAGAGCAGCGCAGCGGCGAGCGCCAGTTCACCAAAGCTCCGGTCTGGAATTTCGTCGTCCCGCCGATGCTGGGCAGCCAGATGATCCAGATGGGCTGCCTGCTGCCCGGCCGCGACAGCGTTGGCCGACAGTACCCGGTCTGCATTCAGCTGAGCTTCGCCCCGTCAGAGTGGTCGACCAGCCTGCTCAGCCAGGCGGAGAGCTGGTATCAGCAAATTGGTCGTCTGGGGCTGCACGCGGTGCGTAACAGCTTTTCCGCCTCGCAGCTGGATGAGATGCTGATGTCCATTCCGGCGCCGCAGCCCGTCGAGCCGCAGAAGCGCTCTGACATCCTCGACGTCATTGGCTACGACGAGGACGGCCAAAGCACGCTGGGCTGGCCGCAGGCGGCAGAGTGCTTTGACCCGCTGCGTCAGACCAGCTACTGGTGGACCAACCGCTGCGACGGTTACCCGCTATACACCCACGTTCACAGCGGCAACTTCACCGGCCAGCTTTTTACCCTGCTGTTCGACCCGGCAGGGGGCGCCCGCCCGGGGCGTCACGGTCTCTATCCGCCTATGTTTGAATAAGCAGGGATCTCATGAATATCGAAGAATTTCTCGCGCCAATAAGTCCCGACAAGCCCTGTGGCGACAATCTGGAATATGACGCTGACTTCCAGGCGATGAACCAGGCCAGTCAGGGCAAAGCGGAACAGCAGTTTGGCGACACCATCATCCCGGCAGAGCCTGCGGACTGGAACACGGTAGAAAAATTCGCTACCAGCCTGCTGAGCCGCACCAAAGATCTTCGCGTGATGCTGGCGTTAACCCACGCCTGGACCCGCCGTCGCGGTCTTGCGGGCTACGCCGACGGGCTGTTGCTGGTGCAGGAAGCCATCGCGCGCTACTGGGAGCCGCTCTATCCGCTGCTGGAAGAGTATGGCGAAACCGACCCATTCTATCGCATTAACGCTCTGGCAGGGCTGAGCGATAAATCCGAGCTCACCGTCGCGGTACGTAACGCCTCGCTGCTGCGTTCAAACGGCGATGAAATTTCGCTGCGTGACGCCCAGGCACTGCTGGACGGCAGTAAAACCGAGTGTCCGGACTATCCCGGCGGTCGCCCGAGGCTGATTGACGAACTGGCGCGCGGCGACCAGCCGGGGACCGCAGCGGTCATTGTGATTAACGAACGGCTGCTGGCCATCCGCGAGCTGCTTATCGGGCATCTCGGTGAAAGCGGCGTACCGGAAATGGAACAGCTGCTGAAAACCGTGGGGCTGGTCGCCAGCGCCTGTCAGGTGACCGACATCAGTAAGTTGCTGCCGAACCGTGAAGCGCAGGCTGAACAGCACGCTGAGCCGCAGCCTGCGGCAGCGCAGCCCATTCAGCCGGTCACAGACTGGCGCAGCGTGCAGGTTACCAGCCGCGCCGACGCGCAGCTAATGCTGGAAAAAGCGAAGCAGTACTTTGCGCAGTACGAACCGAGCCACCCCGCGCCGCTGATGATTGAACGGGTGCAGCGGCTGTCAGAACTTAACTTTATGGACATTATTCGCGACCTGGCGCCAGACGGCGTTAACCAACTGGAAAACATCTTTGGACGCCGCGAATGACGCGTCCTGGCATTATGACGACAGGCATGGAGTCTGCCGTTTCACCTTCACCGCGCATCTTTGATGGAGAACATCATGGCAATGAGTAACAGTGGACAGAAATTCATCGCACGCAACCGTGCTCCCCGCGTGCAGATCGAATACGACGTAGAGATCTACGGTGCAGAACGCAAAATTCAGCTGCCGTTTGTGATGGGCGTTATGGCCGATCTGGTTGGCAAGCCGGTGGAAAACCTGCCAGCCGTCGACGAGCGTAAATTCCTGGAAATCGACATCGATAACTTCGATGAACGCATGAAGGCGCTGAAGCCGCGCGTGGCGTTCCAGGTAGATAACACCCTGACCGGCGAAGGTAAGCTCAACGTCGATCTGACCTTCGACAGCATGGACGATTTCCTGCCGGACGCGGTGGCCCGCAAGGTTGAGCCGCTGAACAAGCTGCTGGAGGCGCGCACGCAGCTCTCTAACCTGCTGACCTACATGGACGGCAAAAACGGTGCGGAAGAGCTGATTGCAAAAATTCTCCAGGATCCGACGCTGCTCAAATCCCTGAGCCAGTTGCCAAAAAATGACGAAAGTGCGAAAGGTAGCGAGGAATAATCGATGAGCAACCAGACTCAACAACACGATCAGCAGGCGGGTCAGGCGTTCAGCCAGGATGAGTTCAGCGCGCTGCTGAACAAAGAGTTCCGCCCGAAAACCGATCAGGCGCGTTCTGCCGTGGAGAGTGCGGTCAAGACTCTGGCGCAGCAGGCGCTGGAAAATACCGTCACCTTCTCGAACGACACCTACCGCACCATTCAGAACCTGATTGCCGGTATCGACGAGCAGCTCTCGCAGCAGGTGAACCAGATCATTCACCACGAAGAGTTTCAGAAGCTGGAGAGCGCCTGGCGCGGCCTGAGCTACCTGGTCAACAATACCGAAACTGACGAGATGCTGAAGATCCGCTTTATGAGTATCTCCAAGCAGGAGCTGGGCCGCACCCTGAAACGTTACAAGGGCGTGGGCTGGGACCAGAGCCCGATCTTCAAGAAAATCTACGAGCAGGAGTACGGTCAGTTCGGCGGCGAGCCGTTTGGCTGCATCGTCGGCGACTATTACTTCGACCACAGCCCGCAGGACGTTGAGTTGCTGGGGGAAATGGCGCGCATTGGCTCTGCGGCGCACTGTCCGTTCATTACCGGTACCGCGCCGGGCGTGATGCAGATGGAGTCCTGGCAGGAGCTGGCTAACCCGCGCGATCTGACCAAGATCTTCCAGAACACCGAATACGCCGCCTGGCGTTCACTGCGTGAATCCGAAGACGCCCGCTATCTGGGGCTGGTGATGCCGCGCTTCCTGTCGCGCCTGCCGTACGGCATTCGCACTAACCCGGTGGACAGCTTTGACTTTGAAGAGCAGACCGACGGCGCAAACCACAACAGCTACTCGTGGGCGAACGCGGCCTATGCGATGGCCGCCAACATCAACCGTTCCTTCAAAGAGTACGGCTGGTGCACCTCGATTCGCGGCGTGGAGTCCGGCGGGGCGGTGGAAAACCTGCCGTGCCATACCTTCCCGAGCGATGACGGCGGCGTGGACATGAAGTGCCCGACCGAGATCGCCATCAGCGATCGTCGCGAAGCCGAGCTGGCAAAAAACGGCTTTATGCCGCTGGTACACCGCAAAAACTCCGACTTTGCCGCCTTCATCGGCGCGCAGTCCCTGCAAAAACCGGCGGAGTACCACGATCCGGATGCGACCGCCAACGCGCGCCTGGCATCACGCCTGCCGTACCTGTTCGCCTGCTGCCGCTTTGCCCACTACCTGAAGTGCATCGTGCGCGACAAAATCGGCTCCTTCCGCGAGCGCGAAGAGATGGAGCGCTGGCTGAACGACTGGGTGATGAACTACGTCGACGGTGACCCGGCTAACTCCTCCCAGGAGACCAAGTCCCGCAAACCGCTGGCGGCTGCGGAAGTTCAGGTGCAGGAGATTGAAGACAACCCGGGCTACTACGCCGCGAAGTTCTTCCTGCGTCCACACTACCAGCTGGAAGGTCTGACCGTTTCTCTGCGTCTGGTTTCTAAACTGCCGTCGCTGAAGACGAAAGACGCGTGATGACGATTGCCGGCCCGCAGGGGCCGGCAGCTTTACTGTTAATTCGAGATAGCTAATGAATTTACCTTTAAAAACGATAACAAGAAAATTCATCAGCTATTTAATCAGTTATACATTGCTCATTATTTCATTCGTGCTATTTGTGACAGTATCTGGCTACTATTTCTTTATATTTAACTGGCCGGACGATGTCCGGCAAATCGTAATGCATGGATCCTTATGTACTGGACTTAATGCATTAGCGATAGGTATATACGTTGTTGCAGAGAAGCGGAAAGAGAAATGTTAGTTCCTCATGCTGGTCAGTGTGTTACTGAGTATATAGAAAAGGATATCAGATGAAATATTTGGGTTATCTCCTCGTGTTTATGACTTCTTATGTAAATGCCGGAAATAGCTATCCTGATTTTTATCATAAGCAAACATACCGGCAGGTTTTAAAAGATTTAGTTCTGGCGCGCTGCCTTGCGCAGGTGGCAGATAAAGGCAGTAAGTTTTCTGCTGATGCGGCTCGCAGTGCGAGTGCATTCATTGAATGGATTCCTTTTGATGCCGAAAATGGCACGGATAAAGTGAATGTCCTTATTGGGAAATATATAAATCAAATTAACGGATTTCATTCAGAGCGAAAACCCGATGTCAAAGGCGTAACCTTAAACTGTTTACGACTTTATCACAGCGACGAACTTAACGAACTTGCACCTCAGTTAATCATCGGAAATCCTGACCGCACCTGGTTACAGGATAATCCACAAGAGTAAAAGACTTCACATTCTTTCCTTTCATTCAGGGGGAATGTAAGACTGTCAAATGACATGGGTCGTTTGATATGAGGCAGAGGTAAAATATGGACGGTTTTATTCAGCCCCATGCTTTCCTGTTTGCCATATAAGTGCTTTTTCGAAAGCAATATTGTTCATCCACGAAGAGTAGATATTATGGCTATTGATATGTTTCTGAAGGTCGAGGGTGTTACGGGCGAATCTAAAGATTCTAACCACACCGGCTGGACTGATATTACCTCCTTCTCCTGGGGCGCTTCCCAGCCAGGTAATATGAGCGTTGGCGGTGGCGGCGGTGCCGGTAAAGTTAACTTTAACGACCTGCACGTTAACGCGCTGATCGACAAATCCACCACCGCTATCCTGAAACACTGCGCCAGCGGTAAACACCTGACTAAGGTTGAGCTGTCCGTCTGTAAAGCGGGCGGTCAGCAGGTGGAATACTCCCGCATTACGCTGGAAGATGTGCTGGTGACTTCCGTTCAGTACACCGGTGCAGACAACGGCGATACCGTTGGCGTGACCTATGCATTCCAGGCTGCGAAAGTGAAACAGCAGTACTGGGAGCAGACCACGTCGGGTGGTAAAGGTGCTGAAAGCAGCGCTGGCTGGAATATCAAAGAAAACAAAGAAGCGTAATTGCGCATGTGGCCGGGGAGATATCCCCGGTCATTATTCGGAAAGCTTAATTTATTTTTTAGAGAATGAATTATGAGCGTAAAATCAATGATTCCCCCGGGTTATTGCGTTGTGCAGCAGGCGGGGACATTAGATTTCCAGGCCAGACTTCTGTTCAGTAAACCTGATAGTGAAGCGGCGCGTTACTTTATGCAAATCAACAGGGATACAGCATGGTTGAAGCCAGGGCAAATATTAATTCTTAATACCCCCGGTGCTGAGAATACTGTTCAGCTAAAACAATTACAAAATGCAAAGCAAAAGGTTAATGGAGCCTTGTCAGAGCTAAATACAGATGAGGCCAATTTCTTTAACAAACATTTTAATACCATCGCCGCATTAACAAATTTTATGGATAAATCCCTCGGGGTGGTTGCTGATGCGGGTGAAAGGTACTTTAGCGAAATAGAAAAGAAATTAAAAGCTATTGAGTTGGCTTATCAAAATCAATACAGAACGCAAGGGACATTGATCGGGCAGCAGTTTTTTGTTGAGAGACAAAAACTTTTTTCTGAGCTGGACGTTTTATTAAATAAGCTTTCCAGACTAACGCTAAAACTGAAACCTTATGAAGAAATCAAGCACGCTTTAGGTTTATCAAGCAGGTCAATTGTCCACGAATGGAGTACCGCAGGTGTTGCCTCGATACGAGGGTATTCAACATATGTAGACAATGCATCAAAAGCTGCCCGTTACCTGAAAATGGGAGGATGGCTTGCTATCGGCTTCGCTGGTGCAAACACAACCAATGAAGTTTATGATGCCTGTACAGTAGGTAGAGAGCAGAATTGCTCCAAAGTCGCCGTTAAGAAGTACAGTCAATTCGGTGCAAGTCTTGCGGGCGGAATTTATGGCGGAAAATATGGAGCCATGGCTGGCGCTGGCGTATGTGTTGCATTGGGAGTGGCAACAGGTGGTGTAGGGTTGCTCGCATGTTCCGTGGTAGGCGCCGCTGCGGGTGGATACGTTGGTGGCGAAGTAGCCGGTGGAGCAACGGAATATGTAATGGATAAACTATGGTGAATGTAGAAAATATTCTTTTATTTCTGATCGTAGTTTTATTCATAATTGTCGTAATCATGGATCTCGTTAGTTCTCGTTATTTTAAAAGACACGAAACTGAATATAATCTACTTCTTTCAGAATATAGGCAAAAAGGCTACGATCTCGATCTGGTGACAAATTCCGCATCATTTTTTGGTTCGCTGGCGAATTATCAAAAAATAATCTGGTTTGTTCGTCTTCGCAAAGGCGTGAAGATGAAGTTTACCAAAGACAGAGATGTTCAGGATGATGCCTATAAATTCGTTCAGGCTTTACCGGAAGAGAGAATTGGCTGGATATTAAAACTGCATCGATGCTATAAAATTCAGGCCTTTTTTTTTACACTATGGCTGCTTATCGGCATTATTTTCCTGAATTTAGTCAAATAGCTCTAATCAGTTCTTAACCCCCAAACCCCGCCGTTCTCATTCCCGAGAGCGGCAGCGTTTGAGCGCTAATCATACCAGCAGGAATACGCCATGCGATTCACGATTATTTCTACGAAACCCGGTCATCAGCCGCCGCAAAGCAGCTGTGATTTTTACGCCCCGGGCGGCACCATTGGGCGCGGTACGGATAACAATCTGGTATTACCGGACAATGACCGCACCATCTCGCGTCTGCAGGCCATTGTCCACGTTGACGCTCAGGGCGAATGCCGCGTCACCAACCGTGGCAGCGTCACCCGCGTGGTATTAAACGATATTCCGCTGGAGCGCGGACGTCAGGTTGAACTGCAGGATGGCGACATTCTCGGTATTGATGACTACCGTATCGAAGTGACCGAACTGATCCACGACACACAGCCGGTGAGCCGTATGGCGGCCAGCATGCAGCAGCAGGCGCGTCCGATAGCCGCACCCGCTGCGCCCGCAGCGCAAGCGAAGCCTGCTAACCCCGCGCCACGCGGGAAGGCGGAACCGACCGCCGTGCCTTCCGAAATCTGGGACAGCCTGATGCAGGAGTTCTCCATCTCCGACAGCATCTCCAGCAACCGCGCAAAACCGCAGTCTGCGGCCTCACAGGATCCCTTCTCCCAGCCCGCCGCGCCGGAGCGTAATGCCGAAGATCCGTTGGCGATGTTCAACGACAGCGATCCAACGCTTGAGCGCAAGAACGTCGACCCGGACACGCTGTTCAGCGACGAAGCGCTGTTCAAAAAAGAGAGCATTTTTGACGACGTGACGCCTTCCACGCTGGTGCCGCCGGTTGAGGGGCAACCCGCCCCTAAAGAAGACGCGGCGGACGAGCTTGACCCGCTGGCGCTGTTCGGTGGAAAGGCCAGCGCGCCAGCCGCGCGCAATGATGACCCGCTCGGGCTGATGGGCGGAGCACCGTTAACCCACCCGGATGATATTGCAGACGAAAAGCCAGCACCAACGCCTGAACCGGAGCAGGAAGAGGACGTGCTTGCCGATTCTCCGCTGTTCGCCCCAGAGCCGCAGGAAACGCCACGTGAAGAAGAGCCGGCGCGGCCGGATTACGCAGGCTTCACCATGCCTACGCCGCAGGCCGTTGCGCGCAGCAGCGCTCAGGCACCGAAGGGGCGCCTGCGCATCGACCCGGTCAATAACGCGGCATCCCCAACCGCCAGCCCGAATAATGGCGAGAAGGGTGAAGTGCTGCAGGGCGAGCTGCTGCAGGCGCTGCTTGAAGGTATGGGCCTGAGCGAAATGCAGCCTGTTCCGCAGTTTGACCGGGAAAATATGCGTCAGTTGGGGCAGATTCTCGGCATGTTCTCGCAGGGCACCGTGGCGCTGCTCTCGTCGCGCTCCATCCTGAAACGCGGCGTAAAAGCCGATATGACCATGGTGCTGGACGATGCCAACAACCCGTTCAAGCTGTTGCCGACCGGGAAAACCGTCTTAATTCAGATGTTCGGCACCCCGATGCCGGGCTTTATGCCGCCGACCAAATCGGTGCGCGACGCGCTGATCGACCTGCAGGCGCACCAGCTGGGAATGATCTCCGGTATCCGCGCCATCATCGCCGCGATGCTGCAGTCCTTTAACCCGGAACAGCTGGAGGAGCAGGCGAAGCAGAACGGCATGACCTCGCGTCTGGCGCTGCCGGGCAGCCGCAAAGCCGCCCTGTGGGACTATTTTGTTCGTAGCTATGGCGAGACGGCGGGCGAGATTGAGGATGACTTCCACACCCTGTTCGGCGAAGCCTTCCTTCATGCGTATGACATGGAGGTGAATCAGTACAAAGACTCACAGAGCGGATCGGAAGACAAATGAATATCGCAACCGCTTCTCTCTCCCGCCAGGGGACGCGCGCCAGCAACCAGGATCAGACGGGAGAAACCATAGGGGAACGCTCGGCCTGCTTTGTCGTCTGCGACGGCATCGCGGGTCTGCCCGGTGGTGAAGTCGCCGCGGAACTGGCCCGTAACAGCATTATCTCCCGCTTCGATGGCGACAAGCACCTCAACGCGCAGCATATCCGCGACTACGTGCAGACGGCGAATCGCACCATTCTGAGCGAACAGCAGGCCGTTCAGGACTATCGCCGGATGGGCACGACGCTGGTCAGCCTTTTCATTGACCGGGATTACGGGCTGGCGTACTGGGCGCATGCCGGCGACAGCCGCCTGTACCTGTTTCGCCGGGGGTGGCTGTGGCACGTCACCACGGACCACAGTCTGGTGCAGCAGATGAAGGATGCCGGGCATCAGACGGACGATCTCAACAGCAACCTGCTTTATCTGGCGCTGGGAATTGAAAACGGCGGACCGGAAGCGAGCTACAGCGACGTGGTGCAGGTAGAAGACGGCGATGCCTTTTTACTCTGCACCGACGGGTTCTGGCACGGCGTCAGCGAAGAGCAAATGAAGCAGTCGCTGCACATGGTCAATACGCCGCAGGAGTGGCTGACCTTAATGAACCAAATCATTCAAAAGAATGGCGAGCAGGAGGGGAATGCGCAGGATAACTATACCGCCCTGGCGGTATGGATGGGCAACCCTCAGGACACCACTTTGCTGCACACCCTCTCTGATGCAGCACAATTTCTTCCCTGCGGAACTGATTAGACACACAAGGAACGATATGAAACTTTGGCTATCGGGTTTGGCACTTCTGGCGGCGACCTCCACCGCGCAGGCTGAAAATTTCCGCATCGTGCAGTCTCCTGCGCAGAAGCTGGATATCTGGATCGACAACATCAAAGACAACACCCCGCAGAGCTGGTGTAAGCCTGAGGTGGCGCTGCGCATTGTGGCGAACGGCAAGAAAGACGTCTCCGTGCTGGAAAACTTTGTGCCGCGCCTTGGCTCGCTGCTGGAACACCAGTGCAGCAAAGTGAATAAACTCAGCTGGACGCTCAACGATCCCGAGGGGACGACGCTGGCGCAGGGCACGGCAGCTAAAGCGCAGGACTGGGCGCTGGTGGTGAAACAGCAGCAGGCCGTGCCTGCCGAGACCGTCACCGCAACCCCAGCCAGCGGCGCGTTACTGCCACCCGATCAGAACGTGGCTTCCCGCACCGTTGCCGCCGACCGCACGCCGTGGCAGGAGTTTACCCTGCAGGATGGCTGCCACCTGCGCACCTTCTGGGAGGGCGGCGCGTCCGCTCCGGCGCTCTTTATTCCGGATTCTGACACCACCCGCTGCGGTAACGGCAGCTGGCTGAGCGGTCACACCGTCGTGTCGCAGTCCCGCAACGGCGGGCAGAAAGAGATGGCGGTGACCTACATTCACGGCTTCCCGGTGATGGGGCTGAATCAGAGCGCCGATCCGGAAAACGCGCTGATCACCTCCGTCAATAAAGAGCGCATGGTATTCAGCACGTCAGACAGCGATCAGAGCTGGATGATCCTGCCTTACGACAGCACCCTGAACAGCTGGAAGAGCAACGGCACGGTAGCGGTAGAAATTTCCCGCGAGACTGCCAGCGACGATGCAAAACTGCAGGCGCGTATTGCGGCGGTGAAGAAAACCTGGAGCGCCTGGGTTGCCCCAGGCACCCCGCTGAATATCGTTCTGATTGATACCCTGCGTCCTCAGCTGCGCGATCCGGCAGTGGGCGCCTGGCGCGCGGCGAATTAAGGAATGGCTATGAATACGCTCTATCAACACCTGGCGGGTGAAACGCTCAACGACGCGCTGGCGCGTCTTGAAGCGGAGATCAAAGCCCGTCCGGCAGATGCAGACCTCCGCGCCGCGTTCGTGCAGTTTTTAATCCTCAGCGGCAACGGGACGCGCGCGCTGACCCAGCTGAAAAGCTGGCTGGCGCTGAAGCCGCAGGCGAAACCCACCGTCACGCTGCTGGAGCAGTCCATTCAGGGCGAGCTGCAGCGCGCACAGGTGATGGCGGGGCAGGCGCGTCCGGCCATGCCTGAAACGCAGTGGCCGTGGCTGACCACCCTGGCCGCGGCGCTCCGCGAGGAGGGCGAGCGTGCCCGGTCGCTGCGCCTGGAAGCGCTTGACCAAGCGCAGGCCACTCCCGGTCACATCAGCCTCGAAAACGATGAAGCTCAGGCGTTTGACTGGCTGATGGACGGCGATGCCCGTCTCGGCCCGGTGTGCGAAACCATCGTGAACGGCCGCTATTTCTGGCTGCCGTTTAACGCTATCGCCGAGATCCGTTTCCAGGCGCCTGCCAGCGTGACCGATCTGGTCTGGCGTCACGCGCTGGTGCGCCTGACTGACGGTACGGAGCAGGTATGTCAGATCCCGGCGCGTTACCCGTTTGCTGCCGATGCGTCGGATGCGATCAAACTGGGCCGCACTACCGAGTGGCAGCCGCTCGACGAGGACGGCACCCTGTACGAAGGGATGGGCCAGAAAGCCTGGCTCAGCGAGCAAAGCGAAAGCCCGTTGCTGTCGTTAAGCCTCGTGTCGTTTGCGATGGATGGAGACGATGAGTAATCCCGCTGGCGAAGGCGATCTGCTGCGCAGCGGCTGGCAAGCCCGCAGCAGGCAGGAGAAGGTGGGGGCGCGCGACAAAATGCAGCCTTCGCTGCTCGATCGCCTCACCGATAACGATCCGGAAAAAAAACGCGAGCCGGCCAACAGCAACCTGATCACCCACGCCGCGCTGCGTCGTAACGTGCTGCGGGATTTGCAGTGGCTGTTTAACACCATCAACCACGATGCCTCCGGCGATTTAAGCGCGCTACCGCACGTGAGCCGCTCGGTGGTTAACTTCGGCGTCGCGCCGCTCGCCGGGAAGAGGATGTCGGACATCGAATGGCACGACATTCAGCGCAAGCTCACTGAGGCCATCATCAATTTTGAACCGCGCATTTTGCCGCAGGGGCTGCAGGTCCGCTGCGTGTCGGATACCTCCTCGCTGGATCTGCACAACGTGCTCTCCATTGAGATTAAAGGGCGCTTATGGTGTGTGCCGTACCCGCTGGAGTTTCTGTTTCGCACCGATGTCGATCTGGAAAACGGCCATTTTGAACTGAAAGATGCGGGGTAATCATGGAAAGTAAACTGCTCGAATATTACAACCGTGAGCTGGCCTACCTGCGCGAAATGGGGGCCGAGTTTGCCGAACGCTATCCGAAGGTCGCCGGGCGGCTGGGCATGCGCGGCATCGAAGTGGCGGACCCGTACACCGAACGCCTGATGGAAGGTTTCGCGTTTCTGACCTCCCGCGTGCAAATGAAAATGGACGCGGAGTTTCCGCGTTTCTCCCAGCGTCTGCTGGAGATGATCGCGCCGAACTACCTCGCGCCCACCCCTTCAATGGCGATTGCGGAAATTGAGCCCGACAGCAGCCGCGGCGATCTGAGCAACGGCTTTATCGTGCCGCGCGGCACCATGATGGACAGCCTGGCGCTGAAAAAAACCGGCGTAACCTGCAGCTATACCACCGCGCACGAGGTCAATCTGCTGCCGCTGAAAATCGACAAAGTGGAGCTCGGCGGCGTGCCCGCTGACCTGCCGCTGGCGCAGCTCGGCTTAAGCCAGCGGGGGATCAACAGCGCCTTGCGGATCCGCATTGCCTGCGACGGCCCGCAAAATCTCGGGCACCTGAATTTTGACCGGCTGGAGTTTTTCCTCAGCGGCCCGGACATTGAGGCGCTGAAGCTGCTGGAGCTGGTGATGGAGCACCACGCCGGGATCGTCTGCCAGACGGTCAGCCCGCAGCCGCAGCGACAGCTGCTGGCAACGGATGCGCTGCGTCAGGAGGGCTTTGCGCCGGACCAGGCGCTCCTCCCGGACGATCTGCGCAACTTTGACGGCTACCGTCTGCTGCAGGAGTATTTTGCGTTTCCGGCCCGCTTCCGCTTTATCAGCCTGAGCGGTCTGAGCACACTTATCCAGCGCTGTGAAAACGAAAAAGCCTTCGATATCTTCATTCTGCTGGATAAGTCGGATGAACAGCTGGAGCGCGTGGTCGACGCCAGCCATCTGGCGCTGCACTGCACGCCGGTCATCAACCTGTTCCCGAAAGTGGCGGCCCGGCAGAAGCTGAATGAAGGCCAGCATGAATACCATCTGGTAGTCGATAACATCCGCCCGCTGGACTACGAAATTTATGCGGTAAATAAAATTTTTGGCAGCGCCGACGGCCAGCGCGACGACCAGACGTTTCGTCCGTTCTGGAGTACCTGGAGCGGCGACGCGGGCAACTACGGGGCCTATTTTTCCCTGCGCCGGGAACAGCGCGTGCTCTCCGAGCACGCCCTGCGCTACGGCACCCGTACCGGCTATATCGGCTCGGAAGTCTTTGTCTCGCTGGTGGATGAGCAGCATGCCCCGTGGCAGGAAAACCTGCGCTACATCTCTGCCGAGGTGCTCTGTACCAGCCGCGACCTGCCGCTGATGCTCCAGCAGGAGCTCGGGCAGTTCATTATGGCCGACTCCATGCCGGTGAAGGGGTTAACCCTGCGCAAAGGCCCGACGCCGCCGCGTCCGGCGCTGGCGGAAGGGTTCAGCACCTGGCGGCTCATCAGCCAGCTGCAGATGAACTACCTCAGCCTGATGGACAGCGAAAATGAAGAGGGGGCAGCGGCGCTGCGCCAGCTGTTAGGTCTGTACGCCAACCTGGCCGAAACGCCGGTTGCGCGTCAGGTGGAGGGGGTTCGCCACTGCGTGCTGGAGCCGGTACACCGCCGCGTGCCTGAACCCGGTCCGGTCGTTTTCGCCCGCGGAATTGGCATCACCCTGACGGTGGACGAGCGGGCGTTTTCCGGCGCCAGCCCGTGGCTTTTCGGCAGCGTGATGGAGCGCCTTTTTGCCCGCCTGGTCTCCATCAACAGCTTCACCGAGTTCACCCTGAAGAGTCAGCAGCGCGGCGAGATAGGCTACTGGGCGCCGCGCATGGGTAAAAGGGCGCTGGTATGAGTGACGCTGCCACCGCACCGCTGCGCGTGCATCGCCTGACGAAGCTGCCGGATACGTTCTGGCACGGGGTCCGCGAGACGCCCTGGCGCTACGATCTGTTTCAGCTGTTAAGGCGCATTGATGCACAGGGCGGCGAGCGCTACCCGCTGGGACGCGCGCCGCTGCCGAAATTTGAGCCGCTGCGCATTGGCCAGCAGCCCTCAATGAGCTTTGCGCCGTCGACGCTGGCCCAGGTACGACAGCGTGAGGAAAGCGGGCTGCATGAGGTGTCGATCCTCAGTTTTGGCCTGTTTGGCCCGAACGGCCCGCTGCCGGTCCACATGACCGAGTATGCCCGCGAGCGGATTCATCATCACCAGGACACCAGCCTCAGCGCGTTTGCCGATCTGTTCCATCATCGTCTGGCGCTGCTGTTTTACCGCGCCTGGGCGGATGCGCAGCCTGCCGTTTCCCTCGATCGCGCCGACAATAAGCGCTTTGAGGGCTACCTGGCGTCGCTGATCGGCATGGGGCAGCCGGGTCAGATGAACAAGGGCAGCCTGAGCGCCCATGCCCGCTTTACCCACGCCGGGCACCTGACCCGCCACGGGCGGGATCCGGAAGGGCTGGAGAAGATCCTGCGCAGCTATTTTAAAGCGCCGGTTAAGCTGGTGAGCAACGTGCCGCAGTGGATGCCGCTCTCCACCCGCGAGCAGGCGCAGCTGGGAGCAGGACGCCGCATGCCGCGCATGGGGGAATCCGCTTTTCTCGGCGTCGCCGTCCGCGACGTGCAGCATAAGTTTCGTATCGAGATTGGCCCGCTGAGCGCGGAGGAGTACAACCGCTTTCTGCCGGGCGAAGCGTGGGTCACCGAGCTGCGCGACTGGGTGCGCCAGTACGCGGGAATTGAGTTTGAATGGGAAACACGGGTGATCCTGCGTGAAGACGCGGTGCAGGGCACCACGCTCGGCAGCGATGGGCGATTAGGCTTTAACACCTGGCTGGGGCATCAGCCGCAGCCTGTCCCGCGTGGCGATCTGGTGTATCGCGCAGAGCGATAAATTTTTCTAACGCATTGTTATCAACGGAACCGAACATGTCAGAAATTAGCCGTGCCGTGCTTTTCGGCAAACTGGATACGCTGTTATTTACCTCTCTGGAAAGCGCGACTGCCTTCTGTAAGCTGCGCGGCAACCCCTACGTTGAGCTGGTGCACTGGCTGCATCAGCTGATGCAGCAGCAGGATGGCGATCTGCAGCAGGTCATCCGCCACTTTGCCCTCGACGAACAGCAGTTAACGCGCGATATCGTGGCGGCGCTGGACGCTCTGCCGCGCGGCGCAAGTTCCGTTTCCGATCTCTCCGAACATATCGACAGCGCCGTGGAGCGCGCCTGGGTCTTCGGCTCGCTGAAGTTTGGCGTCAGCCGCATTCGCGGCGGCCATTTGCTGATCGGCATCCTCAAGACCTGGAATCTGGCCAACGTGCTGAAAAGCATCTCGTTGCAGTTCACCCGCCTCAACGTCGAAGTTCTGATCGAGCAGTTCGACGCTATTTGCGCCAACAGCAAAGAGACGCAGCAGGCCGCTGCCGCCGTCGACGCACCCGCGGGTGCGGTCCCGGCGGCTCAGGGTACGCTGGCCCAGTACGGCCAGGACCTGACCGCTCGCGCCCGCGACGGGAAGATTGACCCGGTTGTCGGGCGCGACGAGGAGATCCGCCAGATGGTGGATATCCTGATGCGCCGCCGCCAGAACAACCCGCTGCTGACCGGGGAGGCCGGGGTCGGCAAAACCGCAGTCGTTGAAGGGCTGGCGCTGCGTATCGCCGACGGCGACGTGCCGGAGCCACTGCAGAACATTCAGCTGTGGCTGCTGGATATCGGCATGCTGCAGGCAGGCGCGGGCATGAAAGGCGAGTTTGAAGCCCGTTTGCAGGCGCTCATTAACGAAGTCCAGTCCAGCGCCACGCCGATTATTCTGTTTATCGATGAGATCCACACTCTGATTGGTGCAGGCGGCCAGCAGGGAACAGGCGATGCGGCGAACCTGCTGAAGCCGGCCCTGGCGCGCGGTCAGCTACGCACCATCGGTGCCACCACCTGGGCGGAATACAAAAAGTACATTGAGAAAGACCCGGCGCTGACCCGCCGTTTCCAGACCGTACAGGTTCACGAGCCGGACGAAGCGAAAGCGATTCTGATGCTGCGCAGCACCGTGTCGCCGCTGGAGACGCACCACCAGGTCCTGCTGCTCGACGAAGCGGTCAGCGCGGCGGTGAAGCTGTCCCATCGCTACATTCCGGCGCGTCAGCTGCCGGACAAAGCCGTAGCCCTGCTCGATACCGCCTGCGCCCGCGTCGCGGTCAGCCAGAGCGCGCCGCCGGCGCAGCTGGAAGACTGCCTGCGCCATCTTGCCGCGCTGGACGTGGAAATTGAAATTGCTGAACGCGAAGCGCGCGTCGGCGCCGGTGAGGCCGACCGCGTAGCGTCGTTAATCACAGAGCGCGACGCGTATGAAACAAAACGCGAAGCTCTGGCCCGGCGCTGGGAAGACGAGCGCGGTCTGGTGCAGGAGATCATCCGCCTGCGCGCCGCGCTGTTTGCGGCGGGCGAGGAAGAGACCGCCGAGCTGCGCGGCCAGCTGGCGGAGCAGCAGCAGGCGCTGAACGCCTTACAGGGTGACGAGCCGCTGCTGTTTGCCGCGGTAGATGAAAACGTGGTCGCCGCAGTCGTCTCTGACTGGACCGGGATCCCGCTGGGCCGGATGGTGAAAAACGAGATCGACGCGGTGCTGAACCTTGCCGATACGCTGAACCAGCGCGTTATCGGCCAGCGTCACGGGCTGGATCTCATTGCCCGACGCGTGAAAACCTCGCGGGCGAAGCTCGACGATCCGAACAAACCGGTGGGCGTCTTTATGCTGTGCGGCCCGTCCGGCGTCGGGAAAACTGAAACCGCGCTGGCGCTGGCGGAATCTCTGTACGGCGGCGAGCAGAACGTCATCACTATCAACATGAGCGAGTTCCAGGAAGCGCACACCGTTTCCACCTTAAAAGGTGCGCCTCCGGGATACGTAGGGTATGGTGAAGGCGGCGTGTTAACCGAGGCCGTGCGCCGTCGCCCTTACAGCGTGGTGCTGCTGGACGAAATTGAAAAAGCGCACCCGGACGTCCATGAGATCTTCTTCCAGGTCTTCGACAAAGGCTGGATGGAGGACGGCGAGGGGCGCCACATTGATTTCCGTAACACCATTATCATTCTGACGTCCAACGTGGGTACCGAGCTGATAAGCGCCATGTGCGCCGATCCGGAGCTGATGCCGGAGCCTGACGCGTTAAGCGGCGCGCTGCGCCAGCCGCTGCTGGAAGTATTCCCGCCGGCGCTGCTGGGCCGCCTGCTGGTGGTGCCGTACTACCCGCTCAGCGACGAGATGCTCGGGCAGATTGTGCGCCTGCAGCTCAAGCGCATTCAGCGTCGTCTGGAAGAGAATCACAGCATTATTTCTGAGTTTGACGACAGCGTGGTGGAACAGATTGTTCAGCGCTGCACCGAGGTGGAGTCCGGTGGCCGCATGGTGGATGCTATTCTGACTAACACCCTGCTGCCTCAGATGAGCCAGATCTTACTTACCGCCAGCCGCAGCGACGAGCAGTTCCGACGCCTGCATGTCACCTGCGAGCAGGGCGAGTTTCACTGTCAGTTTGCCGCGTAATAATCATCAAGAGAACTGTAAAAGATGACGGATAATGATAACAATCGGACTGTCCCAAACGCGCTCCCGGTCGGGTACCGCTTCAACGAGTTTGAAATCAAAGAGGTGATCGGCGGCGGCGGTTTTGGCATTGTCTATCGCGCGTGGGATCACCAGCTCGAACGCACTATCGCTATCAAAGAATTTATGCCTTCCTCGCTCGCCGTGCGCGGCGACGACATGACCCTGGTGCTGCGCAGCGAGCGCTTTGGCAAAGCATTTTCCGCGGGCCTGAACAGCTTTATTCAGGAAGCGCGTCTGCTGGCGCGGTTTAACCACCCGAACCTGCTGCACGTCCTGCGTTTCTGGGTGCAAAACGACACGGCCTACATGGGGACGCTGTTTTACAGCGGCACCACGCTTTCACGCCTGCGCGAAGAAAAACCGGAGCTGATCAACGAGGCCTGGATCCGCCGCACGCTGCCGATGCTGTTCGGCGCGATCAAGACCATCCACGACGAAGGCTATCTGCACCGTGATATCTCTCTGGATAACATTCAGATCCAGGATAACGGCCTGCCGGTGCTGCTCGATTTCGGCTCCGCGCGCCGCACCATCGGTAACCTTTCCGACGAAACGGAAACCATGCTGCGCCCCGGCTTTGCGCCGATTGAGCAGTACACCGACGACAACGAGAGCGAGCAGGGGCCGTGGACGGATATTTACGCCCTCGGCGCGGTGCTGCGTACCCTGATTGTGGGTTCTCCGCCGCCGGTCAGCGTGGTGCGCTCCATCCAGGATACCTGTAAGCCGCTGGTGGAAATCATGCCGCAGGGCTACTCCATTCCGCTGCTGCAGGCCATCGACCGCGCGCTGGCGCTGCACATGGAGGACCGTCCGCAGTCTATCGACGAATTCGCGGCGCTGATTGAGATGCCGGTCGCCGGGATCAACGACGTGCTCACCGCCAAAAAGACCGGCACCATGCTGGTTCCGGTAGAGGAAGAGAAGCCAGCTTCGGTGCTCGACTGGCGTCGCTATAAGATCCCGGGCATGGTTGCCGCGGGCGTGCTGGTGGGCGTTGTCGCCGGGGCGATGCTGTTCAGCGGTGGGAATGATGCGCCTGAGCAGTCTGCCCAGGCTCCGTCAGAGACGCGTCCGACAGAAACTGCCGCGAACGCGCCAGAGGTGAAGCCAGAAACGGCGACGGTGAGCGAGCCGGCGACGGCACAGCAGACGCCACCGCCTGCCGCGAGCCCGATTGCGCTGGTCTATATCCGTATCCAGGACGGTGAAATGCTGAAAGTGAACGGCGAACCAAAAGCGCTGCGTCCGGCGACCAACGGCTATGCCTCGCTCAAGCTGCCAGCCGGAGAGGCGAAGATTGAACTGCAGGGCAACGGGAGAACGCGCAGCCAGACGCTGGATATCAGCAAGCCGGGCACCTGGCTGGTGAATCCTTAGTAATGCACGATCTTCAAGGCCAGAGACTTATTCCAAAGGTGTTCGAAGAGCGTCTCTCCTCTTTATGTACAAAATCGCTTTAGGATTGAAAGCTCAGTTGGCTTAGTAGCGGTGGTCTTAATTGACCACCGTCAGTGAAAAACGACAGGCCCTTTTGTCTCCGACCCCGGAGAGTTAGCTGAAGCGAAGATGCGGAATTCCATTTTTGTCAGTGTTAATTACGTGCATATACAAAATGTCGCTCATTTAAAGAGTAAATCAGGGTATTTCTGGGGAAGTATGGATCTTCTCGCAATTTTAATTTATTGCGCGAATTCAGTACGCCACAACAGAATCCCATTTCTTTCTGACGCAAAAGCATTTAGTGCTTCGTTGAATTATTTTGCAGGTGATGGTTTCAGCATTTTGGTCATGCTTTTTTTTGTGCTTGACTTACTTTTACTACTCTCTTTGTTTGCTTCGGCCTGGTTATTCTTCAAACGAAAGAACGGCGCAGTCAAATTTGCTCTTGCTCAGGAATTATTTCGTTTGATTTCATTCAGATGTTCAGTCTCATTTTTCCCTCTTTTAGTAAGCGTGTTTGGAATTTCAAACGTCTGGTTGAATGTAGGGTTATTTGTCACATCAGAGTCACTGAAAATCTACTCTCTTGTTTTTTGGATGAACGAGCGGGAAAAGCCCCTTTCTTGAATGATGCTTTATCAGAGATGCGACCCGCTTTTTTGCATCGCATAAGCTAAATGGAATAAAGATTATGCTCAACCGAATTACCGTTCAGCTCCCGGTGGAGGGGCTTCTGTTCTGGAAACTGACGGGCCGCGAGGCGATGTCCGAGTCGTTCGCGCTGACGCTGACCGTACTCGGCACGGACGCGCGCATTGACCGCAGTAAGCTGCTGGGCCAGCCGGTCACGGTGACCATCCCGACGCAGAGCCTGCTGACGTCCCGCTATATTAACGGCAAGATTACCCGCGTGGCGGTCAGCGCCGTTGAGCTGACGGGCACCCGCTATGCGGTGTACCAGCTGACGGTGGAGCCGGACCTGTGGCCGATGAAGCGCGACCGTAACCTGCGTATCTTCCAGGGGCAGACGGTGCCGCAGATTGTGAAAACCTTACTGGGCGAGCATCAGGTCAACGTTGAGGATAAGCTCACCGGCAGCTACCGGGTCTGGGACTACTGCGTACAGTATCAGGAGTCGAGCCTGGACTTCATCAGCCGCCTGATGGAGCTGGAGGGGATCGCCTATCACTTCAGCCACGATGCGGACAAGCACACCCTGGTGCTGACCGACGCCGCGACGCAGCATCAGCCGTTCAGCGGCTACGAGGTCATCCCGTACCACCAGACGCCGTCAGGCGGCAGCACGGACGAAGAGGGCATCAGCCAGTGGGCGCTGGAGGACAGCGTGACGCCGGGGATTTACAGCCTCGACGACTATGACTTCCGCAAGCCGAACGCGTGGCTGTTCCAGGCCCAGCAGAACCCGGCGTCGCCGAAGCCGGGCAGCATTGACGTGTACGACTGGCCGGGTCGCTTTGTGGACAAAGGTCACGGGGAGTTTTATGCCCGTATCCGTCAGGAGCGCTGGCAGGTGGAGCATCAGCAGATTCAGGCCACCGCCACGGCGGCGGGGATTGCGCCCGGACACACCTTCACGTTAACCAACGCGCCGTTCTTCAGCGACAACGGGGAGTATCTGGTGACGGCGGCGGGCTACCACTTCGAGGAGAACCGCTACGCCAGCGGCGAGGGGGAGACCATACACCGTACCGATTTCACGGTCATTCCGTCGGCGGTGGTTTACCGCCCGGCGCAGAGCACGGCGTGGCCACGCACCTACGGCCCGCAGACGGCGAAGGTGGTGGGGCCGAAGGGGGAGAGTATCTGGACGGATAAATATGGCCGGGTGAAGGTGAAGTTCCACTGGGACCGGCTGGCGAAGGGCGATGACACCAGCTCCTGCTGGGTTCGCGTGTCGAGCGCGTGGGCAGGCCAGGGCTACGGCGGGGTGCAGATCCCGCGCGTCGGCGACGAGGTGGTGGTGGACTTTATCAACGGCGACCCGGACCGTCCGATTATTACCGGCCGCGTGTATAACGACGCAAGCATGCCGCCGTGGGCGCTTCCGGCTGCGGCGACGCAGATGGGCTTTTATAGCCGCAGCAAAGATGGCCATAAAGACAATGCCAATATTCTCCGTTTTGAAGATAAAGCCGGGCACGAGCAGATCTGGATCCATGCAGAAAAAAATATGGATACGGATATTGAAAATTCTGAAACTCATGATGTCGGTGTCGATCGTAGAAAAACCATCGGACAGGATGAGAATATTACGATTAAGCGGAACCTGAAATCAGATGTAGGTAATAATGAAACGCATAATATTGGTAACAAGCACGTTATAAACGTTGGGAAAGATCAAACCGTCTTGACCATGGATAAAGAAGGTAACGCGCTGCTGGAATCTGTGACCACGATTAAACTCAAAGTTAAAGACAACTATATTCTGATCGCCCCGGATACCATTGAGATTCACGTAGGCCAAGGCAACCTCAAAGCAGAGGCTGTGGAACAAGCCATCTTCAAAGGTGATGAGCTTACAAGACTAGGTGATGGGATCAATACCGAGCTCAAAGCAAATGATACGGTGAGTATAACGGGAACTAACCTTACCGATATTAAGGGCGCGATTGTAAAAGTTAACAGTTAATCTGCGTACAGAGAACGCTATTATGGGAAAACCAGCCGCCAGAGCGCGCATTGATTCCAGCGCACATACTGGCCCAATTCAAAGCGGAAGTCCCAACGTAATTATTGGCGGATTTCCGGCAGCACGAAAAGGCGACCCGCTTTCATGCTCCCAACATGGTCAGGGAAGTATTCTCAGTGGTTCAACAACGGTATTTGTGAATGGTTTGCCTCTCGCCAGGGAAGGTGACAAGACGGGTTGCAATACCTCAGCGACCCCTGCGGTCGCATCCACTCAACCCGCACCTCCGCAATACTGGGGCGGAACGGCGGCGAAGGATGCGGGTAAAGATGGTGCTATACATGGTGATGTTTACGACGCCCGTGTGCTTGGCGCCTATGCAAGCCTTGAAGATAAATCCGGCTTTGGAAAACCCGATACGGCTTCAGCCGGATTCGCACTTGCCGATATCACGGTCGGGAATACAAAAAGTCAGGATAAATATAAAGGCGAGGTACGTACTAAAGTAGGGGTGGCGACTGCCAGCGGCACGTTAGTGACCGATCGAGCTGATTACGGGGCGATTAATCTCAATGCAAACGCCACCGCAATACAATATGGCGCCTCGGGAAGCATTGGAAAAGAAGGGCAACAATACGGCGGCGTCGGTGGGGATGTATACCTGGCAACCGCTGAAGCGAAGGCCGTCAGTGAACTATATGACGGAAATAAAGGGCGTTATGGTTTTAATGTTGAACTTGGCGCAGAAGCCGCGGCGGTCAAAGGAGAGGCGATGGCTAAAGCCGATTTTTATGGCGTAGTCGTTGCCGATGGCAAACTTTCAGGGAGTGCAGGGAGCGCTGGCGCTTCTGCAGGCGTGGGAACCTGGATTGATAGCACTGATTATTCATTTAACCTTAAGGTGTCCGGTGAGCTTGCAGCGGCGCTCGGTCTGGGAGGGGATGCCAGTATCAAATTTGCTCTCAAACCGATCCTTGACTGGATTTATGACGATGATGAAAGTAAGCCGTCCCCAGCGGCGGGCAGTGGCGATGGTGTGATTAAGACTGGCTGTGTTACAGTCCTGATAGGAGATTAAAATGTGTAAATGGGGAACGTTGTGATGCATTGGTTTTTCTTTATAGTCTTTATGATTTGGACGCTAGCGCTTATCTGGAATGGAAAAGATTTATTTAACAAAAAGCAGTGGCTCCTTGCGGGGTTAATGTTCGTTCTAGTGTTAGTGGCTACGGTCGTCATTGGCTTTACGTTGAAATGGCTTGCTCAGTCAATGTCATTATTTTCCGTCGCAACGGCCAAGCATTATTCGATCATCTTATCCATGTCTTTCTTGTGTGTTTGGGGATTAAAGATAACAGTAGTGCTGCTCTGCACGTTATTTTCCGGGATTATGGGGGGGCACAAAAGATACAACGCGGAAAATTATGAAAAATTATCGTCTATGACACGTGCCGTGGCGCCTGGCTTACTTATCTTTGCTAAAAGCTTAATTACCCTCGGAAGCTTCCTTATGTTTTCGGGTTTATGGCTTAAGTAAGCGCGACGAGTGAGGTTGCATTATGGTTGCTGAAAAACAATATTTTTTTCCTCTTGAGATGAAGGATCAGGAAAAAGAGATTCGGGAAAATTTCTGGAAATGTCTCTATACCTCTGCAGAAAAAGAGATGCTTCATTACTGGCTATTGTTACCCCAGAATGTTAAGCCAGCAGAGTTAAAGCCGATCACATTTCAGGAGGTTGGGCTGACGAATATCGGACGATACATCGCCGATGACACCGGCCCCTATATTGAAGTCTGGGCTGCATATGAACACTGTCAGTGGGAGATGAATGCGTCAGACTGGCTTATAAATAAGCTCGATTTAATGGGTGAGAAAGTACTGAGCCAAAGAATAATTACGCATCCTTCAGGAAGCGGGAAGTTTGCGGATATCCTGTCCATTAAAACGATGCCATCGGGTGATGAGGTCGTTTCACGGTATACGGTGCAGAAGGATTATAATCCTGTAAATGGTGGGGGAAATTACTTCCTTTTGAAAACGGCTTGTGCGTCGAAAGATTACAACACTATTGCCGATACTATTTTCCTGATTGCTATCAACTGGGATTTACTGCATCGCAGCAATTTGATGCTTTCAGAACTGTTGAAAACAGTCAGCCTTAGCAACAAAAATGACAGTGGATTTAAAATTCCGGATTCATGGCTGGTGAATACGCTGGATGATAATCGTCTGGTAATTGAACACACAATAGGTAACGTCAACCATGGAGTGATTAATTTCTGTCTTTTCCGTCAGGCTGATTATCCCGCTGCGCAGGCTATTTTCGATGAAGCAACTGCGCGCTTTAACCGCCACGATAGTGCGGTCTCTCTTACGACATCGGACATTGCCAGCATCCCAAATGATATCAATCCCTCGTTTACAGGCGATCTTTATAGCTGTACGGGAGAGGTAGTCAGTGCTGCTGAGAATATCAGGGCTTATTACGATATGCGTATCTTTAAAATGAATGATTTGTGGTGTTACGTTGAGGTGGTTGGGCCTCATCGTAATCATCAGGATTATTATTACGAAGCCAATAAACGATGCATGGAAATCATTCTTTCTACGTTTCGCATAGAAAAACGATGAGCTGACAAAGTTAATTCATGGCCATCTAAATAAAACCATAGAAATGTGGTTTTATTTTTTGTTTCACAGAAATAATATCATAACCGCCCTCGTTCTGAGGATTAGTTAACTTCAGGCACTGAGAACAGATCATCGTGGAATAAAAAATCATGCTCAGCTGAACTATCGTTCAGCTCGCGGGAGTGGATATTCTGTTCTGAAAACTGACATCCCGCTATGTTAACGGCAAGATTATCCATGTGGCGAACGGTGCCGTTGAGAGAACGGGCACGCACTATGCTGTATAACAGGTAGAAGTGGAGCATCCGCAGGTTCAGGCCATCGCCAGGGCAGTATTTGAGGTGACTCATGAGTAAAGAAAATTACACCGCGCTGGATTATATCAATGATGCTATTGATGCAATTAATCATCGATTATATGAAAACCCTACATTTTCTTTATATGTTATGGCGAAGAATCAGTTGGACTATATTAAGTCTATTCTAACGGGGTCTGAGAAAGATAAAAGTAAATTGCACAAATTAAATCTTGGAGTGCTTGCGTCAAAAGAGTTTGATACAACCGATGCAGAACTTGCTCAGCATTTGTCCAATGTTAATTATATAGCTTCGCAAATGGGAAAAGGATTGAAGTTTATTCTCCCTCATGAGCAAGACGTTGAGTATTTGAAAAGGCAAAAACGATATCGCAAGTGGTAAACAACGTTTGATTAAAGGGTGCGGGATGATAGATCTTTACAGCGAAGACTCAGTAATTAATCATTATGCCGATCGTTATCGTAACTACATGCCAGTTAATGTTCGTAAGGTAATAAGAAGCAGCATTGATGATTCAAATTCCTCTCATGTATGGGATGAAATATTACCTTTAATCACAAATGAAGATGTTTCACGCGATAAAGCACTTGGGGCGTTAGTGGGTTTGGCTGTTGGAGATGCAGTTGGCACTACTCTTGAATTTAAACGCAGAGACAGCGAACATGTAGCGGATATGATTGGTGGGGGACCTTTTCAATTAAAACCTGGTGAATGGACAGATGATACGTCCATGGCATTATGTCTGGCAGAGACTTATCTTTCAGAAAACAGAATGCACACCGATGTGCTTAGAAAATATCTCCTGAAATGGTATCTTGACGGAGAGAATAGTAGTAATGGTCGGTGCTTCGATATCGGGAATACGACGCGATTCGCACTTGAACAGTATATGCGTGTCGGACCTTCCTGGTATGGTAATACAGAGAAACACACTGCTGGTAATGCTGGGGTTATTCGTCAAGCACCGGTGTCTATCTTTCGTCGAAAATCGCTGCGTGCGATTTACTTCGAATCCCAGGCTCAGAGTCGAGCAACGCATGGCGCGGTAGAGTCAATTAACGCATGCCAATTTCTCGGATTGGTATTGCACTATTTAATTAACGGTTATCAAAAAGAAGAAGCTTTTTCCCCTCATGTTTTCCCACTGTGCGCGCGCGTAATGATCATAAATGCGGGTGAGTATAAGCAAAAAACTCGCGATCAGATTCGTTCAAGTGGTTATGTTATCGATACGCTTGAGGCCGCGATGTGGTCCGTATGGAATACTGACAACTTCCGGGATGCAATTCTGCTGGCCGCCAATCTTGCCGATGACGCTGACAGCGTTGCGGCGACGGCAGGACAATTAGCGGGAGCATTATATGGTTATTCCGGTATTCCGCAGGCTTGGAAAAACAAACTCGTACAACACGAACGGATAGCTACAATGGCGGGTAAATTATTCGATAGAGCACCTGAGGATAATTTCTTATAGTTAGAATTGCCAATGATAAACGGTGGAATCTAATGACTTCAATCTGGTGTGATGCTTTAATTTAACTAAATCCCATGCAAAGGATAAAATGACAATCTTTGGTTATGTTGAAAAAGCATTAATTTTAGCAAAAAAGAGATATGCTGAGGTCAAAAATCAGGATCCTCACTCTCCGCTTTTACAAATGTACGACTCTATTGTACAACAATTATTATTTCTTTGGGATTTAATTGAAGGCAAGGAAAAGGATAAAGCGAAATTATGGGAAATGACGTTCGGTATGTATGCAGTGAAGGAGTTCGATAACTCTGATGAGTTGTTTTTTGAAAGGTTGTCGGATGCCTGGTTTATTGTGGATCAAATCCGCCGAGGCTTAAAGGTTAGACTGCCGCATGAGGTTGATGCCAATTACAGAATGAAACAACATAATCTTAAAATGAAATATCCTGATGAATTCTAGGGGTTGATATTAAAAATTTTTTATTATGGGTGAATGGTGATAGACTTACATGCTAATTTGAATGTATTGTTAAAATATGTAGATATATATCGTAAGTACTTACCTGTTAGCAGTCTTTCAGTCCAGCAGAAGATGCAGTATAAATATAATGATAAACTATTAGAATCATCTTTTGATTGCGATGTACAAAAACAATGGGACTTAACACCACAATGTAACATCTCACTCGCGGAATCACGGGATCGTGCTGTCGGTGCGCTTATTGGTCTTGCTGTTGGAGATGCCGTAGGTACAACGCTTGAATTTTTACCTCGTGACAAAGCACATGTCAAAGATATGATAGGTGGTGGGCCATTTCGACTCCGCGCAGGTGAATGGACGGATGATACATCCATGGCATTATGTCTTGCGGAAACGCTTCTTGAGAAAGGTGATGCTGATACTATATGCTTCAGGAATAAGCTTCTGGACTGGTATCAGCATGGTTATAACAGTTCAAATGGCATCTGTTTTGATATAGGTAATACAACTCGATTTGCTTTAGATCAATATTTAACTGTTGGTCCCGGGTGGAGCGGTAATACTGCGCCAGAAACTGCAGGTAATGCATCCATTATCAGACAAGCACCTGTCTCAATTTTTTTTAGAAAATCATTAAACAAATCGTTTTATGAAGCAAAAAAACAAAGTATCGCAACACACGGTGCCGCGGAAGCAATAAATAGCACTCAGTATTTAAGTTATTTGCTTGTGCATATGATTAATGGTAGCAATAAAGATTTTATTTTTTCTCCGCATGTCATGCCGCTTCAGCCACGTGTAATGATTATCAACGCGGGTGAATATAAGAAAAAAACTCGCGATCAGATTCGTTCAAGTGGTTATGTAATCGATACGCTTGAGGCCGCGATGTGGTCCGTATGGAATACTGATAATTTCCGGGATGCGATTCTGCTGGCTGCCAATCTTGCCGATGACGCTGACAGCGTTGCGGCAACGGCGGGACAAATAGCGGGAGCATTATATGGTTATTCCGCTATTCCGCAGGAGTGGAAAAATAAACTCGTACAACATGAACGTATCGCCAAAATGGCTGGTGAATTGTTCGATAGAGCCCCTGAAGATACTTTCTTGTAACTGTTTATCTCGATGAAAATTCAGGAAAAGTAGTTTTTTTGTGGCATGAGAAGTCAATCTTACAGCTACTCATTATCAAACCAGCAGCGTTTACGCTTTGCGTATTGAAATGAGTTAACTTCTGGCACTGAGATTAGTCCATAGTGGAATAATGATTATGCTCAACCGAATTACCGTTCAGCTCCCGGTGGAGGGGCTGCTTTTCTGGAAACTGACGGGCCGCGAGGCGATGTCCGAGTCGTTCGCGCTGGCGCTGACCGTGCTCGGCACGAACGCACGCATCGACCGCAGTAAGCTGCTGGGCCAGCCGGTCACGGTGACCATCCCGACGCAGAATCTGCTGACGTCCCGCTATATTAACGGAAAAATTACCCGCGTGGCGGTCAGCGCCGTTGAGCTGACGGGCACCCGCTATGCGGTGTATCAGCTGACGGTGGAGCCGGACCTGTGGCCAATGAAGCGCGACCGTAACCTGCGTATTTTCCAGGGCCAGACTGTGCCGCAGATTGTGAAAACCCTGCTGGGTGAGCATCAGGTCAACGTTGAGGATAAACTCACCGGCAGCTACCGGGTCTGGGACTACTGCGTGCAGTATCAGGAGTCGAGCCTGGACTTCATCAGCCGCCTGATGGAGCTGGAGGGGATTGCGTATCACTTCAGCCACGATGCGGACAAGCACACCCTGGTGCTGACTGACGCCGCCACGCAGCATCAGCCGTTCAGCGGCTATGAGGTCATTCCTTACCACCAGACGCCGTCCGGCGGCAGTACGGATGAAGAGGGCATCAGCCAGTGGGCGCTGGAGGACAGCGTGACGCCGGGGATTTACAGCCTCGACGACTATGACTTCCGCAAGCCGAACGCGTGGCTTTTCCAGGCCCAGCAGAACCCGGCGTCGCCGAAGCCGGGCAGCATTGACGTGTACGACTGGCCGGGTCGCTTTGTGGACAAAGGTCACGGGGAGTTCTATGCCCGTATCCGTCAGGAGCGCTGGCAGGTGGAGCATCAGCAGATTCAGGCCACCGCCACGGCGGCGGGGATAGCGCCAGGGCACACCTTCACGTTAACCAACGCGCCGTTCTTCAGCGACAACGGGGAGTATCTGGTGACGGCAGCGGGCTACCACTTCGAGGAGAACCGCTACGCGAGCGGCGAGGGGGAGACCATACACCGTACCGATTTCACGGTCATTCCGTCGGCGGTTGTTTACCGCCCGGCGCAGAGCACGGCTTGGCCGCGCACCTACGGCCCGCAGACGGCGAAGGTGGTGGGGCCGAAGGGGGAGAGTATCTGGACGGATAAATATGGCCGGGTGAAGGTGAAGTTCCACTGGGACCGGCTGGCGAAGGGCGATGACACCAGCTCCTGCTGGGTTCGCGTGTCGAGCGCGTGGGCGGGCCAGGGCTACGGCGGGGTGCAGATCCCGCGCGTCGGCGACGAGGTGGTGGTGGACTTTATCAACGGCGACCCGGACCGTCCGATTATTACCGGCCGCGTGTATAACGACGCGAGCATGCCGCCGTGGGCGCTACCGGCCGCAGCGACGCAGATGGGCTTTATGAGCCGCACGAAAGGGGGCTCCGTGGACAACGCCAACGCCCTGCGCTTTGAGGATAAAGCGGGCGCAGAACAGGTATGGATCCAGGCCGAGCGCAATATGGATACCAGCGTTAAAAATGATGAAACGCACAGCGTCGGCGGGGCGCGCAGCCATTACGTGAAGAAAAATGAGCTGCATCGTGTGGAAGCAAACCAGACTCAAGCGGTGAAAGGTGGAACCGAGATCCTGACGGGGAAAGGCAAGCTGGATGCGGCGGTCGAGCAGTATGTTATTGCATCCGGGACGAAGCTGCGGCTGGTCTCAGGTGAGAGCGCTATTGAGCTGAACGCTAACGGCAAGATTAACCTGATCGGCAAAGAGTTTAACTTCTTCGTGGAAGGGGATGGTTATATCACCACGGGCGGTAAGCTGCATCTGAATACTTCTGGCACCAAGCCGGGCACAACGGCGCCGGGTTCTGGGCATAAAGGGGATATTGATGCGGCGGTGCAGGCGAAATTTACGCCGGGAAAGGAGAGTAAGGCTGGTGTGGCTGCCAGCGCACCAGCCGAAACCTCTAAAAACGCTACGCCTCCAGCATCCAATGTTCCTTCAAGCGGATATGGAAAGGATGTAGATAGTCTTGTCGATAAATCACCGACGATGAAAAATGACATAGCGACGTTAAAGAAACGAGGCTGGACATTTGAAGAAGGTGAAGCAGGCAAGGGGACGTTTGCCAATCGTCAAAAGCGCGTTATTACCGTTGATAAAAATGAGCTCGGTAACCCGAATGCAGTCGTTCAGTCTCTGTCACATGAAAGTGGTCACGCTTTATATGAACCCAACATTGATTTTTCTTCGCGCGACGCCTATCTCAACAGCACACTCAGTGATGAAGGCGCTGCAACCTTGAACAATATCCGGGTCCAACGCGAAATCATAGCCAACAAGGGTGGGGATATAGGTATTGCAGGCAATCCGGCAAATCAGACACAATATAATCGTATCTATGATTCTCTCGAACGTGGGGCTATAAAGGAAAGTGAAGCGCGTACGCAGATAGGCCGTATCTTTGGCAAAGGCGAACAAACGTCTACCACAGGGCAATATTACGAAGATTATTATGGCGGTTGGTATGATAAAAATTATCCATAGTCTAAAAACGGGTGCGGTGCTTGCGGCTTTATTAACGACGGGAATGGCAGGAGGTAACATGCAGAAACAGGATCTTTGGCAGTTCATTGAAGAAATGAGCGCATCACTCAAAACATTGTCCGTTAACAGTCTGGATAACGCTCCGTTGTCATTCAAGCTAACGAAACAAAATGAATATATCAATTTCTACAATGCCGACGATATCAAACTGGCGGATGGAACGAACATTACTGCAATTGATTTACGTTTAAGTAAAGAAAGTGACGGGATGGCACCGTTACTGAATTTTTCACCGTCCGGCCAGTGCATCACTCTCGACACTGTTAAAAAACATTATCCGCAACTGACGTTAACTGATTATCCACGAGGCCGTTCGGAGAACGAAGTGACCAGTTATACAGCGCTAAAGGATATGAATGGGCAAAAAATAAGCTTCAGTTTCACGGTAAAAAAACCTGACTGCTTGGGTGGGGTCGCTATTAGCGCTGACTAAAAATGTTTATTTCATTACTCACTGCTTTTTAAAGTAGTGAGTAGCATAACATTTATCCAACAAATGACGATTAACGTGAAAAAACGCCTTTCTGTCTCTCTTTTTTTTACCCTCATGTCTACCTTTCTGAGCAGTTATGAAGTAATGGCTCAGACTATGCCGCTCATTCTGGCTAAAGATGATTTTTCTCTGCAGTTAAACGACCAGATTGTGGCACTGGGTGAGAGATGGACTCCTGAGGTTGCGCGTAAAATTGCAGTTTCTGTGGAAGGTAGTTTTGTCGGTGAAGTTCCTTTTGACGGAACGAACTATAAATTCTACCAGCATCAGAAGACTGGGTTAAGAATATTCAGTTCCAATCTCTGGTGGGATAAAACCGAGCGAAGTGTTGACGATTATATTGTGGCGCAGATTACGTTAACTGCTCCGGATGGCAAAACAGTTCGCGGGATCCATATTGGTTCAACAATAAATGAACTTAATAAAGCTTACGGCAGTGGTCAGGTCGAAAATGATTCCGGGGAGCAGTGGGTTTCCTATGAATTGGGAAAGAAATTGCTCTCTTTTGAGCTTAAAGACAGTAAGGTTGTAAAAATAACAATGAATTACGAAAATGGTACTTCAGAGTGATTTATGACCAAAAAGTATCTGGCAGTCGTTTTGTTCACGGCGTTATTGACAGGCGTCGTTGAAACCACAACGGCGCTTGAATTATCGCAATATAATAAGCTCGATACGGTCAGTCACATCGTTAACGACAGCGAAGTGACAGACAATCTCAGGAAAACGCTGGGAAATCATTACCAGACCTTTATTGATAACTTTGATGTCTTCGGTGAACCGCATACCACCACAGGTGGTGGGTTGTTTGTTGAAGGCTGGTTAAAAGATCTCTATCAGGAGAATGCATCCGCGCTGGTCATCAATCCTGACGGCAAAATCTTTGCAGCCTGGGTGGTTCCGACGTCGGACGTTATTCATTACCAGTCATCTGATAATAGCCCGGTTATTCATGCCGATATTCAGCAGTGGGCAGCCAGATTTAATGCGATGCATTTTGCAACGTTCGGCCAATCAAAACTCGTATTTGACGGGGAGTGGGCTGGCGAATACAAGAACGACTCGACGTTAACCCTGCGGTTAGCTGAATCAGACAACCGAATCATCGGCTCTTATTGCTATATCTCCCAGAGAGGAAACCGCATAGATTGCCCGGAAGATGATGAGCAAAATCTTAGCGGTACGATCGCTGGCAATCGTGCCAGCGTTAAGTTCAACTCATCATTTGGCGGCGTAGGTGGACGGGCTGTTCTGGAAATAAAGGGGCGTGAAATGGAATGGCGTTTAGTTACTCCTCCTCAAAAAGGAAATTACTATGCCCCGCTGCGGTATACATTACGTAAAGCCGCTTCGGTTCAAAACGCGGAAACCAGAAAACTGGACACCGATAAATTCACTATTTCGCTGATAAACAAATGCGGCCATTTTGAGAGCAAATGTGACGAGATGGTTTATCTCGGCGTGCGCAAAAGCGATAACAGTACGATCTCCTTAAGGGGTAAAACGTTACACGATTACGCAGGTAAAATAATCGGCTCAACGTACAAGAATGGCGAGATCGCTTATACCGTGACGTATGCACCTGTGAAATTGGTTGTCAGCAAAGGCAGTCATGTTTTAGTCGAACAGTCAGGTCAGTGGCTTAAATAAAACAGCCAGCCAAAAGGTCAGCATGGATTGGCCTCTTTTGTTTCTCTCAATATTAATCATCCCGAGTTCACTTATGAAATACACCCTCCAGGAAGGTTCATTTTCCCTTTTTCCTGCTGCCTGGCAGGATAACAGCATGAACATCATTCGCGATGACGAAAGCGGGCTGTCCGTGGTGGTCAGCCGCGGCGTGATTCCCGATGGCAGCGACTACGAACAAGAGTTTCACCGCCAGTGGGACGTGCTGCGTCCTCAGATGGGTGAGATTGCCCAGAGCGAGTTCCGGAGCGTAAAAGCCGGGCCAGACGGAAACATTAACGGACTGGAAGTTGAGACCACCTTTGACCGCAACGGGCAGCGCCTGTGGCAAAAACAGCTGGCCGTGCAGACGCCGGGCAAACCGGTATTGATGATTTTTACCCTCTCAGCGCTCAGAGCATTCACTGAAGAGGACGAGGTGCGCTGGAGCGCGCTTAAGCAGAGTCTGGCGCTAAACGACAACCGGAATGTGTAAGGCATGAGCGATAACAACGCGGCCCGTAAGGGCGACGAGATTATTCACTCCAGCATTTTTGCTGACATCACCAGCATTGTGGCGGAAGGTGCCGCCTATGCGGTGATCGGTGCGGCGGTAGGGCTGGCGGCTACGGCTGCGGCACCACTGCTCGGTGCCGGAGCCGCCGCAGCGGGCGTGGCGGCGATTGGGTCCAGCTGTCTGTTAAGCGGAATTATCGGTGGTGTGCTGGCGAACGTGGCGGGGATCACAGACGATATCAGCAATGCCGCGGAAGGGTTAGGTAATGCGCTTTTCCCGCCGTCGCCTGCGGGCAAAATCACCACCGGTTCGAACAACGTTCTGACTAACGCAATCCCTGCCGCGCGCGCGGCAGGCACGCTCACGCCCGCCGATACCCCGCCCCCTGAGCCGCAGTCGCCGGGCAGCTTTGCCGATTACGCGGGCATGCTGCTTTCCGCCGCCGGACAGTTTGGCAGCGAAATGTGGCAGCCGAGCGTGGCCTCTGCCGCTGCGGGAACTTCGCCGCTGGAAGAAGACAAGGTGGCGTGTGAAAAACACTCCGGGCCGCAGTATCTGGCGGAAGGCTCCAAAAGCGTCTTCATCAACGGCCAGCCTGCGGTGCGCGCGAAAGATCGCACCACCTGCGAAGGCACCGTCTCGGACGACGTCTCCCCGAATGTGATCATCGGCGGGGACACGCTCACGGTCCGCGATATCAAAAGCGGTAAAACGCCGGGTCTGGCGCTGGGGATGATTGCGCTCTCCCTGCTGCGCGGGCGTCCGGGCAAGATCCTGAAAAACATGCCCTGTGCGCTGGCGGCGGCAGGTGGTGGGATGCTGGCGGATATGGCGGTGAATGCCGTGTTTGGCTCCTCGCACCCGGTTCACGCCGCCACCGGCGTGAAGGTGCTGAATGACGACGACGAGCTCGACTTCTCGCTGCCGGGGCGCTTCCCGCTGCGCTGGCAGCGCAGCTATAACAGCCTGACCACCCGCGAAGGGCTGTTCGGTCTGGGCTGGGCTACAACTTTTGACAGCTATCTGACGCTGGAAGATAACAATGCGACCTGGTTCGATGAAACCGGGCGCGAGCTGAGCTTCGAGCTGCCGCCTGTCGACCGCGCGTTTTACAGCATCAGCGAAGGCATCATTATCCGCCGCAATGAGAGCGGCGACGTGGCGATTGCCGACGATGACGGCGCGGTGTGGCGTCTGTACAAACCGACCCGCGCGAATCCTTCTATCCTGCGTCTGGCCTCCCTCAGCGATGAATACGGCAACGCGCTGCTGACGGCGTGGGACGAGCACGGCAGGCTGGTTGGTCTTCACGACGAGCCGCGGGCGATAGACGTCACCCTGCGCTATGAGGATGAACGTTTCCCGCAGCGGGTTACCGCAGCTAGCCATTTCGACGGCAACCAAACCTGGCCGCTGATGCAGTGGGGCTACGATGCGCGCGGCCAGCTGGCGAGCGCGACGGACGCCTCCGGCGTGGTGACGCGTGAATACCGTTACAACGACCACGGCCTGATGGTCTGGCACCGCTTGCCGGGGGGGCTGGAGAGCGAATACCGCTGGAAACAATTCGATCACTGGCGCGTGGTGGAAAACCGCACCAGCACCGGCGATGGCTGCCGCTTTAGCTACGATTTAGACGCGGGGTTGACGACCGTCGAGCACTACGACGGCCAGACGCGACGCCACTACTGGAACGCGCAGAATCTGATTGTGTGTTACGTCGACGAGCGCGGTGAAAACTGGCGCTACGAGTGGGACGATAACGAGCTTCTGACGCGTCGCATCGATCCGCTCGGCAACGCCGTCACCTTCGTCTACGACGAGATGGGCAACCGGGTGCAGGAAATCGATGCCGACGGCAATACCCGCACCACCACCTGGCTTGAGCACCGCGCACTCCCCTCGTCAATCATTGAAGCAGACGGCAGCGCGACCCGGTTCTGGTACGACGAACACCACGGACTGAAGCGTGTGCTGGATCCGATGGGGCAGACGACGCAGCTGCGCCGGGACGAGTTCGGCCAGGTCGTTGAAGAGGTCGATGCCGCCGGCAACAGCCGCTATCAGGAGTACAACGAGGCCGGGCAGATTGTCCGTTCGACGGACTGTTCCGGGCGTATTACCCGCTATCGCTATCACCCGCTGGGCTGGCTGGTGGCAGAGATTAGCGCCGACGGTGAAGAGACGCGCTACCGCTACGACGCCGCAGGGCGCCCGGTGCAGCTCGACCGTCCGGAAGGCTGGACGGAGTCGCTTAAATGGAACGAACGTGGCCTGCCGGTGAGGCACGCGGGCGCCGACGGGAAAGAGAGTGAGTTCAGATACGATGAGGCGGGGCGCTTAACCGCCACCCGTAATACGCAGGGTGAAGAGGTCCGTCGCCGCTGGGACAGCCGCGGGCGTCTGATTGCCCTGGAAAACGAGAACGGCGAAGCGTACCAGTTCCGCTGGGGCGCTGACTCGCTGCTGCTGGAAGAGGTAGGGCTTGATGGCGTGGCCTCGCAGTATCGCTATGATGCCTGCGGACGCACGATAGCGCGCACGTTTGCCGCCGGCCATCCGGAGGCTATCACCCACGCCTTCGCCTGGAGCGCGAGCGGTCAGCTGGTCGCCCGCACCACGCCAGAAGGGCAGACCCGCTACCACTACACGCCGTCCGGGCTGTTAAGCCGGATTGGGCTGCATCCTGCGCTTTCAGTCGACGCGTGGACCACCGAGGCAGAGCAGGAGCTTGCCTTTGAGTACGACGCGCTTGGTCGCGTCACGCGCGAAGCGGGCGAGCACGGCGAACTGGCGTGGGAGTATGACGCGCTGGGCAACCGCACCTCCGTCACGCTGCCCGATGGCCGCGAGCTGAAACAGTTCTACTACGGCAGCGGGCATCTGCTCAGCATTGCCCTCGATAAGCTGTCGGTCTCCGACTTTACCCGCGACGAGCTTCACCGTGAAACCAGCCGCACGCAGGGGCTGCTGACCACCCGCAGCGAATACGATCGTCTTGGCCGACTGCATCGCCGGGACGTCTTTACCGGCAATGCCCAGCGCCCGTCGCCGCGCCGCTGGTCCCGCCGCTGGGATTACGACTATCGCAATAACCTGGTGAGGGAAGAGCGGGACGATAACCCGTTCAGCTGGTACCGCTGGCAGTACGACAGCGCCGGGCGTCTGCTCGTTCAGGACGGTACGCTACCCGGCCAGGAGCAGTGGCGCTGGGATGCGGCGGGTAACCCGCTCGAAGGAACTGCTGAGAAGGTCACGCACAACCGCCTGACGCAGCTGAACGGTATTCGCTGGCGCTATGACATCCACGGCCGCACCGTGGAGAAAGATAACGGACAGACCCGCTGGCACTACCGCTACGACGGTGAGCACCGCCTGACGGAGGTGATCAGCCAGCCGCGGGACCGCAACAGGCCGCAGACGCAGGTCAGCTTCCGCTACGATCCGCTCGGGCGACGCATCAGCAAAACGCGCCGCCAGATGCTGGGCGGACAGCCAACCGGCAAGCCGGTCACCACCCGATTTGTCTGGGAAGGGTTCCGGCTGTTGCAGGAGGTGCACGGGGACGTGCCGCTGACCTACGTCTACAGCGATCAGGACAGCTACGATCCGCTGGCGCGCATAGACGGCGTTGATGCCCCGGAGATCTTCTGGTTCCACTGCCAGCCCAACGGCACGCCGGAGCGGATGACGGATATCGAAGGGCAGGTGCGCTGGGAAGGCGTGAACAGCGCCTGGGGCAAGCTGCTGCGGGAAAGCGAGACGCAGGTATCAGGATATTCTCAGAACCTGCGGATGCAGGGGCAATACCTGGACCGTGAGACAGGGCTGCACTACAATCTGTTCCGGTATTACGACCCGGACTGCGGACGGTTTACGCAGCAGGACCCGATAGGGCTGGCGGGGGGGATAAACCTTTACCAGTATGCGCCGAATGCGCTGGGGTGGGTGGATCCGTGGGGGTTGAGACCAAGATGTGCACCGACGAAAGCAAATGACCATAATCAGGCTGCTTTCGGAAGGCAGTGGCAAGGTCATGGGGAGTACAAAGGACGCGATTTATGGTCTAACACAATGTTAAAAGAAGGTGACGTCATCTACGGTGGTGCTCCTGGACAATCTGGCTTTTATTTTGATAAGGCAACTCTTGATGCCGCTGGCGGTAGTAGACAAAAACTATGGGAGAGTTTGCAGGTACAGCCACATAGGATCTTTGGATTCCGTAGCAAAATTCAGGCGTACCGTGTAAAACGTGATGCAGTAGCTGGAACGGGACAAGCATTATCACAAGATCCTGTTGTTTTTGGTCAGGGAGGAGGAACAAAGTTTTTCCTTTCTAATTATAAAACTGTGCTTGAGCCTATTGGCAAGCCTTTTGATATCGGAATGTAACCATGAATCTTGATATAGATACAGGCGCTTTTTGCTTCAAAAAAATACTCGCACTGACACCACTTACAACCAAAAAAGAAATAATGAATAATGATAATTTAAATTGGGAGGCTTGGCCAGATAAAGGATGTGATACAGTCTCCTATAGAGCTATTTTTAACATAAAAGGAAACGCGCATGGTGATATTTATTTGATAATAAACTTTATTCAACCTAATGATGAAAATGCTATTATAGGTAGTTGGAGCTTCGCACCTTATAAATTAATCGATGGAGAACAAAAAAAAACTGAGGGGAAAGTTACAAAAAAATTAAGGGATTGGTTTAAAGATAAAACGAACGTTGACCTCCCAGTAAATGGAGCATGGGGCCATATAAATGCGGCATATGACCATTGGAATTGTTCAGGTGCAATTTATTGTAATTATCGTTCTGGTTTTAGAGATGAAAAATCTTGGAGGGATTATTGCAAATGGAATAATATAAAGTTATGAATTGTGTGTGTCTTGGTGAAAAAAACTCGCAATTATTTAATTATGCGGTGTAAAAAATCACATGGGGTAAATAGAATTGAAATTGACCCTATGGGAGGCCATTTCCCATGTCAAAGACAGCCGCCTATAAAAAAATAATCAAACATTTGTGGTATTCCAAAGACTAAAAATACCAGATTTAAGTGTAATTATTTTTTTATAATAATCTAAGACTTTATGTTAATAATCGTTCAGAGTTGCGAGTATCAAACGGAAACTAACTCAGTAAAAACTTGTCTGATTGGCAGAAAGAATCACTAAACTGGACACTTCTGATACCACAGAAACAGACATCATTAGGTGGATCTTTAAGTGGGGGCAGATTTCAGTCTCATATAAGATAAAGTTATTAAATTATGGGATATATATAGTTCGTAATATAACGTAGTCACTTCCAGACAAGGTGGTTTAGATATGTTAGAAATAAAACTTGATGTTCATACTGGATTTGTAGCAATTAACAACTATCCCATCGCATTAAAGGATGTTGATACTTTTAAAAATTCCGCATTTTACAGGTTCTTTTCGTCATTGACTACAGTAGGTCCTTTTTATTTTGCTATCGATAATATTAAATGGAAAGATCAAGTTTTCATTTTGGAATTGAGGTCTTCAGTGTTTTCTTTTTCTCCATTAATATTCCCTACTAGTGAGGGAGGGAAGTTTTTATAAAACTCTAGTGGATTGGGATAAAAGGGCTAGCCTAAGTAATTTATCGGATGAGCAGCAGCATTTGATATCATGGGTTTAGATTGAAATAACCTCAAGCCCTAAGCTCAAAATAAACAATCCCCCATATGGATTTCAATGGGATCATGATTGGGGTAGAATTGTTGTATAATATAATAAAAAAAGCTTCGATTGTGGTATTTATATCGAATGGAATATTTGACTATATGATGTAATTGATTAATAAAAGCCTT